>NZ_JBFBFP010000004.1:0-307453 GCF_040684275.1 Streptomyces sp. NPDC091371
GCAAGTACGTCCAGTACGAGCCGCGGCCCTCCGCCTTGCGATGCACCGCACCGGACACCGCGACCCGGCAAACCTTTCCGGCCACAGCACTAGGCACCGCCCTGGCCCAGGTCGGGCGTTCTCAGACGGAGTGCGCGGCGTAGGCCCGGTCCGCGAGCAGCGCGGCCAGTGCGAGCAGTAGGGCGCATCCGCCGCTCAACAGGGCCGGTGCGGCGGCGCCCGTCAGGAGGGAGGCCGCGACGGAGGCGCCCAGCCAGCCGCTCGCGGCTCCCAGCGAGATCACTGACACCCGGTCGAACCAGCTCACCCGGCGACGACCGCCGTCCGCACGCCGCCAGCGCAGCAGCTGAACCGGCAGCAGCAGGGCCAGCACGGACAACCAGGTGATCAGCGGTGCGTGGAGCCTGCCCGGCAGCGGCGGACGGTAGCCGAACGCCTGGATGGCGGCCAGGGCCATGAGCAGGGATCCGACCACCGCCCCTTGGACCACGGTCGTCCGCTGCTGGTGCAGGTGCAGGCGCTGCTGGACGACCATGGCCGTGGTCCGGGAGATCTCGTCCGCCTCCTGCTTGACCGATTCCGCGTGGGCGATGTCGTCGTCCAGGAGCGTGACGAGACCGCGCCCCAGTTCGTGATCGGCGCCGGATCCGCCGCCGGAATCCGGCGGCAGCACACCGGCCATCGTGTCGAGGGTGATCCGCACGGAGCTCCGCATCTCGCGGAGGTCCCGCAGGGCCTGGCTGAGCCCCTGGTCGCCGACGTACAGGGAGGCGAGCTCGGCTTCGGCCGTCAGCAGCTCGCCGGGTCCCGAGCCGCCCGCGAGGACCTCACGGCACATCCCGGCCAACCGTTCCGAGGCGCCCGACAGGCGTAGGCACAGCTCCCGGACATCGTGCTGCCGGTCCCGGTGAACCGCCGTGTGGTGATGCATCCGGGCGGCGCCCTCCAGGTAGCGGGCGAACGGAGCCGCCGCCCCGTTGGTGGCGACGTGCCAGAGCCACGAGTCGTAGGCGTCCTCATCCGCCGCCTCCCCGACCACGACGGCCTCGCGCGGCCCGGGAACCGAGGCATGCGACAACAGCACCAGGTGCCCGTCGGCGGCCCGCCGCCAGGCTCCGCCGAAGCGTCCCGGTACGGGAGCGTCCGCAAGCAGTCCCGCCAGCCGCTCGGGCCTGCGCGCGGCACTTCCGCTGTCGAGGGCGCGGTAGACGAAGGTCAGCCCGAGTGCGATCTCCTCGGGCAGCGGTGTCACGGCCGCGTCCCACCGTGTGCGCAGAGCGTTCCAGGACATGCCCTGGGACGGGAACAACGCCACGGTGACGCCGATGACATCGTGGCGCACGGAGACGAAGCCCTGCGCGGCGTGCGGCCCCGTGCACTGACGAGCCGCGAGCAGCCGGGCCCCGGAGGCCGGGCCGGATCGCAGGAGGGGCGCCAGGGCCGGGAGTTCGGCGGAACCGTAACCGGGGACGGGGTCCGTCAGGCCGAGCCGGTCGTGCAGCTGGGACCACATCCGTCTCAGGGACGCGGCACCACTCCCCTCGTCCGTGGCGGCCCCCTTCAGGTGTGCGAAGGCATGGACGATCAGGGCACGGCCCTCGGAGCGGTTAGGCGGCATCGTCATCCGTCGACCGGCCGGGGCCGGCGGGCCCGGCGGTGTCCTGCTCGCCCGCGGTCCGGATCCGGTCGACGAGCCGGTCGAGGCGCTCCGCCAGCGCGGGCGGGGGAGGCGTCCGCGGATCCTGCCCGTCGACCATCCGCATCCGTTCGCCCGCGACGCAGTCTTCGAGCCTGGACGCCGCACGCCGCAGACCGTCCGGATCCTCGGCGTCCAGCGCCTGCTCCAGCTCCACCAGCACGGTCTGCGCCTCGGCCCATGCCCCGGCTTCGGCCACGGAACCGCGCGATAGGGCGGCGAGGACGAAACGTGCGTCCTCCCGTGCGTCCGACCAGTCGCTCACGGGCTCCCCCTTCAACGTCCAGCAGCACGAACAGCGTGCCATCATAGGAGAGTTGAGACGGATCACACACCTGCCGCATCGACAACGGGGAGTTGTCCATGGTTGATGCTCCGGGCCGCCTGCGGCAGGCGCGCGCGGCGGCCCAGGCCGCTCTGGCGGCCTTCGAGCGGTGGCAGAGTCTGCACGACCCCGAGGCACTGCGGACCTCCCTGCTCCAGTGGTCCCGCGCACTCGAAAGCCTGCCGGCCGGCTCGGGCGAGAGGCCGGTCTGCCTCACCGAGCTGGGCCGGTCACTGCGTGGCTGGTTCGATCTGACCGGTGACGCCTCCGCACTCGACCGGGCGGTCGCGGTGAGCGCCGCCGCGGTGGCGGAGGGCGAGGCCCTCGGTCATGCGTTCCTCGACGAGCAGCTGTCCAACCTCGCACTCGCCTACTCCCAGCGCTACCAGACCGGCCACCGAATCGCCGACATCGAGGCCGCCGTCGCAGCGGCCCGCCGCAGCATCGCCGCGACCCGGCCGGACCACGAGCGACTGCCGGGCCGCCGGGCCAACCTCAGCCAGATGCTCACGGCCAAGGCGGTGCGGATGCAGGCCTACGAGGACTGTGAAGCAGCTCTCGGAGCCACCCACGAGGCCCTCGCCGCGCTGCCGCCGGGACACCCTCTGACCGCCGTCACCCACGTCAATCTCGCCGAGCTGCTGCGGGGCACCTTTGAGTGGACTCAGGTCCCGGCCCGCCTCGACGAGGCGATCGAGTCGGCCCGCGCGGCCCTGCGGCTGTCCCGTTCGGGCCAGCCGGTGCACGCCCAGGCGTGGGGATCGCTCGCCCAGGGACTGCTGCTGCGGATCGAGGCGGCGCGGGCGAACGGCACCCCCGTGGGCACCGACCTCGACGAGGTGGTCGCAGCCGCCCGCACGGCGGTCGCGCACGGCGGGCCGGACGCCCCCCTGGCCGTGCTCGAAGTCCTGTGCCTCGCCTCGGCTCTGCGCCTGCGCAGTCAGGAGACGGGCGACCTGGCGGACCTCGACGAGGCGATCGCCCTCTGCGAGCAGCTCCTGCGCTCCGGTCACCACGGTACGGAGGACGCTGCGGAGGCCCAGATCCGCGATCTGCTCCTGCTCAGCCTGATGCAGCGCCACCAACGGGCCCCCGATCCCCGCGACATCGACTCCGTCCTGCGGCACCTGGAAGCCTCCGCCGGGACTGTCCAGGACCACGACCCCGGTCTCCCCGCAGCCCTGTTCATGCGCGGAACCGCCTTCTTGACGCTGTACGAAGAGCACACGGCGGACCCGGCGACCCTGGACGAGGCGGTCGATCTGCTGACAAGGGCCCTTTCCCTCAGCACCAACGGGAGCGACGAGGCCGCCCTGCTGCGGACCGTATTGAGCGAGGCCCTGCTGCACCGCTTCGAGGACCGTGGGAACGGCACCGACCTCGAGGAAGCCGCTGCCCTGTCCCTGCGGGCGGTACGGGAAGCAACCCCCGACACGCTGCCCCGCACTCTGGCCGCGCATATTGCCGTGGCCGTGTTGCAGGCCCGCGGACAGCACACCGGCACCGGCTCCGATTTCGACACGGCGGTCGCCCTCGCCCGGGAGGCCGTGCGGGCCCGCGGGACGTCTCCCAGCACGAAAGCAGCCATGGTGACCGGGCTGGGGAACGCTCTCCACTCGCGCTACGAGCACGGCGGCCGACTCGAAGACCTCAACGGCGCCATCGACGCCAAACGTGAGGCCTCGCAGTCGGACCTGCTCTCGACAGCACACCGCGCGATGTACCTCAGCGGTCTCGGCTCCTCCCTGCTGACCCGCTTTCACGACTCCGGGGACGTCGCGGACCTCACGGCTTCGGTCGCCGCCTGCGCCGAGGGCATGGAGCTGCTCCAGCCGGACCACCCGTACCAGGACCGCCTCCTCGCGAACCTCAGCCTCGCCCTGCAGACCTCCCACAGCCGTCACCGTCGCCCGGACGACTTGGAGCAGGCCGTTCGGTACGCCCGCGCCGCGGTCGCAGCCACCCCGCCAGAGTCGCTCCGGCTGCCGATGAACCTGTCCAACCTCGCCATCGTCATCCATCAGCGCTTCACCGGCTCCCGGAATCCGGACGACCTCGAAACCGCGGTCAGCTCCGTCCGACGGGCCATCGCCACGACATCAGCGGGCCACTCCGACCAGGTGAAGTTCCTGTCCAACCTGTGCCAGATGCTGACGGACAGGTACGTGCTGCTCGGCCGGCAGGAGGACCTCGACGAGGCCGTCGACGTCGGCCGCCGCTCCGTCGACCTGTGCCCTCCCGACAGCACGAGCCGCGACGGCTGCCTGCTGCACTTCGGGGACGCCCTCCAACGAGCGGGCCGGGCAGACGAGGCGATCGAGATCTTCCGGGAGGCTGCCACGCGGGCCACCGGCATCGTCCGTCTCCGGCTCGTCGCGGCGAAGAGCTGGGGGGCGGTGGCCGCAGCGCAGAAACAGTGGGAGGAGGCACTGGCCGGCTACGCGTACGCCGTCGAACTGCTGCCCCAGGCCGCCTGGCACGGCCTGGAGCGCACGGACCGCGAGCACTTCCTGTCCATCACGAACGGCCTCGCCTCGGACGCCGCGGCCGTCGCCATCGAGACGGGCCGCCTCGCGCACGCGGTGGAGCTCCTCGAACAGGGGCGCGGCGTCCTCCTCGCCCAGGCCCTGGACGCCCGTACCGGCCTGGACCAGCTCCGCGATCTGGCCCCGGAACTGGCCCGGGACCTCGACGACGTCCGGCGCAGGCTCGACAACGCGGTCACGGAGGGCGCCGACGGGATGGCACGGAACCTCTCGGCCCACCAGGTGGCGGTCGAGGCCCAGCGCCGACGGGACGCGGCAGCCACATGGGACCGCCTGCTGGAACGGGCGCGGCTCCTGGTCCCGGACTTTCTGCGTCCCCGCCCCTACGCCGGGCTGCGCGGGGCCGCGCGGGGCGGCCCGGTCGTCATCGTCAACATCGGCCGTCACCGCAGCGATGCCCTGGTGGTGACGGCCGAGGCCGACGCGCCCCTGCTCGTCCGCCTCGAACGGATCTCCCGCCCCGTCGTCAACAGCTGGACCCGCGACCTCATCACCACGTTCCGCGGCCCGGAGGAAACCACTCCGCATCAGCGGAACGACGCCCTGCGGTCCCTGCTCGCCGCCCTGTGGAACGACATCGCCGAACCCGTCCTGGTCGCACTCGCCTGGCCCGCCCACCCGAAGGACGACGTGCCGCCCCGGCTGTGGTGGTGTCCCACCGGCTCACTGACCATGCTCCCGCTGCACGCCGCGGGCCTCTGCCCTGCACCCGGCGGCGACGGCTCTCCCCCGGCCCGGACGAACCTCCTCGACCGCGCCGTCTGCTCGTACGCCCCGACCCTGCGCTCCCTCCTGGAGGCGGGCCGACGCCCGGCCGGCACCCCGCCGCAGATGCTGGGCGTGGCCGTGCCGAACGCGGACGGCATGACGGAACTGCGTCACGCGGTCCCGGAAATCGGCGCCCTGCGCGAGCGGTTCACCGGCATGACGGCCGTGATCGGCCCCCAGGCGACCCGCGACACGGTCCTCGCGTGCCTTCCGTCCCACACCTGGCTGCATTTCGCGGGCCACGGCTCCTCGTACTCCCTCGCCGGTGGCGCGCTGCACTGCACGGACCACGTGATCACTCTGCGCGAGGTGACGGCACTGCAACTGGAGGCGGCGGAGCTGGCATTCCTCTCCGCCTGCGAGACGGCGGGCGGGGTCGCCTCCCTGGCCGATGAGTTCGCGCACCTGGCGGGAGGCCTCCACCTCGCGGGATACCGCCACGTGATCGCGACCCAGTGGTCGATCAGCGACCTGCGCGCCCCTCAGGTCGCTCGCGCGTTCTACGAAACCCTCGCCGACAGCCCGCAGGACCCCGACGGCCTCCTCCCCGCCGCGGCCGCTCTGCACACCGCGATCCGGAACCTGCGCCGCTCCCGACCGGACTCGCCCGCTCTGTGGGCCCCGTACCTGCACACCGGCCCCTGACCCCCGGTCGTCGCGAGGGCGCGGCCGGAGAAGGACCCGCGCACCGTACGGAGGCCGGCGCCCGCGCTGCATCTGCCGCGGGCCGTGGCTGACGGCTCAGCGTGTGCGCCGCGTACCCAGGGCGTTCAGCAGGGCGGCGCCGCGCTCGGCGTCGTCGACGCTCACCGCGAATTCGCCGCCCCCGCGGGGACGGATGACCAGGCATTCGCCGCCGCGGAGCATCACCGTCGTCCCGAGGCCGCTCAGCCGGTACCCCCAGCCCCCCACCTGAGCGGGAGTACGGCTTTCGGTGCGCGCCGATTCGATGTCCTGCGCGGGCCAGCGCCGTACCGGCCAGCCGAGCGGGCCGAAGGCGACGTCCAGCCCACTCTCGGTGACGCGCGCCTGCACGGAGGCGCAAGCGAAGACCAGGACGGAGACCGCGGCGAACGGTGCGACGGCCGCCCACGGGACCTCGACCAGTCCGCTCACCGCGACGAGTGCCGCAGCGAGCGCGGCCAGCCCGGCCAGGGCCCCGGTCCAGGCAAGCCACGGGTTCGTCGTACGGGAGAGCCACACGAACTTCTCGCCCGCCGGAATCTCCATGCTCGGACCGCTCGCAGGCACGGGAGATGCGGCAGCCGGACCTCGACGGGTCACCGCCCAGCCGAGCAGCCCCGCCGAGGCCGCCGCGCCGAGCGTCGCCACGGCCCATGGAGTCACGGAATCGGCCTGCTGCCAGTCCGCGTGATCCAGGTTCGCCCGGACGATGGCTGCCTGCGCACCGGCGAGGAGGACACCGCCCGGCAGGAGAACGGCTGCCGGCCCCGCCCCGCCACTCCGCCGCGCAAGCACGACGACCAGCAGTACGAGGACCAGCCAGAGCGCCGCTGGGAACAGCGCGGCCGCCCACAGGGGCATCGAGCCGTCCGGTCCGCCGGAGCCGGCACCCCAGTGGGTCGCCAGCCGATCCGGCAGCCGGTCACTCGCGGTCCAGGGAAGCACGACGAGCGCGGCCAGGACCGCCACGGCCCAGGCCGCGACACCCCACCGCACTCCGAGCTTCCGCTCCGTCCCCTCGCTCATGCCAACTCCCTGATCATTTCTATGAGATCGGCCTTGCTGTAGCCCAGATGCGCCGCATCGCCGACCAGTTCGCGCACGCGATCGAGCATCGTCGACCGCTGCCCCGCCCCCTCGGCCACGGTCACACCGCGACCGCGCCGGAACTCCAGCAGTCCCTCGTCGCGCAGTCCACGAAGACCGCGCAGAACCGTGTTGACGTTCACCCCCAACGCCTGGGAGAGATCGCGCGCGGAGGGCAGCCGGTCACCCGGACCGCACTCGCCCTCGGCAATGGCACGCCTGATCGCGCCCGCCACCTGCTCGTGCAGAGGGCGGTTGTCTGCGATGTTCAGTCTCAACAGCATGGTGCTAATGAGACTAGCACCATGGGCTTCATAAGGGGGGCGTCTCAACGGGCCACCGGGACGATCGGCGCGCGCCCGCCCGTGCGATTCACTCCGCGGCGGAACCTCCCACGCACCACGCCCGGTCAGTCCCTGAGGGCCGTCTCCGTGATGCGTCACCGCGGCAAGGAAGTGGGGCCTGCCTCCAGAACAGCCAACAGCTCCGCGAAGCGCCGGTCCTGCGAGGTTCCCGCAGCCAGCTCGCTCAACGCATATGCCGTGGTCTTGAAGCCGTCTCCGTGATGGAACTCCGCACCCCAGGAACCAAGCTTCACCGAAGCCACCTCGTCCAGCCCCAGGCGGTGGGTCCCCCACGGGTTGACCGCCACGATCCCGTCAGGGCCGACCTCGAGCCGGACCCGGAGAACCGCCCACCAAAAGAACAATGCAACACCGGCGGTCAGCCCTGACCACAGCCCAGCCAACCGTGCCGCGTCCGCTCCCGGAGACGAAATCCACACGGCCCAACCGATGAGCGCCTTCACCCCCACGACAGCCGGAATCACACAGCCCGCCGCGCGAGCCGCCCCACCCACCCGCCACACCGAAACCGAGTCCCCACCCTGGCTGTCCATGCCCGCATTCTGAGCCACACCGCCCGACCAACACAGAGGTCCGTTGCGCGAGTTCGGCCGCGATGCGCCGGCGATCCCCCCGACCTTCGCCACCATTGCCTTCGTCGCCATTCATTGCAACGAGACATTGCATTCAATCCCAGCCCATTGCATCAATTCACCTTGGCCCACCTGGAGTTATGCCTAATGATCATTGACGTGATCCTGAACGCAACGTAGCTTTCGAAAGGCACCGAACACGTAACGTCGGAAGATGAGGAACGGCCATGAGTGAATCTGTCCACACCGTCACGACACTGCCGACGGAGCGTCAGCCCGGCTGCCCCTTCGACCCGCCGGCCGAGCTGACCGAAGCCCGCAGCCACGGACCCATCAGCCACTACACCCACCCCGGCGGGAAGCCCGGCTGGATGATCACCGGATACGACCTGGTCAGGTCGGTCCTGGCCGACCCGCGGTTCAGCTCGCGCAGGGACCTCCTGAACGTCGTCGACTTCGAGCTCCCTCCGGCGCCGCCCGGAGAGTTCCTCCTCATGGACGACCCGGAGCACAGCCGCTACCGGAAGCCGCTGGTGGGCAAGTTCACCGCGCGGCGCATGCGGCTGCTCACCGAGCGGATCGAGCAGATCACCACGGAGTGCCTGGACGCCATGGAGAAGGCCGGGCCGACGGCCGACCTGGTGACCGCGTTCGCCAAGCCCATACCCACCATCATCATCTGTGAGCTGCTGGGGGTGCCGTACGAGGACCGGGCCTCCTTCCAGGAGCAGATCGACAAGTTCATGAACGGGGAGACCGGCGACGAGGAGCTGATGGCCGCCTACACAGCGACCCAGGAGTACCTCGCGCAGCTGGTGGTCGCCAAGCGCGCGAACCCCACCGACGACGTGCTCAGCGAGCTCACCGACAGCGACCTGACGGATGAGGAGCTGAAGGGGATCAGCCTGATCCTGCTGGCGGCCGGGTTCGACACCACCGCGAACATGCTGTCCCTCGGGGCCTTCGCGCTGCTGGAGAACCCGGAGCAACTGGCCGCGCTGCGCGCCGATCCCGCGCTCATCGACCAGGCCGTCGAGGAGCTGCTGCGGTACCTGAGCGTCGCCAAGTCCTTCATGCGGACGGCGCTGGAGGACGTCGAGGTCGGGGGCCAGACCATCAAGGCCGGCACGACCGTCGTCCTGTCGTACAACACCGCCAACCGCGACCCCGAACGCTACGCCGACCCCCACCTGCTCAACCTCAACCGGCAGGACGGCGGACACCTGGCCTTCGGCCACGGCATCCACCTCTGCCTGGGCGCGCAGCTGGCCCGTGTCGAGATGCGGGTCGCGTTCACCGCTCTGCTCCAGCGTTTCCCCACGCTGCGCCTGGCCGTACCGGCCGAGGACGTGGCCGTGCGCCCGGAGACCGCGGACATCTACGGGGTCAAGAGCCTCCCCGTCACCTGGGACGTGTGACCGCGAGCCGGTGCGGGTGAGTTCGCGGCCCCCCGCCATCAGAGACCCGTAAGGGTCGTGGGACCAGGCGTCAGAAAGCCGTCAACAACGGCCTCCAGCCGCCTCCGTGCCCCTTTCATAGGGACACGGAGGCGGAGAGAGCGGGCGTGGTGGGGGCTGTGCGACATCAGCGGGTGGTCACCGGAGTCAGCGGCAGCCCGGGCAGCCTGACAGCGCTGCACCGGGCGGCCGCCGAGGCACGGCTCCGCGACGCCGAACTCTGGGTCGTCCTCGCCTGGCAGGCCCCGGGCGGCGCCACGCGCCTGGGGCGCCACGGCGGCGGAGCCTTCCCCACAGCATCGTGCCGGGCGGCAGCGGTCGAGCGGCTCCGCGCCGCCCTGGACACGGCGTTCGGCACGGTGCGGCCGGGAGTCACCCTCGCGGGCCTCACCGTACGGGGCACCCCGGGTGCCGCACTCGTGGACGCCGCCCGGGATGCCGACGACCTGATCGTCGTCGGCACGGGCTCCCGCTCTCTCGTACGGCGGCTGCGCCCTTCCGTGGCCCGCTACTGCCAGTCCCACGCGCCCTGCCCCGTACTGACCGTCCCGCCCTCGCCGCTCCAGGCCGAGCTGGACTCCGTCCACCGCCGAAACCTGTGGCGGCTCCCGCTGGACCTCCGCGAGCTCGCGTCGTGACGACGACGACCCGGCAGCCGGCTCGGGTTGCCGACACCCGGTGGGCCGAAGACGCCCGCGCGGCGGTGGCGGTGGCCGCGACCTTTCCGGTCCTGCTCCTGGGAGTCGACGGCATGTCAGGCGCCCTCAGCGGCCGGCGCGCTGCCCTGTGGGTCGGCCTGGGCTTCCTCCTCTTCGTGATCCTCTGGCCCACCAAGGTGTCCGCCGTTCCCGGCCTGCTCACCGCCCGCGGCCTGTTCCGCCGCCGCACGGTCCACACCGACCGGCTCGCCTCGGTCGCCTGGCACGACGGCGTCGCCCAGCGGCTGATCCTGCGCGACCTCGACGGCAACCACGCCGAGATCGACCCGCGCGTCCTCGCCGCGAACCCGCCACTGTGGCACCTCCTCGACCAGGACATCCGTACGAGCCTCAGCCGAGGCACCCTGCGCGAGGGGAGCCGGCCCCTCCAGCGGCTCTGCCGCCTGATCGACGCCGAGACCGCCCGGACCGTCTTCCGCGCCTCTGGCATGCCCTGATCGCTCACCGGGTTCTCCGGGGCTCAGCCCGCGTGCTGCGCTGCGGTTGCTGCCGACCCGCTTCGATGGCATTGACCAGCGCGACGGCCCGCGCTTGGACGACCGAGCTGCGCCAGGCATGGCAAATGGCCTGGCGGGCACCGCATTTCGGCTACGCCTTGACGTACTGCTGACGTATTCTTGACGCCTGGTGTGCCGGGAAGTCCGGTCGGCGGTCGGGTACGCACGGGCCTGTCCATGCGCCTGGCTCTCGCCCGAAAGGCACCCTCGTGACGGCCGAACAACAGCCTGCCGCGCCCGCTCCCCTGCCCGGCCCCGCCTCCCCTCGCGGACCGCGCCGCTCGGTGCTGTTCTTCGCGTTCGCCTTCGCCGTGATCGCCGACCCCGTCTCGTCCGTCGCGTACGCCATCGAGGCGGCCCTGCGGGCCCTGCACGGGGACCTCGCCCTGCTGCTGCCGACCATGTCGCTGGTGGTGGGGCTGGTCGTGGTCGTCACCGCGAACTACTGGCAGCTCGTACGCCGCTTCCCCAAGGGCGGGGGCGCGGCAGCCGCCGCCGGACGGGCCTTCGGGCCGCGCTGGACCTTCGTACCGATCGGCGCGCTCGTCGTCGACTTCGTGCTCACCATCGGGATCTCCATCGCGGCCGCCGCCAGCGCCCTGATCGCCCTCTTCCCCTCTGTGGCGGCCTGGCGGATCCCCCTGGCGCTGCTCCTGCTGCTGGTGGTGGCGGGGCTGACGTGGTTCGGCCACGGCGGGCGTCTGCTGTTCGCCGTGATGACCGTGCTGTTCGTGCTGGTGTCCGTCGCGGTCCTCGTCCACGGCTTCGTCGCCCCGCAGGGGGCGGGTACGGCGCCCGCCGCGTCTGACCCGGGCCGGTCGGCGGCCATCGCCGTGGTGCTCGCCTTCCCCGTGGCGATGGCCCTGGCCACCGGTATCGAGGCCCCGTCCACCGCGATCGCGCAGCTCGGCCAGCTCGACGTCACCCACCGCCGCCGGTTCGGCCGCGGCACGCTCGCCCTGCTGCTGGTGATCGTCGGCGGCCTGACACTGGGCCTGACCGCGCTCGCCGTACGCCTGCACATCGGCATTCCCGGCCAGGACTCCACGCAGATCGCGGACATCGCCCAGGCCGCCGTGGGCTCCGGCCGGCTCTACGGGGCCTTCCAGCTCACCAGCTCCCTGCTGCTCCTGGCCGCCGCGAGCTCCTCCTTCCAGGCCGGGCCCGGCTTGCTGAAGGCCTTGGCCGGGACGGCGGACCGGCCAGGTGTGCTGCCGTCGTTCCTCGGCCGGGTCAACCGGCACCACACCCCCTACTGGTCCGCGGTGGTCTACCTGGCGGCCGCCGCCGTGATCATCGTGGCCGCGGCAGGCGAGGAGCAGGAACTCGTCCTCTTCTACGCGGTCGCCGTCTTCGTCAGCTTCCTCGTCGGCCTCCTGGCCATGGCCCGGATGGCCCGCGCCGAGTCCAAGCCCGTCCTCGCCTGGGTCAACGCCCTGGCCGCCACCGCGGTGGCCTTCACCCTCGTGGTGAACCTGCTCCGCGGCTGGCCGATCCTCTCGCTGGCCGCCACTCTGCTCATTGCCGGAGTCTTCTACCTTCGCTGGGTCCGGGCCGGCCGCCCGTCCGGGATCGAGGACGTAGAGGCCCGCGCCGAGGCGGGCTGAGCGGCCGGGCGCTCACGGAAGGAGCAGCGGGCCGAAGGTCTGGCCGGCGACGTACTCGGCGGTCGGCTGGTCGAGCACGCGGCTGGGTACGTCCGGGTGCTGCCGGATCCAGCTGCGGGCGTTGTGCACGTCGGTGAAGAAGTTCACGGCGTCGCAGCATGCGGTGGCTGCGGGCCCGCCTTCGGGGCGCTGTCCGACCAGCACCACCGCACTCGGCGGTTCCCAGCGCATGGCCCCCGCGGCGCAGGTGACGGTGACGGGATCGCCGGTCACCGGGTCGGCGGACGAGATCAGGACGTCCTCGTTCAGCATGGCGGTGACGCCGAGGGCGTCGATCGCGCACATCGACCACACCGCCGTCCCGTCCGCGAGGCGGACCCGGTGGCGGGTGGGGGTGGCCGAGAACGGGTAGGCGGCGCGGATCCTGCCGGTCTCGTCCAGGGTCAGGAAGTCCTCTGCGGCGAGCTCGGCCAGCACCTCGGCGGCGCTCCGGCCGGCCCCGGCCGCCGCCCCCCGAAGCGCCTCCGCATCGGGTGCTGTTCCGGTGGCCGCGAAGTGCCGCAGTACCTGCTGGTGCACCGCCCGCAGGGCCCGCTCGGCGGGCGCGCGGCGCCCACGGCCCGCCCGGCCGACGACATCCAGGGCGTCCGGGGGCGGCGTGCAGCAGTCCGGCTCACCCGCTCCCTGTCCTTGCACCGCCGCCCCGGCCAGGACCCGGCGCAGGGCGGCCAGTTCCGGCACCCCGGACACGGCGCCGTCGGCGTCCCGGTACAGGCGGCACGACAGGCTCGGCACCGCCCCCGGCGGCACGAACGGATCGGTGCCGTCGATGAGGATGGTCGGCGACCCGTACATGCCCAGCCGGGCGGCCTCGGCCTCATCGCGGACCTCGACCAGCTCCACCTCCGCCTCCCGGCCGTCCAGCGCGGCAACCACCCCCTCCAGGGCCGGCTGGGCGTGGGGGCAGTCCGCCACTGTCAGCACCGTGATCCGCATCCGCTCGTCCTCCGCTTCCTCGTACCTCTCCCTCACCACCGACGCTAGACCTTCCAGTCGGGTGGAAGGTCAAGGACTAGCCTGAAGGCATGCGCATCGGCGACCTCGCCGCCCACACAGGGCTGACGACCAAGACCATCCGCTTCTACGAGGACAGCGGCCTGCTGCCCCCGCCACCGCGAACCCCGGGCGGATACCGCGACTACCCCGACCGCACGGCCACTCGGCTCCGGTTCGTCCGAGAAGCCCAGAGCGCCGGCCTCACCCTCGCCGAGATCCGCTCGGTCCTCGCCCTCCGCGACGACGGCCACGCCCCCTGCACCCACGTCAGCACGTTGATCCACGCGCACCTGGACGACATCGACCGGCGCATCGCCGAGCTGACCTCCGCCCGCACGGCACTGCGCTCACTCGCCGACCGCGCGGCCGACACCGACCCCGCAGCCTGCGGCGCGGACGATATCTGCACCATCCTGAGCCCCGGCAAGGCGTCGCGTCGCGTGCTGCGCGCTGCCCGTCCTGATCACCGGGGCCGCCCCCGGTAGGGTCGCCCGTATGGTTGTCGCTCGTTCCGTTGCCCTGTTCGTCGTCGCCGCGCTGTTGGAGATCGGCGGCGCCTGGCTGGTCTGGCAGGGCATCCGCGAACACAAGGGCTGGATCTGGATCGGCGCCGGCGTCATCGCCCTCGGCCTGTACGGAGTCGTCGCCACCTGGCAGCACGACGACAACTTCGGCCGCATCCTCGCCGCCTACGGCGGGATCTTCGTCGCCGGATCCATCGCCTGGGGCATGATCGCCGACGGCTACCGCCCCGACCGCTGGGACGTCATCGGCGCCCTGGTCTGCCTCGGCGGCATGGCCGTGATCATGTACGCACCTCGCGGCAACTGACCCGAGCCCCGACACCTGCTCGCGGTACAACGACGAGGCCCGCCTGGTGCGTGTGCCGTCGAAGCCGGGCCCCTTCCGGCGCCGGCGCGACAAGGCTTGATCGCAACCGGCGAGGGCTGATCCGCTCACGGCTCCGCAGAGCCCGCCCCGGTCGCCTGAACCGGCGAACGGGGCGGGCCCTCCCGTCGGACCAGCGGTCAGTTGTGCACCCGCACCGCCCCCGCCGTGATGCCCTGGGGATCGGCCAGGTCCAGGTCGTACTCCAGCGAGGGCCGGTTGTCGTAGAGCTTGGCCCGCACCGGGTACGCACCGGTCTTCAGATCCCACACCACGATCCGCAACCGTCCCGGGTCGTAGCCGTACAGCACAAACCCGCGCCCGTCGGCCGTCTTGCCCTTCACGGCGAGCCGGTCGTCGGGGGTCACCACCAGCCACTCGAGGCGGTCCGAGTCGACTGCGAAGTCCGTCCCCTGCACGCGGAAGGCGACCTTGCCGTTGCCCGGCTCCGGGCCCGCGTCGGCGGGCAGGTACTTCGGGTTGAACTGGAAGTGCGCCTTGCCTTCAGTGGGTGCGGGCGAGGCGAGATGCCCGCCGCCGGTGGCGAATCCGGCGTCGGGGTCGTAGGCCACGACCATGGTCTGCCGGTTCCTGCTGCCCAGGTCGTCGTCGGTGACGGTGACGGCGATCGTGTACATGCCGGGGTGGGCGTAACGGTGTGTACGGTCGCAGCTCTTGCCCGTGGCGGCGAACTCCTCGCGGACGCCGTCGTCCCACACGACCACGCAGGTGTGGCTGTCATTCGTGCCGGGGTCGCTGACCGGCACGGTGACGGTGACGTCGGTCCCGGCGCGGTAGACCGACCACGGTTCGGGGCCGAAGCCGGCCAGGTCGGCGCCGGCGGCTGCCGAGGTGCGCAGCGAGCCGCCGGAGCCGGCGACCCTGGGGGCGACGTTGCGCACGGTCACGTTCGCGCGGTCGCCCACCGGGCCGTTGACGCCGTCGTCGGCCGTCAGCGTCGCCACGAACTCGCCGTCGTCGTTGCACGTGACGGTGGTGCGGGCGGCGTGCGGGTCCGCCACCACGCAGGCGGCGCCCGCGTCGGTGCCGGAGGCGGAGCTCACCGTCCACGTCAGTGCGGGCGTGGACTCGCGGTCGTGGGCGTAGCCGTTGAGCGTGATGCGGGCACCCTCGTCACCGGTGACGTCCGCCCCCGCATTGACGGTGGGCGGCTCGTTGACGGGTGCGGGAAGTGAGCCGCCGCTGCCGCCGTCGGTGATGTCCACCCAGAACTCGTCCTGGACGGCCGCGTTGGGATCCGTCGACGTGTAGAGGATGCGGTCGCCGGTGTAGTAGGCGCCCAGCCTGCCGCCCGCGACGGAGTTCTGCCGCTGGGGTACGGGCCGGACGGAGAAGTCCCAGTCGGGGTGCGCGGCGCCTTCGATCGTGGAGGCGAAGGGGTACTCGTCGCACTGCTCGGCGGGCGGCTCGGGCTTCCTGGGCAGCCACAGGTCGACGTACCAGTCCCGCTCGGTGCCGGTGCGGTAGCAGGCGGCCTCTTTGTGCGCCTCGTTCGATCTGGAGACGGTGGTGTTCGCCGGGTCGTAGCGATGCAGACCCGGGTCGCTCGCGCTGCCCAGGCGGCCCGGCATCTTCTTGTCGCGCGGCCTCGGTACGCCGTCCGGGACGAGCAGCGGATAGGTGTCGTTCGGGAAGTCCTGGGCCGTCTTGATGTGGAAGGCGACCGATTCGATGTCCCTGTCGCCGGTGGAGTAGGTGATGTGAGGGAGCACCTCGGAGAAGACGCAGGCTTGCGGCGCGCGCGGGAAGTAGGTGGCGGAGTCGCAGCGGATCTGCCGGTCGGGGGTGTAAGCGTCCTCGAGCATCTTGAAGTCCCCCTCCTCGCCGGAGGTGAACTTGATGAACCACCTGTGGTAGAGCACCTTGTCCTGGTAAGTCGACTGGTTCTCATGGGAGTAGATGTCCCACTTGGCCCAATCCCCGCGGTCCCAGTCGCCCCAGGTGCGGTCGATGCCGGAGAACGCGCCGTGGCAGTAGGTCAGGGACTCGCGGCAGTCGCCGACCGCGACGAAGGACTGGTCGGGCGCGGTGGTCCAGTTGTCGATCAGGCCCCAGTCGTAGTCGACCGAGTCCTCCTCGATCCGGAAGTAGATACGGGCCTTGCGCGTCTGGTTGCTGGACAGGCCGATGATGTTGTAGACGGCCTCGGTCTTGCCTTCGTGCTCCGGCGGCTTGTTGGTGTGGATGGTCCAGTAGTCGAAGACCATCGTGCCGCGCTGGCAGTACTGGAACCTGTTGTGGATCCGGCCGACCGCGCTCTCCGCGCCGGGCAGCGACAGGCAGTTGTCGACGAACGTGCCGTCGGGCTCGTCCGGGGGCTCGCCGAGGGCCGTGAGCCCGCTCTCGTCGTGCCGGCCTTGCTCGCCGTCACCGAACTCCGCGGAATCCCGGTAGGACTTCTGGCCGGTGGCGACCGCTACCTCGTTGGCTTCGCGCCGCGCCTGCTCAGGCGTGAGCGGCTCGGTCGACGCGGCAACCTTGGCCCGGAGCTGGTCCGCGGTGAGCGTGGTCCCGTCGGCGTACCTGAAGCTGACCCGGACCTCGCGCGTGACCTTCGATCCCTCTGCCGGCGCGGCCGCGGCAGCCACCGGATCGGCGGTGGCCGGCGGCGTGAGTGCTGCCCCCAGCACCGCCGCCAACGCCAGGACCACGATTCTCTTCTTGGAGCTGCGTAAGCCCATGTGCCTTCACTTTCCCGTTGGTTGAGGAAGTTCAGGGAGTGAAACGGCGTCAACCTAACACCCTCAATCTTGATCAGCGGATGTTTCTCCGGACGGCCGACGCCCTCGGTCAATTCATCTGGCGGAGAACCTCGGCCCGCCGTTCTTCAGTCAGCTCGCCTGCCAGCGTCCCGAAGGCGGCCGCCAGCGGATCGTCGAAGAGCGCCGCGCGCACCGCGCTGCCGGCCGCCGCCCGGAGGAAGGCCAGGCGCCGCCGCTCCTGCGGCATGCGCTCGCGCCCGAGCGGGTCGGCCAGCGACGCGCCGGCGACGTGGCCCTCCTCGTTCCACGCGCGGATCCGCAGGCCGAGCGGCTCGTGGTCCGACACCCGCCGCGGCACGCCGCCCGCCAGCGCTGCCACGACCTGCGGCTCCCCCGCCACGCCGGCCTGCTCGGTACACCAGCACGCCTGGCCGAGCGCGACCGCACGCAGGACGCCGGCGGGCGCGCGGTCCAGCCGCGAGGCCAGCTCGGGGTCGCGCAGCCTCAGCGGATGGACGGCGGGGGCCGGCGGGTCGTCCAGCAGGGCCACCAGCGCGGCGCCCGGCACCTGACCGGCGAACCGGGCGGCTGCATGCCCGGCCTCCGGCGTGAAGGCGGCCAGCAGACCGAACGCCGCGTCCGCCCCCTCCCCCTCCAACGACAGCCGTCCGGGATCGGCACCCCATCTCAGGTACGGCCGGGCCGCGTCCACGCCCGCGACCAGCACGCCGTCCTCGGCCAGCGACACCATGCAGCTCTCCGGCGTACGTGACACCGACAGTGCCGCAGTGCCCTTGGACAGCGCACGGAGCACCTCGGCCCGCTCCAACTCCGCGGAGGCCGCCTCGAGCAGCAGCACCCCGGCCGCGTGCTGCGCGGCGAGGCAGAGCCTGGGGTAGCCCGCGTCGAAGTCGCGCGCCCGGCTCAGCGCCTCCTCCCGCGTCATGAGGGCGGGCGGAGCCAGGGCTCCGGAGCGGACGAGCGCCTCACCTGCCGGCAAGCCGAGCACTGCGGTCAGGCAGAAGGTCTCACCCAGCCATTCGAGGGACATCGGCCCAGTCTGCCATGTGCAACCGGCTCAGCCGCGTGGCCAGGGGTAGACGGGATCCACGGTGATCTTCACGTGCTGCGGGGCGTCTCGGGGGAAGGTCCAGATACGGCCTGAGGTACTGGTGGCGGTCACCGAGGTCGCGTCCAAAGTGACCTCGGCGAACGGGTTGGAGGAGCAGGAGACTGCCAGCCACTCCAGGACGCCTTCGTCGCCCTCCCGGGTCAGGGCGACCCAGCCGATGCTCCCGTGGTCGTGTGCCTCGCCGCTCAGGGCACGGCTCCCGAGGTAGGTGGACGAGGCGTGCGTCAAGTCGATGTCCATCCAGTCGCTGGGGGTCCACGCGGTGGCTCGTAGAAGCTCCCACCACTGCCAGTCCTCGGCCCGGGGGTCGTCCCGCTGGTCGTGCCGGGAGAACCTCATGAGCTTCATCACTGACAGCGAGCCGTCGGAGAACACGATGAAGTCCCCGTAGGGCGCCTCTCGGCCACGCCAACGTTCCTGTACCCGGCCGGTGTTGGGGATCGCTTCAAAGGACGTCACGCCCGCCATGATGACAGCGGGGCGGGGTGCAGAGCGGACGGCCTCCCCCGTGCCGTTCGGTGCCGGCCTGAAGACCCGCCGGTGCGCTGACCGGTGCTGGAGTTGTCCCTCATGGCCGATCGGGTTACGTTCTCTGATCTTGCCGGACGCCTGGCGGGCGGACCGCCCGGCGGCGAAGGCATCGGAGATCGATGGACGCCAGGAAGGGGAGGCCATGACCCGGGGGCCTGCAACGTACTCGGTGGGCTACCGGGCGCGCATGCCGTTCGTACTGCGCACGGAGAGCAACGGCGAGCTGACCGGGGCGGGTTGGCTGAACCGCGACGCCTACGGCCCCGAGCACGACATGCATCCCGGCACCCGTTCCTTCCGCGTCCTCGCCGACGGCGACATCCCCCTCGCGTACGTGCGCACCGAACGGCCCGGCTCACGGGCGACCGGGCAGCCCGTCGTCTACCGCGTCGAAGACCACCACGGCGTCGCGTTGGGGCGGATCACCTACCGGCGCCGCCCGGCCTTCCGGATCTGCCGGGCCCGGTGGACCGTGGAGCCGGTCCAGGGGCCGGCCCTGCGCGGCCACCAGGGCCGCCTGGCGTGGTGGGCGGTGTGGTGGCCGACCGGGCTGCTGCTGAGCTGGATATGCCTGATATCCACCTTCATGACCGGGGACGACGGCGGCTTCCGCCCGCCCCGCCGGATCACCTGGCGCGACGCCTCCCGCCGCACGCGCCTGGTCTTCCGGGGCATGGCCGAGAACTACCAGGTACGGGCCGACGACCTCGACCCCCGCCTGATCACCGCGCTCGTGGCCCTGCACCAGTCCTTCGACCCTCCCGAGCAGGCCGGGGCCCTCGGCTGGTACGAAACCTGAGCAGGCAGAGCCGGCATGAAGCGGCCGTGCGGGTGCTGTGCGTGACGTGCGCGCTGTGCCGCCGTCCTGCCGGTTCCGTACCCTGGCGGCATGCGCATGCGCCCCACTCTGAGCTGGACGCCCACCGGGGACCTGCCGCCCGGCACCACGGACCCGGAGCCGGTCGCCGGTGCGCTGAGGGCCGGCGGTGTGCTGGTGCTCAGCGGGGCCGGCCTCTCCACGGAGTCGGGCATCCCCGACTACCGCGGCAAGGACGGGAGCCTGAGCCGGCACACCCCGATGACCTACCAGGCCTTCACGGCCGGCGCCCAGGCCCGGCGCCGCTACTGGGCGCGCAGTCACCTCGGCTGGCGCACGTTCGGCAGCGCCCGGCCCAACGCAGGGCACCGGGCCGTGGCGGCGTTCGCTCGGCACGGCTTGCTCTCAGGTGTGATCACCCAGAACGTCGACGGCCTGCACCAGGCCGCCGGCAGCGAGAGCGTGGTGGAACTCCACGGGAGCCTGGACCGGGTCGTCTGCCTCTCCTGCGGCGCCCTCAGCTCGCGCCGTGACCTCGCCCGGCGGCTCGAAGAGGCCAACGCCGGCTTCGAACCGGTGGCCGCGGGGCTGAACCCCGACGGTGACGCCGACCTCACCGACGAACAGGTCGGGGACTTCCGCGTGGTGCCCTGCTCGAATTGCGGCGGCGTCCTCAAGCCGGACGTGGTGTTCTTCGGCGAAGCCGTTCCGCCCCGGCGGGTCGAGCACTGCCGCGAACTGGTCGACGCGGCGACCTCACTGCTGGTCCTCGGGTCCTCGCTGACGGTGATGTCCGGGCTCCGATTCGTCCGCCAGGCGGCCCGGGCCGGGAAGCCCGTACTGATCGTCAACCGGGACCCGACCCGCGGCGACCAGCACGCCGTCACCCGGGTGTCGCTCCCCCTCGGTACGGCGCTCACCGCCCTGGCCGACCGACTGGACGTCCCGGTCGACGGCGAAGCGACCGACGCCTCAGAGCCGGTCCAGCTCGGCCAGTACCCCGTCGGCCCCGTTCTCCCGCGCGAGGTCGGCGGCGAGTGAGCGGGGCCGGGACAGGGGGACGGCGGTGGTCGCGGTACGGATCGCCGCGGTGAGGGCCTCGACCGTCAGGCGCTGGTAGGGCAGGGGGCGGGGCGCGACGCCCAGGGCCGTCAGGCGGGCCGCCCAGAAGTGCTGGTCGAGTTGGACCGGCACGGGGACGGCGGGCACGCCCGCGCGCAGGCCCGCGGCGGTGGTGCCCGCGCCGGCGTGGTGGATCACGGCGGCGGTGCGGGGGAAGAGCCAGGCGTGCGGGACCTCCCCGACGGTGAGGAGGTCATCGCCCTCGGCGGCCAGACCGGACCACCCCGACTGGATGATGCCGCGCACCCCGGCTGCGCGCAGGGCCCGCACGAGGAGGTCGGTGAGGCGCCCCGCGTCGTGCGTGACGAAGCTGCCGAAGCCCGCGAACACCGGGGGCGGGCCCGCGTCGAGGAACTCCCGCAGGCGCGGCTCGGGTTGCCAGCCGGACGGGGTCGCCGGCCACCAGTACCCGCAGACGCGGTGCCCGGCGGGCCAGTCGGCGGGGCGGGGCACGGCGTACCGGCTGAAGCCGTGCAGCACGGTGCGTTCGCGCGGCAGGCTCAGCGGCCCGCCGGAGCCGAAGCGGCTGACCGGGAGGCCGAGTTCGCGCCGCAGCTGCTTGACCGCCGGGGCGAAGATCCGGTCGGCGCCGCGCCACACGGCGTGGGCGGCGAGCCGGTTGCCGTACCCGCCGAGACCGCGGACGCGGGTGACCAGCGGTGGGAAGGCGCTGGTGGGCGCGATGGGCTGGAGGTAGGCGCCGAGGACGGGGATGCCCAGCGCCTCGCCGAGCGTGCAGCACATCGGATCGGTGAGGGTGGAGGCCAGCAGCACGTCCGCGCCCTGCCCCACGGCGTCGGCGACGCCCGTGGCGAGGCGGGGCATGAACTGCCGCGCCATCCGCAGGACGGCGGCCAGCGCGAGGGGGACGCTGACCGCGCGGGCCAGGTCCTGGCCGGTGGCGGAGGCCAGTTCGTCGCGCGGGTCGACGGGCAGGGGGCGAAAACCCAGGCCGTGGCCGGTGACCGCGTCGCGGAAGCGGGCGTGAGTGGCGATGGCCACCTCGTGGCCGCCGATGTCCCGCAGGTGGACACCGAGACCCGTGTAGGGGGCGACGTCGCCCCAGGAGCCGGCCGTGACGATCAGTACGCGCACGGCCCCAGTCTGGCGACTTCGCCGCCCGCTCGCCAACGGCCGCGGCGGGGCGGTCCTGGAGAACCCCCGCCCGGCCCGGTGGGCCGCGCGGCCTAGTTCGGGCTGAACAGCAGGGCACCCAGGCCGTGTTGGTTCGCCGCGCCGCTGAAGTCGTGCCAGCTGATCGTCCCGTCCCCGTCCGAGTCGATCAGCTCGAACGAGGCCTCCGCCTCCCGCACCGACACACCCTTGAGCCCCCGCCACACCGCGAACTCGCGGCTGTCCATCCTTCCGTCTCCGTCACGGTCGGCCACGTTGAACTGCGCGTGCAGCACGGCCATCACCTCCGGCGATCCCGAGGGCTTGCCCGACTCCGAAGCAGGGAGGGAGCTCATCCATTCCCGGTACTCCTGCCGCGTGATCCTCCCGTCGCCATCGCGGTCGACGAGCTCGGCCTGGTGCTGCCACAGCAGGAGGTTCGCCTCGATCAGGGCGCGCCCCTTGGGCGAGCTCGGCCCCATGCCGTACGAGCGCAGCACGTGCTCCGCACTCGCCCGGTAGTCGTCCTCGGCGAGCACTCCGTCGCCGTTCGTGTCCAGCCGATCGAAGATCCGGTCGGCCACTGCCACCTTCTCGGTACTCATACAGCGAGGCTAGGCCGGGCCCCTCCCCGTACCGGCGGATTCCCGCACCAGGGGGCGTGTCACCGGGCGCGGCTCGGGACCGTTCGCACCTCCGGGGTGAATCCGTACCGGTGAGATCCGGTGAGGTGTCGAGACATGCGATCCCGCTCCGACGTCTCCTGTGCAAGGAACCCCGCAAGGGACCGCAGCCCGTGAAGGAGACCGTCATGAAGTACCTGGTGATGGTGCAGGGCGCTCAGGCCGACTACGACGCCATGAACGGCAAGGCCTCCGCGCACAGCCCCGCCTGGAGCGAGCAAGAGCTCAGGGCGATGTTCGCGTACATGAACGCGATCAACGACGACCTGGCGGAATCCGGGGAGTTCGTCGACGCGCAGGGGCTCGTCGAGCCCGCGAGGACCCGGTTCGTGACCGCGGACTCGGAGGGGCGGCCGGTCGTCACGGACGGGCCGTACGGAGAGACGAAGGAGGTGCTCGCCGGGTACTGGGTGCTGGACTGCGCGAGCCTGGAGAGGGTGACCGAGATCGCGGCGCGGGTGGCGCGGTGCCCGGTGCCGGCCGGTTCGCCGGACTACCCCGTCGTGATCCGGCAGATCGGCGAGGCGGACGGGAGCGAGCTCGGCGGAGGCGAGATCGGTTGACCGTGCCCCTGCCCGTTCCGCGGGACGTCGAGGACCTGCTGCGGCTCCACGCGCCGCAGGTCCTCGGCGCGCTCGTGCGCAGGTACGGACACTTCGACGCCGCCGAGGACGCCGTACAGGAGGCGCTGCTCGCCGCCGCCGGTCAGTGGCCGCGGGAGGGGGTGCCGGCGAATCCGCGCGGCTGGCTGATCCGGGTGGCGTCCCGGCGCCTCACGGACGCGCTGCGGGCGGAAGCCGCACGAGCCCGGCGGGAGGAAAGGACCGTGCGCCTCGAACCGCGCGAGGCCCGTGCCGCGCCCGCCGAGGACGACACGCTCACCCTGCTCTTCCTGTGCTGCGACCCGGTTCTCCCGCCCGCCGGCCGGATCGCGCTCACGCTGCGCGCGGTGGGCGGCCTGACGACCGCGGAGATCGCCCGGGCCCACCTCGTGCCGGAGGCCACGATCGCCCAGCGGATCAGCCGGGCGAAGGCGAAGCTGCGGGCGGCGGGGGCCGACCGGCATTTCCACCCGCCCGGCGCGCAGGACCGGGACGCGCGCCTCGCCTCCGTCCTCCAGGTGCTGTACCTGATCTTCAACGAGGGCTACACGGCCAGCTCCGGGCCCACCCTCCACCGCGCCGGCCTCGCCCGCGAGGCGATCCGCCTGACCCGGGCGGCCCGTCGGCTGCTGCCCCGCGAGGGCGCCGTGACCGGCCTGCTCGCCCTGATGCTGCTCACCGAGGCCCGCAGCGCGGCCCGTACGGGACCGCACGGCGAGTTGATCCCGCTCGACGAGCAGGACCGGGCCCGCTGGGACCGGGCGGCGATCACCGAAGGCACGGCCCTGGTCGAGGAGGCCCTGACGGAGGGCCCGCCCGGCCCGTACCAGCTCCAGGCCGCGATCGCCGCCCTCCACGACGCGGCCTCGGGCCCCGACACCACGGACTGGCCCCAGATCCTCGCCCTCTACGACGTCCTGGTGGACCGGTCGCCGGTTCCCGACCCCATGGCGGAACTCGGCCGCGCCGTCGCGCTGGCGATGGTCGAGGGCGCGGAGGCGGGCCTGGCCGCTCTGACCGCCCTGGAGCCCCGCCTCGCCCACTCCCACCGCCTCACCGCCGTCCGCGCCCACCTCCTCGAGCGCACCGGCGCCCGCCAGGCCGCCGCCGACGCCTACCGCGCAGCCGCCCGCACCACCCTCAGCCTCCCCGAACGCCGCTACCTCCAGACGAGGGCGGCCCGTCTCGATCCCTGACCGGGCCGGCTCCCCGTCGTGGGCAGGCCTCAGGCGGGCGGATTCGCTTCGGGCATGTCCTGTTCGTCGAGGACCACGAGCTGGGCCTCTCCCGGAGCGGTCAGTTCGGCGATCCGGAGGGCCTGGCGCTCCGTCATGGCCTGGAAGACCTGGCGCGCCGCGCGTCCGTTGCCGAACTGGACGCCGCGCGGGGCCGCGTCGAAGTAGCGGCCGAGCGCCTCATGGGCTCTGGTGCTGAGCTCGTAACGATGGCGCTGCGCGTGGTGTTCCACGATCCGGACCAGCTCGGCGGAGCTGTAGTCGGCGAAGAGGAGGCTCCGCGAGAAGCGGGAGGACAGACCGGGGTTGGAGGAGACGAAGCGCTCCATGTCCCCGGGGTATCCGGCGGCGATGACGACCACCTCGTCGCGGTGGTCCTCCATCAGCTTGACCAGCGTGGCCACGGCCTCCAGACCGAAGTCGTTGGATACCCCCGCGGGCACCAGTGCGTACGCCTCGTCGATGAACAGCACCCCGCCGCGGGCCCGGTTGAAGGACTCCGTGGTCTTCGGGCCCGTGTGGCCGACGTACTCGCCCACGAGGGCGCTGCGGTCGACCTCCACCAGGTGGCCGCGCTCCAGCAGTCCGAGGGCCTTGAGCAGCCGCCCGTACAGGCGGGCCACGGTGGTCTTGCCAGTGCCGGGGTTCCCTGCGAAGACGAGGTGGCGGCTGAGCGGTGGTGCCGGCAGGCCGGCCTGCTGACGCAGCCGTACCGTCTGCATCAGCTTGACCATGCCTCCGACGTCCCGCTTGACCCCGTCGAGGCCGACCAGCTCGTCGAGTTCGGCGAGCAGTTCCTCCAAGGTCTCCCCGGCAGGCTCGGGCTCGCCGAGGTCTGCGAGCTCTGCGGGGTCCGTGAGATCGCCCTGCGCCGCCGGGTTTCCGGGCGACGGCCTGCGGGGCGGGGCCGCGGGGGCCGACGGGGGCGGGGCGGCCGGCAAGGATCCGCCGGTCGTCGTGGGCAGGGCGGGGTTCTTGACGCGGACGGATACGCAGTCTTCGAAGGCCGGTTCGGCGCCTTCGGCCAGCACGACGTCCTGCCCGCAGTCCAGCACCCGGCAGCCGGTGAACGTCGGTGCGGCCGCCCTGCCGATGTGCAGGGCGGGGAACGCGGCAGCGTTGATGTCGCAGCCCTCGAACGCGCCGCCCGCCCCCGGGCCGAAGACGATGCCGTTCTTGCCCGCCCGGTCGATCCGCAAGGCCCGCACCCGGGGCTCGGCGCCGACCGCGACCACCATGCCGCTGCCGCCGGAGCCTTCGATGGCGCCGCCCTCCAGGGTGAGCCGCGCCCCGGCGTCCAGGACCACGCCGGCGCTGCCGGTGTCCTGGATCCGTACGCCCTCCAGGGTGGCGGGGGCGTCCGGTCCGATCTCGACACCCGCCTTGCGGGCGCCGGTGACGGTGGTGCCGTGGACCGTTGCCGGGGTGGTGGAGCGCAGGCGCAGGCCGGTTTCCCCGCGCTCGATCCGGCCGCCGCGGAGCTCCAGGCCGGCCTGGCCGTCGGTGTGGACGCCGCAGACGGCGGCGTCGGCGAGCGTGGTCTCGGTCAGCTCGGCACGGGCCGTGTCGGTGGCGGTCAGCGTGTGCTCGCCGCTGACGGTGATCCGGCAGCCGGCGAGGGCGGCCTGGGCCCGGCCGCTGAGGTGGACGGCTCCCTTCCCCGTACGGGCGATCAGGGTGTCGGTGACGTGGGCGGTGGCGTCCTGCCCCACGG
Source organism: Streptomyces sp. NPDC091371 (assembly GCF_040684275.1). Classification (NCBI taxonomy): domain Bacteria; kingdom Bacillati; phylum Actinomycetota; class Actinomycetes; order Kitasatosporales; family Streptomycetaceae; genus Streptomyces; species Streptomyces sp. NPDC091371. The sequence continues at coordinate 25,939 of NZ_JBFBFP010000004.1, forward strand.
TCAGACCGCGCCCGTCGGTGTCCAGCACCCAGCAGCCGTGCACCGTCAGCTGTGCGGAATCCCGTACGGACAGGGCGTCGGTCCCGGATCCGGTGATCCTGCAGTCGCTCAGGCCGACGGTCGCCGCAGCGTCGGCGTGGACGGCGGAGCGGGCCGGGTCGGTGATCCGGCAGTCCTCCAGCAGCGCCTCCGCCTCGTCCCCGATCAGGAGGCCGTGGCGGCCGGGCCCGATCAGGCGGGCGTCCCGCAGCAGCACCCGGGAGGAGCCGCGGGCGCGCGCCGAGGAGCCTGCGGTGCCCTTGATGCGAAGGCGTTCCCCGAGCAGGACGGCGCTGCCGCCGAGGGCCACCCCGAGGCCGTCGACGGTGTCGACGGTGGTGTCCTCGAGGCGGGCACGGGCATCGCCTTCGAGGTGGACGGCGGCGTGCCGGGCGTCGTGCAGCCGGCTGTGGCGGACCAGCAGGACTCCGCCGCCGACCGGGTCGCGCAGGGATGCGGCGAGGTCGTCGGCGAACGTGAGGTCCGCGTTGGCCCGCGCTCCGGCCTCCTGCCGGGAACCGAGCACGTCGATCCGGCCGACGCCGAGATCGCACTCCGTGAGGGTCAGCCCGGCGGCGTCGGCGACCCGCACGGCGGCCTCGGCGGGGTCGCACCCGCGCAGGTCGAGTCCGTACAGCTCGCAGCCGGGGGCGGTGACCGTGAGGACGGGGCCGCCCGGGGAGCGCAGGTGCACGGTTCCCGATCCGTACTCCGGCTCCAGCAGGACCCGGCGCTCCAGGCGCAGGGACTCGGTGTAGACACCGGGCGCGATGGTGATGACCGCGCCGGCCGGGGCCGCGGCGAGTGCGGAGGCGAGGGTGCGGTGGCCGCCCCGTCCCTTTGCGGCCACCCGCAGCGGCGGGCCGGCGGCGGGGGCCGTGGCGGGTGCGGTGGTGCTGGTCGTCATGGGGTGACGGCTCCCTGCGGCAAGAAGTCGGGGTCGATCAGGAGGACGGCGGGGGCGGATCCACCGGAGGGGCCGGGCAGCAGGTACCAGCTGGGCTTGATCAAGTCGCGGACCAAGGGCCCCGTGACGGAGGCGGCGAAGTACTTGTCCATGATCTTTCCGAGGGTCGGGACGAGGAAGATGTCGATCACGCCCGCGCGGTGGTACCAGCGCCCGGCGATGTTCAGGTGGACGACCGAACGGGCCGCGCCGAGGGTCGCGCCGCCGATGAAGCCGCCCAGCGAACCCATCAGGCCGGATACCACGGCATCCGAGAGGCTCAGCTTGACGATCTCGCCCGCCGCGTTCTTGACGCCGAACATCGCGGCAGTGGAGCCACCGGAGACGAGTCCGCCCACGGCGCCGGCCGCGGCGCCGACGACGATGTCGTAGGTGGTGCCGCGCCAGCGGGCGACCTTCTCGTGGCCAGCCCACTCGCCGCGCCAGTTGTCGTCCGTGGGGTGGCGCTGGTAGGGGAAGCCGTAGTCGATGTGGCTGAGGCCGTTCTTCCACGGGGTGCCGCGGCCGTAGGCCTGGTGCGCGGCGGTGACCGCGCCCTTCATGGCGGCGCCGAGCATGGAGTTGTAGACCGTCTTGCCGAGCTCCAGAGCGGTGATCTTGGCTCCGCCGGCCGCCATGCCGGCTGCCAGCAGAAGGAGGTTCACGGAGAAGTCGACGGCAAACTCGTGGCCCATCTCCACGGCGAGCTGCAGCCCCGCCTTGACGAGGAACGGCCGGTAGGTGGACTCGCCGCCCACGGCGGGGCCGAACTCCCAGCGGTTGGGGTCCTTGAGCATCCGGTAGTAGCCGCGGTACTGGTTGGCCCAGTCGACGTAGTCGGTCTCGCGGCCGACCAGCGTGAGCTTGCCGAAGGCGTCGGTCTCGTAGACGAAGCCGGAGGGGGCCCGTTCGGAGGTGACGTTCAGGCCGGAGGGGCCGTACTGCCGCCAGTGCTGCTGCCAGGTCTCGCTCTCCAGGTAGGTGCCGTTGGAGAGCAGCTTCTTCTCGCGGACGACGGCGCCGGTGTCGAACTCCTTCCAGACGTGGGGGTTGAACGTCCCGCCCGGCTCCGGCACGAACTCGCGGATCCGGAAGGGCTTGTCGCCGAGCAGGTTCTGGATCACGCCGGCGTCGGGCTTGGCCGGGATCTCCTGGATCTTCATGTTGCCGAGGCTGACGACGTGGTCGGACCAGCGGGCGTCCTTCCTCCAGCCGGGCAGGACGGTGCCGTTGGAGTCGATCCACCGCCGGACCTGGTCCCCCGGGCCGGTGCCGAAGTCCTTGATGTTGCCGTGCACGTCGACCTTGCGCCAGTTCCAGACCTCGGTGCCGTCGTCGGCCCGGCTGACCCGCCAGGCGTCGACGGTGGTGCCGTCCGCGAGCAGCTGGTGGTCCCGGATGAGCCGCAGGTCCGGGGTGAAGTCCTGGTAGGACTCGCGGTCCCAGCCGTAGGGGTTGATGTCGCGGGCGTGGGCGGTGAGCCGGGGGCCTCCGATGGTGCCGGCGGGGTCGGCCGCGTCGGACCAGCTCATCCGGCCGGTGCTCGGACCGTGCGCGTTGATGATCAGTTCGCCGTGGCCGCCGCCGACGGTGGGCCAGGTGTCGGAGCGGGCCACCACGTAGCCGTGGTGGTCGTACTTGGTCCAGTCACCGTTGTACATGTGGAACTGCCGGCGGAAGGCGAGGTCGCCGTTGCCCGCCTCGCCGTCGGGCCGGATGGCCGGCTGCGGCCGGTATTCGACGACGGTGCCGTCGTTCAGTCCGGTGCGGGCGACCTCCCAGCGCTTCGTGGCGTTCGGGGTGAACCAGTCGCCGTCGTCGAGGTCGGCGGTGTACCGGTCCTGCCACTTGATCCGGCCCACGTCGACACCGGTCGGGGCGTCGAAGTCGGGCCGGTTGAAGGTGCGGTGGCCCTGGAGCTTGCCCACGCCCTCGGAGAAGGGCAGATAGCCCGCCGGGATGTTCACAGGGTTGCCGTCGGGGCCGTCGGGCACCTTGACGTTGCCGACGGTCAGGTCGTTGCCGTTGATCAGCTTCCGGATCTCGCGGACGATGTGGCCGTTGCTCGCGATGTCCGTCAGGGCGCCGTTCTGGGTGAGCAGGCGGATGCCGTGGGAGAGATCGCCCAGGGCGGCGCCGGCCCCCGACTTGACGGACCACTCGCTGAACTGGGTCAGGCTGTCGTTCTTGAACCAGGGCACGCTGCTGAGGTCGGTCTTCCACATCTCGCCGCTGAGGACGAAGCGGTACCAGATCGGCGGGCGCTGCTCCGCCATCCGCTTGACCGCCAGGACGTCGCCGTTCTCCAGCACCTTGACGCTGTCGATCTCCTTGCCGGGCGCGGACAGCGACACCGAGGTCGTCTTGGGGATCCCGTCGGCGCCGATCTCCTGCTGGAAGAGCCTCCGTACGTCGTGGGTGTTGGGCTGGAAACGGCCGAACTTCTCGTGCATGACGACGGTCTCGCCGGTGAGGGGGTGCTTCATCGTGTCGGTGAAGCCGCGTACCTGTCCCCACTTGCGGTCGCCCTGGGCGATCAGCTTGAAGTCGGCGTCGAAGCGGAACCAGGTGCCCTTGCCCAGGCTCTGGGTGATGGCGCCGCGGTCGGTGGTGCCGATGACGTGGCCGCCGTCCGGGAGCTGCTGGAAGTGCATGACCCGGGCGACACCGCTGGTGTCGGTCGAGTCGAACCAGGAGCGGAAGCTCTCGCCCCAGTGCCGGGTGCCGTGCCGGACGAGGTTGCCCGCGGCGTCCATCTCGTTCCACACTCCGCGCTGGTTCGTCAGGGAGAACCCGGAGATGGAGGCGCTGGCACTGGACTGGAAGGAGCCGAGGGTGTTGCCGTTCGGCAGCGGCCGCGACTCGAAGACGGTGGTGCCGGAGTGGGTGGTCAGGTGGATCCGGCCCTGCGTCAGGCCCTTGGGGTTGATCACGCCGCCCTCGAACCACTTGGCGATGTGCCGGCCGGGGGGCGGGGCTGCGTCGCCGGTGCGGACCAGCTCCCAGGTGTTCGCGGGTGCGCCGGGTGCACCCATCTGCGCGACGTGGTTCAGTTCCAGGTGCTGATCGGGCTTGATCTGGCCCTCGTGGACGACGTTGATCCGCTGGATCTCCAGCGTGCCGTCGGCGGCGTACAGCTTGAACTCGCCCTGCCGCAAGCCCCCGAACCCGTCGAGCCGGAAGCCGCCGCCGAGGTGCCGGGTGACCGTCACGCCGTGGACGGGGCCCAGGTTGCCGTCGAGGAGGCGGAGCCCGCCCGCAGTGGTGTCGACGAATCGGGACATCGACGGGTTGGCGAGCCCCTTGGCGTCGCCGAGCGGGACCATTTGGAACGGGTCGCCGTACGCCGTGGTGACCGTGAAGGAACCCCCGCCGCCCGGTGTGGCGGTGACGTCCACGTCGAGCCGGCCGGCCCCGTCGAACAGCCGGAACTCGCCGTTCGCACCCGCCACGTGGAAGCCGTGGCCGGGGCGCGGGGTGACGGCGGCGCCGTCGATCGGGTCGAGGTTCTGGTCGAGGCTGCGCAGGGCGCCCCCCGGGTACACCCCGATGTGCTCCGGCAGCTGGGCGCCGCCGGCGGTGGTGAGCGGGAACGCGTGGAACTGGAACTGGCCGTCCGCGGCGCCGTGGACGCGGATCGTGCCGGGGCTCGTGACCTGAAGGGTGCCGTCGGGGCGGAGGGTGACGGTGTCGGGGAGGTCGGCGCCGGCCGCGTCCTTGAGGTGGGGGTTCGGCGCCGCGCCGGCCGCGCCGGCCGGGTGGAAGACGTAGTGTCCCGTGCCGTTGCCCGTGATGCCCCGCAGTTCGACGGGGTTGTGGGTGTGTGCGCCGTGGGCGTCGAACACGAGCCGGCCGCCGCCGTGTTCGACGCGGAAGCCGCCTCCCGGCAGGCCGGTCTGCGCGAGGGCCTGGCCTCCGGGCAGCGGCTGGAGGTCGGGCCGCAGGAGGCTGATGGTGCCCCCCGCGCTGGTACGGATGACATGGCCGTCGAGGGCGGAGCCGCCGGTGACCGGCACGTCGGTGCGCAGGAGGACGCCGCCGCCGGTGTCGAAGGCCCGGATGGTGCCGTGGGCGTCGGTGAGCCGGAACTCGTCGCCGGCCCGCTGGACGGCGACGGTGTCGTCGACGCCGCCGCCCAGGTCGCGCGGGTGCGGCGCGGGCGTCTCCGGGGTGCCGACCGGGGTGAAGACGTACTGCCCGGCCGGGACGCCCACCCCGTACAGGGGGACCACGTCGTGCGTGTGGACGCCGCCCGTGTCGACCGCGATGTGCTGGCCCCGGTGCTGGATCCGGAATCCGCCCGGGCCCTGCGCGGTGACGGTGGCGCCGTCGATCGCGGTGCCGTTGCCGCGCACCAGCTGCGGGGCGGCGCCGCTGCCGGGGGTGTCCCGTACGAAGGCGCCGCCGGGCGGTACGTGGGCCAGCCCGGTGATGGCGACGGCCTCGTGCGAGAACGCGCCGTCCAGGGTGTGGACGGAGAACCGGTGCTGGCCGAGGTCCACGTGGAGGGTGCCGTCCACCCGGATGATCTGGCCCGCGGCGGGGGCGACGGCGCCGCCCGCGGTCCGCAGCTGCGGAACGGGGGTGTCCGGGGTGCCGACCGGGGTGAAGACGAAGTGCCCGTCGGCCGGGACGTGCGGGCCCTGCAGGGTGACCACGTCGTGGGTGCGGACACCGGCCGGGTCGACGGCGATGTGCCGGCCGCCGTGGTCGATCCGGAAGCCGCCGCCCGCCTGGGCGTGGACGCCGGCGCCGTCGATCGTGCCGCCGTCGGCGTGTACGAGCTGCGGGGCGCCGCCGGGGGCGTCCGGGAGCCGTACGAAGGCCGCCCCGGCGCCGCCCGGCAGGGTGACGGCGGGCACCGGCAGGGCGTGGTGCGAGAAGGTGCCGTCGGCCCGGTACACGGCGATGTGCGGGGCGGGGACGGCGCCGGGGGCCGGGGTGGGGTTCACGTGGAACACGTCGCCGTGGGGCGTGACCGTGCCCAGCCCGGTCATGCCGTCGGCGCCGGTCAGCCGGGGCGCGGGCACCGGACCGGCCCCGGCGGCGCCGGCTGCGGGCTCGGCTTGCGGGATCAGCACGTGCAGGCCGTTCGGCACCCCGTCGGGGCCGGTCAGCACGATGCCGGTGTGGGTCTGCAGGCCGGTCGCCGGGTTGTACAGGAGGAAGCCGGAGCCGCTCGCGGCCGGAATGTTCAGGCCGGCGCCGTTCATCAGGATGGGCCGGGCGCCGGTGGGCAGGACGGCGTCACCGGCTCCGAGGTGCCGGATGCTGCCCACCGAACGGTCGGGGTTGAGGGTGAGGCTGACGGTCGTACCGTCCAGCGCCCCGCCGCTGAGCTGGAAGCGCCGCTCACTGCCGATGAGCGTCTCGCCGGCCTGGTTGGCGGTGAAGTCCCAGCGCAGCACCTCGACATTGGGGACGGCGATGTGCTCGACCCGGACGACGTCCACCCCGGCGGGGCCCGCGCCGGGAAGGTGCTGAACGGTGACCGGGTGCCCGCCGGGCATGCCCCGTACGCCCGTGATGGCGCCGGTCGCGTTCGTCTCGACCTGGGCGAAGGTGTTGTTCAGGCCCGGCAGTTGCAGCACGTGCACGACCGGAGGGGTCGCTGCGGGGATCGCGCCGCCGGCGGCCGCGGGCACCGTCCCGTTGCCGGGCTGTGGGAGCGGCTGCAGTTCGAGGGCGCTGCCGGCCGGGCCGCCCCCGGTGACGTGGGGGTCGATGATCTGGTCGTCGATCAGGGCGTGCCCGGCCCGCGAGTCGAGCGCGTAGTCCAGGCGTCGGATGCTGCCGTCGAGGTTGGTGTGCTCGACCCGCAGTACGTCCTGGGTGCCGATCTGCACGTGCCGGGTGCCTATGGTCCCGGTCATGCCCTGCGGGGTGTCCACCTCGATGTCGACGCGCCTGCCGCTCTGGATGCCGGGCGATACGCGGACCTCCACCCCGGGCATCCCGGGCAGGTTGGTGAAGGTGTGCTGGAGGTCGAGGACCACGCCGTGGTTGACATTCACCCGGGGCTGGAAGGCGGCGGCGTGGACCTGGGAGATGAGCTCATCGAGGTAGGCGGCGGCCGACGGGATGAAAGCGCCTCCGCCGCCGAGCGCGGCGATGTTCACCGCGCCCGTGTGGGCGACCGGCATGTCCACGTGGCCGAGGTCCAGCGCGCCGGTCCGGGGCGTGCCGAGGTCCCCGAGGTGGGCCTGGGGTCCGGTCATGTCTCCGAGCTGGACGTTGGCGTTCGGTCCGTTGCCGAGGTGCACGTTCGCGTTCGCGTTCGACCCGTCGCCGAGGTGCACGTTCGTGCCCGGTGCGTCGCCGAGTTGGATGTTCGTGCTGCTCGGTACCTCGCCGACGTGCGGGGCCGTTCCCGGCATCGAGGTCTGGCCGAGGTGTGCCCCGGCCTGCGGCGTGGAGACCTCGCCGAGGTGCGCGCCGACCTGCGGCGCCGAGAGTTCGCCGACGCCCAGGCCGCCGGGCGTGGCGCCGAGCTGGGGCGTGGTGACGCTCAGGGAGGGCAGGTTGACCTGGCCCAGCTGGACCTCGCCGACCTGTCCGAGGCCGCCCACCGCGGGCAGGTCCACGAGCTGGGCGTCGACGGCGGGGAGCTGGGTGTTGATGAGCCCGATCTCGCCCCCGCCCACCGAGCCCAGGGACGGCACGCTGATGTGGCCGAGGGAGGGGAGCGACGGCGTGGACACGTTCACCGGTACGAGCGCCCCGGTGATGCCGTTCAGCTCCGGCGTGACGACGCTGGTCGCCGGGAGCGCGCCCACGGTGGTGCCGAGCTGCGGCATGTCGACCTGGGTGTGCACCGCCGGCAGCGACGCGGGGATCGAGCCGAGGCCGGGCAGGCTCACCGAGGTGCCGTTGATGCCGATGGGGGTCACCGGGCCGAGCGTGGGCAGGTGGAAGTTGCCGGTCGTGCCCAGCGTCGACAGGTCGATGAGCCGGGCGTCGATCGGCGGCAGGTCCACATGGCCGATGTTGACGAGCCCGCCCGCCGCCGTGAGGTGGATGTCGAGGCCCTGCGGGACGATCACGGAGAGGCTGGGCGGCGGACCCGTGAAGATCCCGGTTCCGCTGAAACCCGGCCAGGTGCCCATGCCCGGGCCCCCGGCGCCGAACGGGTTGCCGGAGGGGGAGAACGTGAAGCCGTCGGTGCGGATCAGGCCGGAGCCGCCGACGGCGCCGCCCTCGCCGAAGAAGTGGGAACCGGCCCCCGCGACCCCCGAGATCTTGCCGAGGTCGCCGATGAACTTGCCGTTGATGAAGGCGCCGTAGCGGTACATGCCGAGGAGGCCGCGGTCGTAGAAGCCGATCTTGATGGCGAGGCCGATGCCCTGGCCCATCTCGTCGGCGGCCACCGGCAGGATCAGGCGCAGGCCCTTCCAGCCGCTGAGCCCGCCGGCGATGGCGGTGACGCCGGACTTGATGCCGTTCAGCCCGGTGATGAAGCTGCGAACCCCGAAGAACGCCCCGGCACCGGCGATGTTGATCACCGCGAGGTCGGTGGCGACCGGGATGAACCCCCACGCCCGCCCGCTGCCGCCCATGAAGTGGCCGGCCTGGAGTCCCCGGGCGTCGAACTTCAGCCCGGTGAACACGCCGGCCCTGACCCAGGTGAACGTCCCGCTCATGACGTCGCCGATGTGCAGACCATTGCGGATGAACAGGCCGAAGGAGTTGGGGCCGCCGAGGACCAGGTTCTTGAAGCCCGTGAACGCCTTGCTGGAGAAGCCCTTCAGCGCGCCCCAGGCCGCGGAGACGTTGAGGCCCTTGGTGGTGGGGGCGATGACGCCGACGATGGAGAGGATCAGATCGGTGACGGACGCGTCGCCGTTGTGGAAGTCGATCGCCGTCTTGATCATCAGGCTCATGTTGAGGGCGAACACGGCCAGGGCCAGGGTGCCGCCCGTGAAGATGGCCGGGATGATCAGGATGATCGCGATGTAGGTGAGGACCTTCCAGACCTCCGCGCAGTCGTCCACGGGCGAGGCGATCGCGGTCGCGGCGTCGGAGAGCGCGGTGGCGGCGGTGGAGGAGGCGGTCTCGAACGTCGCCTGCGCCGCCTGGGCGGCCTTCTTGTGTGTCTCCCGCCCCTCCTTGTCGTCCTCCTTCAGCGCCTTCGCCGCGTTCAGCGCCTCCTCCGTCTTGCGCTGCTGCTCGCGCATCACGCCGGAGTAGGTCTGCATGGTGGTGCGGAAGGTTTCGTGCGCCGTCTTGAAGGAGGTGACGAAGCCGCGGATCCGCCCGTTGATCTTTCCTCGGATGGCGTCCGCCGTCTTGCCCTTGAAGGCGAGGGAGGAAGTGTTCAGGACCTCGTCGAGCCCGCCCTCGATGGTCTTCGCCAGCTCGATCAGCGCGAGCTGGGAGGCGATGATCCGGTCGATCTCGTCCGGATCGCCCGGGGTCGGGTCCTCGGTCATGCCGAGGGCGGACCAGTCGGTGGGTCGGGCCATGAACGGCCACCCCCCTTCCTCGCACGGCGCCTGCCCTTCACCTCCTCTACGCACCGGCCCCGCCGGTGGTTCACCGCCGAACTCGGCTTTTTCCGCGCGCGGTTGAACCGTACGGGCCCGCGCAGCGTAGACGGAATGAAGGAGCACCAGGAAGGAGGCCGGGCGTGGCAGACGAGATAGTCACCGACTTCGCCATCGACTACGGATTGCTGAACAAGGTCCAGACGAAGCTCCGGGACATGGCCGACGAGGCCAACACGGGGAGCGGCAGCGGTTCGTACCACGACACGGGCGAGGCCCTGGCCAGCGAGCGCCGCCGGATCCTCGGGACGTACGACATGTCCGCCGAGTTCAACTACTTCTACACCACCTCCAAGAAGCGCCAGGGTCAGGCCAAGGAAGGCCTCAACAAGCTGGCCGACCTCTTCAAGGGCGTGTCCAACGCGTGGTTCGCGGCGGATTCCCAAATCGCGGCGGGCGCCGGCCTGATGACCAAGTCATTGGGCCTGGAGGAGTGGAAGGACAAGAAGAAGGCCTACGACCAGTGGGTTTCGGACCGGGACAAATGGGAGGCCTATCTGAAGAAGATCGGCGCCTCCGAGTACTTCCGGGACCACCCCGGCGCCAGCATCTCCGACGTGTGCAGCGCCGACGGCGCGCCTGGCTGGTGCCAGGCGTGGCGGGACGACAAGGACCCGCCCAAGCCGCCCGGCCCGCAGCCGCCCAAGCCCTCGGACACCCCGCCCTTGCACTACCGCCAGGAGACCTCGTCGGGCTCGATCGACGTCAAGCTCGAAGTGGACAAGGACAACAACATCATCAAGGAGACCTCGACCGTCACGGCGCACGGCCAGACGTACACCACGACGACGGAGTACAAGGGGGCGCCGGAGATGGTGACGCCGCCGGGCGGCGGGAAGCCGTTCGACGCGCGCGACTACACGATCACCACCACCGGGGCGGACGGCTCAACCAGCGTGTCGACGGTCGTGATCAACACCGACGGCTCGGGGACGATGAAGGTCGTCGAGGGCACCGAGACCACGGAGTACACCCGCGCCGGGCCGACCGCCCAGTGGGTGAAGGTGCCGAAGCCCGAGGACGAACCCGCCGATTCCACCATCGCCTCCTGACTCGGCGAACACCCCTCTCGACGACAGTGAACGACCGGAAGGAACACCCCGCATGGTTGCCAACATCCGCCTGTCCTACAACGAGATCGACAGGGTGGCAGGCCTGCTGAACACGAGCGTCGACGTCACGCTCGTCCCCCGTATGACCGAGGCCAAGAAGGAGGTGGACGCACTCCTGAAGGGCGCCCTGGTCCTGGAGAAGACCAGCCCGGCGCTCACCACGCAGTACGAGAAGTTCAACACCGGGCTGGTCCAGGCGACGGAGGCCATCAAGGGCTTCGCCAAGCAGTTCCAGGCGATCAAGGAGTCCGTGCAGAAGATGGACGGCGAGATGGCGGCCCAGGTCAACAGCAACGGCTGACCGGAAACGGCGGCGGAGAGGGGCATCACCATGCCGGTCGGTACCGACGATGTCGTGTTCGACTTCGACCAGATCCAAAAGGGCTGCGCCAACATGGCCACCAAGCTGTCCGACATCTCGAAAGAGCTGGTCAGCCTGGAGGGCGTCGTCAGCGGGCTGCTCCAGAACGGCCTGGTCTTCGAGAAGGCCAGCCCGGCCATGAAGGACGCGTACTACGAGTTCAGCCGCCAGATGAAGGACTCGGCGGCGAACATCAAGACGTTCGCGGAAACGTTCAAGAAGATCGCCGACGGGATGGCGCAGTCCGACAGCGAACTCGCCATCGCGATCCGGAAGGCCCAGGCCGAGATGGCGGCGGGCGCGCGGAAGTAGACGTCAGACCGACGCCCCCGACCGCACGGCGGTCGGGGGCGTCGGCGTGCTGCGCCTGCCGGCGGGTCAGCCCTCCAGGACCGTGAGGGGGACCTGTACCGCTACCGCTCCGCCGCCGTCGCCGGAGGTCCAGGCCCGGCCCTGGGTCAGCGGCATGCGGATCTGTTCGCCGGAGAGGCGGGCGCCGATGATGTCGCCCTCGCCGACGCTCTTCGGGCCGAGCAGCAGCCCCCGCCGGGCCCGCCGGGCCACGCCCACCCAGCCCATCGAATGCATGGACTCCGGCAGCCCGGCCAGCAGCAGCCCCTGCATGTGGTCCCGGCCCGCCGCGGCTACCTTGCGCAGCACCTGGTCGGCGTCGGCGGCGAGCAGCAGGTCCGCGTCGTCCACGACGACGACCACCGGCTTGCCGCGGAAGGAGTCCAGCGCCTCCGTGAGCGCCTCCGGCGACGGGTCCGGCTCCCGGAAGACGTGCGCGAGGTCGTGGGCGGCCAGCCGCCTCAGCTGCGACTCGCGCGGCGTGATCACGATCAGCTGGGTGCCGCCCAGCAGCAGGGACACGGACATCGCGGCGAGCGCGGTGCTGCGGCCGGTGCGCGGCGGGCCGGCCACGACGAACGAACCGCCGCCGTCCCGGAAGTCGTAGCCGATCGGCCTGACTTCGTCACCGCCTAGGCCCAGCAGCGCCCACAATGGACGCAGTTGCTGCTTGGGCACCTGGTCGACGGCCTCCTGGAAGCCGATCAGCCCGGGCATCTCGCGGATCCGGAAGGGCCTGCGGTCGGGCCCGACCGCGCTGTCCCGCGCGGTGGTGCGCTTGCCGATCGCCCGCAGGGCGTCACCCTGGTCGGGGCGGTCCGCCGAGACCGTCGGCAGCAGACCGATCTGCACCTCGATCCCGCCGGGCGCGTGCCAGCCGCGGCCGGGCGGAACATGGGCGGGGATCCTGTCCCGCCCCATGCCGACCATGTGGTAGTCGCTGGGGTCGGCCTGCCGCAGCAGCAGCCGCTTGTCGTTGTGCTGGGCGACCCGGCCGCCGAGCAGGACGCGCTCGGAGGTCGCGATGACGTGGATGCCGGCGGCGACGCCCTCGCGCAGCAGCCGCACCACCTCGCCGTAGACGCGGCCGCCGTCGTAGTCGTCGATCAGCTGGCTCAGCGCGTCCCAGCCGTCGATGAACACGACGATGTGCGCGGGCCGCCGGGCGGGCGAGACCTTGGCGCGCAGTTCGGTGAGGCCGGCGCAGTCGTACTGGGACAACAGCCGCTGACGCCTCGTCAATTCGCTGATCAGGCGCGTGACCAGGCGTTCCAGCCGCTCCGTGTCATGCCGGGAGACCACGGCCCCGCAGTGCGGGAGAGCCTCCATCGCGGCCAGTCCGCTGCCGGCCGCGTCGATCCCGTACATGTGGACGTCGTGGCTGCCGATGGCCATGGCGGTGGCGCCGGCTATGGTGCGCAGCACCTGCGTACGGCCCGAGCGCGGGGCGCCGATGACGTAGAGGTGGCCGAAGACGGACCAGTCGATCGCGCCGAGCCGCCGTTCCTGGAGCTCGGGCAGGTCCAGCAGGGCGTACGGCACGAGCGGGAGGGTGCCCTCCTCGGGCTCCGGGACGGGCGGCAGGTCCTCCAGGGCGATCACGTCGTCCATCGGGGGCAGCCAGGGGCTCGGCTGCGGAGTGTAGTCCTCCAGCCGGTCGGTCGCCTCGATGAGCGCGTCCACGAGGGCGCGCAGGTCGGTGGGGAGTTCCTCGGGCGAGGGCAGGCCGACGGGCTCGCCGTCCTCGTCGGCGAGTTCCTTGAACACCGGTGTCCGGCCAAGGCGCTGCCAGGTGAGCTCGGTGCTGCGGACCGGCCGGGCGAGCCGGTCGCCCGGCTCCGCGCCACCGGCCGCCGGGCCGCCGCGCTCGGCACCGACGAAGGCCGTCTGGAACGGCATCGGCGCGGACGAGCCGAGCCGGACCAGGGCGCGGCCGGGGTTGTTCGGCGAAATCCCGGCGGCTTCCGGTGCGTTGATGATGTCCTGGCTCTCGGACCGGTCGATGACGCGCAGCGAGATCCGCAGGTTGGTGTTGGCGCGGATCTCGCCACTGACGACACCGCCGGGCCGCTGCGTGGCGAGGAACAGGTGCAGGCCGAGGGAACGGCCTCGCTGGGCGAGGCTGATCAGCCCGGGAACGAACTCGGGCAGTTCACGGACCACCGTCGCGAACTCGTCGATGATGATGAGGAGTCGGGGCAGCGCGGGCAGCCGCGGATTGCGGGCCCGCTTGGCCCGGTACTCCGGGTGGTCCTTGGCCTCCACCTCGTTCAGCAGGATCTCGCGGCGCCGCAGTTCGGCGTCGAGGGAGGCCAGTGCCCGGCGCACCAGGTGCCCGTCGAGGTCGGTGATCATGCCGAGGGTGTGGGGCAGCCGGTCGCATTCGCGGAAGGCACTGCCGCCCTTGTAGTCGACCAGGACGAAGGCGAGTTCGTCCGGCCGGTTGGCGGCGGCCAGCGAGGCGATCATCGTCTGGAGCAGCTCGGACTTGCCGGATCCGGTGGTGCCGCCGATCAGCCCGTGCGGGCCGTCGCGGACCAGGTCCAGGGTGAGCGGGCCCTCGTACCCGGAGCCGATGACGAAGCCGGCGGAGGCCGGACGGCGTGCCCAGGCCTTGACGATCGCGGCCGGGTCCGGGGGCTCGTGGCCGATCAGCGGCAGCAGCCGGACGTCGTCGGGCAGCCCGGAGTCGCCGTCGACGGTGACGTCGCGGATCGGTGCCAGGGCCCGCGCCACCTCTTCGCACCAGCGCCTCTCGACCAGGTCGGCGCGTACGTCGGTCACTTCGGGCACGCCCGAGGCGCGGACGGAGAGCCGGTTGCCGTGGGTGGTGACGACGACGGTGCACTCCTCGGGGAGGAGCCGCTCGCGCTCGTCGATGCAGAGGCTGAACACCCGCACCTCGGGGCCTGCGGTCAGCAGGTTGACCACCCCGGGGACGTCGCGCAGCCGGCGGGCGCCGTCGAGAACCACCATGATGTCCGGCTCCCGCTGGAGGAAGTGGCGCATCGGGGAGGCATCGGTGTCGGAGCGGGCCTGGATCTCGCCCATCAGCTCGTTGACCCGGTGGGCCGTGGTCTCCGGGTCGTTGCCCAGGCTCACGACGGCGCCGCCGGGGCGGCCGGAGCGCAGGTGCGGCAGCCAGCGCACCCACTGCCAGGCCTCGGCGTGCTCGTCATCGGTGAGGACGACGATGCGCAGGTCGCGCGGGCTGTGCAGGACGGCGGCCTGGGCGACGGCCCAGCAGGCGAGGCTGCGCGGCGCGGTTCCGGAGCCGCTGATGCCGACCACGCCGTGCAGGGCCAGCTCCAGCCCGAAGGGGACGTCGGCCAGGCGCCAGTGCACCTTGCGGCGGTTGGCCTCGCGGGCGCTGTCGTCGATGCGTTTGAGGGAGGCCCGGGTCAGGGTGCCCAGGCGCAGGGTGAGGTGGTCGGGGTCGCGGCGGCGGCGCTGCCACAGGCCCTTGCCCGGGCCGGTCGCGGTCAGCCGCAGGGAGGCCGGGTCGGGGAAGGACTCGGCGCGCAGCTCCCGTTCCTCCAGCGCGGCCTGCCGGATCTCCAGCTCCAGCCAGGCGCGGCGGACCAGGTAGACCCGGAGGTTCTCCTCATACTGCCGGCGGCCGGTCCGGCGGGAGGTCACCCAGTTGCCGAGGCCCATGAGCGGGGTCAGGACGATGAAGACCAGGAAGTAGAGGCTGCGGAACATGAAGACCATGACCAGGCCCATGATCAGCGGCGAGATCATCATCAGGAACGGGAAGGGCCGCTTGGTGTTGTCCTCGGGCGGGCCCTGCATGGACATGGACTCGGCGTCGAGGTGCGGGGCGATGCGCGGCGGGCGGTTGTACTCGATGCCGATGCCGTCGGCGGCCGTGTTGACGGCGGCGTCTGCCTCGAACGGCGGGCACAGGCGCAGCAGGTGGTCGCCGAGGGCCAGGTCGGCGTACGGCGGCCACTCGGCCGAGCCGTCGTCGGGGGGCGGGAGCTGGCCGGCCGGGGGGACCGCGGGGGCTTCGGGGTTGCCGTCGGGGCCGGGCGGTGCGGGTTCCGGGGTGTGGCCGCCCGGCCCGCCGTCTTCGGGTCCGGCGGGCTCCTCGGCGGTGAGCGGGGTGCCCGTGGTGGGGTCGACGGGCGGGGGCGGTGTGAGGCTGCGCAGGCCGCACGTCTCGTCCGCGTCGTCGGGCAGCCGGTAGTCCACCGCTCCGTCGGCGCCCACGGTGATCCAGACCCCGAGGGAAGGTGCCCCGCCCGCGTGCAGGCGCACCGCGCAGCCGCGGTCGGTGCCGGCCTCGTGAACACCGGGGCCGAGCCGCCAGACCCGGCCCGCGCCCGGCCCGCCGACGTGGCGGATCTCGACGAGGACCGGGTCGGAGGCGGGCGGCCGCCAGTCCTCGGAGCCCGCGGCCGGGGGTGGTACCGGGGCTCCGAGGCCGAGCACCGAGCCCTCGCGAAGACCGCTGGCCCGAACGGGGAGGTCGGGGCTCAGGGGGCGGTCGTCGAGGAAGAGCTCGGCTGCACCGAGGGCCTCCCCGAGGGCGGCTACGTCGGCGCCGTCGGGGAGGTCCAGCATGTGGTCCGCGAGGTGGCCGCGGGGGTCGACGGTCGAGATGGTCAGTCTCACGGAACTCCTTGCACTGGTTACAGCCGCGTCATCGTGGACCGCTGGGTCCGGTGGGCACCCCCGCGTCGGGATCGGATCCGTCGGGGTCCGCCCCCTCGGGCTCCGCGCCGGGCGGGGCCTCGGTGGCTCCCGGTGCCGGGCCCGATCGCACCGGGTCGGGCTCCGGACCGGTGCCGGCGCCCGCGCCGGATTCGGCACCCGGGCCGCGGGGCGCGGAGCCGGCCAACCCGGTCCACACCCCCGGGTCGGGATCGGATCCGGCCCAGATGAGGGGCGTCGCAGGCGCGCTGCCGTGATCCGGAACCTCACCGGTGCCCGCCGCCGCATGCCCGGTACCGGGCTCCGAATCGGGGTCCGTACCCGGGTCGGGGTCCGAACCCGGATCGGGCGGCGTGCCCGGGTCGGGGTCCGTGCCCGGATCGGGCGACGTGCCCGGGTCGGGGTCCCTGCCTGGATCGGGCGACGTGCCCGGGTCGGGGTCCCTGCCTGGATCGGGCGACGTGCCCGGGTCCGGATCAGGCTGCCCTCCCGTGCCGGACCCGGGTCCGCTGTCAGGGTCACCGCCGGGCTCCGGCCCCGGATCGGGGTCCGGATCGGGGTCCGGACCGCCCGCCGGCGCCGGGGCAACCCCCGCGTCCGGGTCACCGGCCGGCTCCGCGGCCGGGAGCAGGCCGACGGCCGGCGAGGTCCCCGGCCCGACGGACTCAGCGCCCCGAGCGGCTCCGATCGGCTCCCGGGCGGCCCGGGCGCCTGAGCCCATGGCGGCAGCCCCGACCGAGGTCGCCGGAACGCCCGCGTCCAGGTCCCGTTCCAGTTCCGGTTCCGTTCCGGCGGCCGTGGCCTCGTCCGCCTCCTCGAACTCCTCGAAGAGGCCCAGGGCTCCGTCGGCGGTCGGCGCGGGCGGGTGCACCGGCGGAATCCGCTTCAGCGTGCGGGCCACCGCGCGCGGCAGCGCGTGGGCCATCAGCAGCAACGGCGTACCGGGCACCGCAAGTTGTCCGACCCCGTCGGCGTACAGCCCCCGGACGTAGCCGCGTCCCGGCCCCCGTACGATCACCCGCATCAGCGGGACGTCCCCGGGCGGCCCCGCCAGCTCGGGCGGCAGCGGGTCCGGCAGTTCCGGGGCCACCAGGAAGGGCGCGATCCCGAGCCTGGCCGGGGTGTCCTTCGCCGTGCGGTACGCCTCGCGCACCGGCTCGGCGGGGAAGCCGCGGAGCACTCCATCGGCCACGATCACCTGGCCGCTCGGCAGCCGCACGCCCAGTTGCGCGGCCAGTGCGGGCAGCAGCGCCGCGGCGGCCCGCCGGTCGCCGTCCAGCGCGAGGACCGGAGGCCCCGATGCCGTGTCCAGGAAGGCGCAGCATTCGGACGGCGCGTCCTCGGCTCCGATCGCCACGATGACCGGCCGGTTGAGGCCCGCCTCGGGGACCACCGCGGGCAGCTCGGACCGGGGGACGGTCCACTCCCCGGGGGCTTCCTCGTCGGCTTCCCACGGCTCCGGCGGCACCGGCAGCCGGCGCCCGGCCAGCAGCACGGTGACATGGCCGTCGTCGACGAGCGCGGCGTACGGCCGGGCCGGCGCGGCCGCGAGCCGGGCGACGGCCAGGGCCCGTTCGGCGTCGCGCCAGCTCTCCGGGTCGCCGAGGCGCCGGACGAGCATCCGCAGCACCCTCCGGTAGCGCAGCCATGCGCGTACCGGCGAGGCGAACGCCGCTGCGGTGACCGCCAGTTCCCGCATGAGCCTGCGCCACGCCGCCCGCCAGCCACCCAGCTTCTTCATGACGAAGTACCGGACCAGCAGGAAGATCAGGAGCGCCGCACCGGTCACGACGGTCCATTGCACGATCACCGCGCGGTGATCGAGGATCCATCTGACCGGATCGATGGTGTTCACGCCGCCAGTTCCCGTCTCAGGGCGCGCAGGGCGTAATACGTACGGGACTTGACGGTCCCCGGAGAGACGCCGATCTGCCGTGCGGTCTCGCCGCCGGACCCGTCGCACAGGTGGATCCGGACGATGACCTCCCGGTGGTCGTCCGAGAGCCCGGTCAGCGCTTCGTGGACCACCTGCCGGTTCACCACCTGTTCCGCGAGGTCCCCGTCCGCGGCGCGGTTGAGCAACTGCGGCGGCACGGCCCCCATCGGCACCGAGCGGTCCCGGCGGTGCATGTCGATGGACAGGTTGCGGGCCACGGTGTAGAGCCAGGCGAGCAGCCGTTCGTCGTCACCCGGTCCGGTGACCGGTGCCTTCTTCCAGGCCCGCAGAAGGGTCTCCTGAACGATGTCCTCGGCCCGGCAGCGGTCCCCGTCGGTCAGCCGGCTGGCGTACCTCATCAGCAAGGCCCGATGGCGCTCGGCCGCCAGCGTGGACGGAGGAGAACCCGATGTACCGCGAGCTTCCGTCATCTTTGCCCCACAATCCATTGGAAGACAGCGAAGCGGCACCCTGAAGTCCCCTTGTACGGAGACCAGTTGCCCGGTGACACGCGGTCAACATAGAACAGAAATCGGATGTTCGGGCTTAGGAAAAGCTCAGATCTTCGCGAAGGCCGAAATGGCACATGCCAGGTCAGGGGGCGTTGGGCGGGTTTGGTCACTCTTGCCACGGGTGATCACCGAGCAGGACGCCGAGACGCCGCGGCCATCGGGTGTCAGCGGTTACCCTGGCGCCATGGTCCGCCGTTGACCGCACCATTCGTCGGATGAACCCGATCACGACGGAGCACCAGCCGTGGCGGGGCCGCGGAGCCACCGCGCCCGACCCCGCCGCCCAGCGCAGATCGACGATCAGTCTCCACCGTGACCAACCGAATGGAGCCTCAGGATCCATGACCCCGCAGCCAAGGACACCGTCGCAACCCGAACCCCCCGAGCAGAGTTTCACCGACGCCTTCCGCCGCCGGCCCGTTCGCGCACCTCGCGGCCTGACACCGGGACGCCGCGTCTGGACCACGTTGGGCTGGACGGTCGCGGTCTCCGTGCCCGTCTTCCTCCTCGCCTCGCTGGCCGGGACCGGTGCCCTCGACTTCGGTACCGCGCACGAGACCGCCGCCGTACGCGAGATACCCGCGGCCCCGCAGTCCCCCTCGCCGCGCACACAGCCCCCTTCTCCTTCCCCTACCCCCCAGGCCCCCACCAAGGAGGCCGCGGCGGAGGTCACACCGAAGGTCGAGCCGACGACCGGGCAACCCCCGGCCGTTCCGCCGCCGCCCGCCCCCGCACCGCCGCGAGCCACGCCGGCCGCGGGCCGCACCGCAGCCCCGGCCTCCGAGGCGCCTCTCCCCCAGGCGCCGGAAACCGCGGCGGGCACGGTCGCGCGACTCGCCGCAAAGACATCCGGGCGGCACATCTGCTACCGGGCCTTCGTCGAGGGCATCGGCTGGCAGAAGACGGTGTGCGACGGCGCCACGGCCGGCACCGAGGGACAGAGCAAGCGGATCAAGGCCCTCAACATCGCGGTGTCCGGCACGAAGGGCACGGCTGCCAACGCCTTCGTGTACCGCGAGGAGTGGAAGACCCCGTGGAGCAGCGCGGCCGACGGCATCGACATGTACATCGGGGGCACCGCGAAGGACTACCCGTACATGCTGGGCTTCGTCATCAACGTCGGCAACGGCTCGATCTGCCAGAACGCGCACGTCCGCAACCACGGCTGGGGCGGACTGGCCTGCCACGACCCGCGCGACCAGCGGCCCGAGCAGTTCATCTTCGGCGGCACCCTCGACAACGCCCTCTGGCTGGAAGCCGTGCGGTTCACGGTATGAGCGACCGGCGCCGCCGATGCGCCATCGTAGTCGCCGCCCGCACCGAGTAGAGGAGTCGGACGGTGAAACCCCGTCACCACACAGTCCAGGTACGAGTGGATATGGGTCTGCTGCAGGTGGGGCACGAGGTGTACCCCCTGCAGAGCATCTCCCATGTCGGAACCGGCGTAGTGGAGGTCGACAAACGCGCGGTATGGAGAAGATTCATCTCACGCACACTCATCTGCCTGGCAGTCGGCGGAGGTCTGGCGGCTTCGGTCGGAGCCGTCTGGACGCTCATCCCGATCGCCGCGGAGGTACTGCTGGTCCGGCAGCTCATCGCAACCATCCGCAAACCGGCCTTGCACGGTCTGATCCTCAGCAACTTCGGCACTCCGCACGACGTGGTGTGGTCCACGGACAGCCGGGAGATCCAGCAGCTCGTCCTCGAGATCACCAAGGCGATGAGCCACCCGGATGCCGCTCAGATGACCTACGAAGTGCGCCACGCCCGGCCGGGGTACCCCCGCGTACAGCACGGATCCGGGATCGTCGGCGGGGACAGCCCCGGCACACCGGCATGGGTGGCCGGTGCAAGGCCGGATTGGCCGAAGGAGCCGGAGGCCGGCACTGCGCCGCCCACACCGACCTCGGCGGACGAGGACTCCCGATTACCACCGGCGCCCCCCGGTACGGACTCCGACGCCGGGCTCTCGAGGGAACAGCGGTCCCTGGTAGTGGAGTTGGCCGAGCAGACCTCGCCCGGTCGGGAAGTACCCCTGCACGTGCAGATCATCCACGGCAGCAAACGGGGCGTGCGGCTGCGCCCCTTCCTCATCCATCCGCGTGACGGGGCCCGGGTGGTGATCACCATTCACGCGCCCGGCCTCGTGGTGATCGACGAGTTGCAGCAGGAACTGCACGTCATGCCCGGCCGGGACTCGGACGTACTGCGCTTCCGCTTGAAGGCCCCGACTCCGGGGCTGCACCAGGTGACCGTCCGGGCCTTCCGGGGCGGCACGTTCCTCGGCGAGGTGTCCTGTCAGATCTCGGTGGAAGTCGGCAGCGTCACGAGAGACGGTCCTCGGCACCATGCGCCGCTGCCGTCGATGGCGTTCGATCCCGGTGAGGTCACGCTCCAGGTCCTGAAGGACGAAGCGGCAGGCACATTCAGTTTCCAGTTGATCGGTGAGACCTTCTACGCGCCGGAGACCTTCCACTTCCGGGGCGGGGACCCCCGCAAGGCCACGGAGCAGATCTACGCCGAACTGAGGCGGGCGGCGAAGGACGCCGCGACGGGCGGCTCCGGCGGGGATGCGCCGCGCCTGCGCGGCCGGCTGCGCAATCACGGCGTACAGCTCTGGACATCCGCAGTGCCCCAGGCCGTACAGAGGCAGTTCTGGGACGAAGCCGACCGTGTCACGGCGTTCACCGTTCTCGGGGAGCACGACATCGTCCCCTGGGAACTGCTGTATCCGTTGAACGGGGGGTGGGAGGACCGGGGTTTCCTGGCCGAGTGGCTCCCGGTGGTGCGCCGGGTGTTGGGGCAGGACCGAGTCCGCAGCATCGGTTTGCCGGGCGCGGCGTTCGTGGTCCCGCCGGGTTCCCCTCCCGATGCCTGGGATGAAGTGGACTCTCTGCGCGCCAAGTTGGGGAAGGACGTGGCCGACATCGGCGTGCTGACCGAGCGCGCGGCGTTGACCGCACTGATCGAGGGCGGGCCGGCGGGCCTGATCCACTTCGCCTGTCACAACGCCTTCACCGGATCCGGCTCGTGCGTGTCCATGGCCGACGGGCCCTTCGACCCCATCGACCTGGCGTCGGCGGCACAGTTGCGCACTCTGCGCCCGCATCGGCCCCTCGTGTTCTTCAACGCCTGCCGAAGCGCCGGGGAGATCGACTGGTTCGGCGAGAGCCTCGGGTGGGCGCCCCAGTTCCTCAAGGCGGGAGCGGGCGCCTTCATAGGCACCCTGTGGCCCGTGCGTTCGCAATCCGCCTTGCAGTTCGCCGAAACCTTCTACGACCAGTTGTTCGCCCACGGGCAGCAGCTCGGCCAGGCTTCGCTCGCGGCCCGGCAGGCCATCCGCGACCTGCACGGAGGCGATCCGACGTGGCTGGCGTACGCCGTGTACGGCAGCCCGGCCGCGACAGCGCACATCACCGCATCGGAGGAGTGACACATGAACGATCCGGTCTTCGTCATCCACGGCGTCGCCAACCGCGACCGGGACGAGTTCACCGCGACCGTAGCCACGCTCGCCGCGGCGGCCGAGGTCGACATGGTGCCGGTCCACTGGGGCGACCTGGGTGCACGGGACCAGTTCATCGCCGCCGCGCTGCCCACCCACCGGACGGATCCGGACACCTTGCGCGACGGCGCGGGACCGGACCCCGTCGGGGCCGAGGACCTCGCCGCTTCCGTGCTCACCGGAACGACCGACGAACAGCGGCAGCTGGCGCAGGTCGACGCCGCCGTACGCGCTCAGCTGGAGGAGCAGGACGAGGGGCTGCGGGACGGCGGCCACCACGAGCTCGACCCCGATGAGATCCTCGAGTACGTGAGGGAGGCGTGGGCCGACACGGAGTGGCTCCGTCGCACCGACGACCCGCAGTTGCTGCGCGAGACCGGGGGCGCCCTGGCGCGGTGGCTCCTGGAGGAGCTCGATCCCGACGGGGACGACTCCTACCACGGACTGCGCGGTGGGAAGGCCGACCGCCGCGACCGTCTCCGCTCCCTGGTACGGCGTCGGCTCAACGATCTCGACCGTATCGCGGGCGCAAGCGCCCAGGCGGTGGGCGGCCGGCTGAATCACGCCGTGCGAAACCGGTTCGGGTCCGACGTCATGCGCTTCCTCGGCGACGTGCTCGTCTACCAGCGCCACCAGGCGGCCGTCCACGCCCGCGTACGCCAGGTCATCGACGAGGTGGACCCCGGCCTCGGGCGCAGCCCCTCCCGGCCCGTGCACATCGTGGGGCACAGCCTGGGCGGTGTCATCGCCGTCGACATGGCCACCGCCACCGTGCCCTTGTGGACCGAGTCGCTGATCACGTTCGGCTCCCAGTCGGCCTTCTTCCACGTGTGCGATCCCCGAGGGGGGCAGCTGACTCCGTATGGAGGCAGCATGCCCGTGCGGCTGCCCGCTTCCCTGAACCGCTGGACCAATCTGTGGGAGCCGCTGGACATGCTGGCCTTCGCCGCTTCCAAGGTGTTCCGGTTGCACGACGGCACTGCTCCGACAGACCTGCCCGTGCGTCACCATGCCAGCACCGGCATGTGGACCCACTCCGCGTACTGGGAGCTCCCCTACGTCGCCTCGGTCATCGGCGACGTCATGCGCCGGGGAAGGCCGGATCAGGCCCACTGAGCAGCACGTCAGGTACGGCGCGCACCCTGGCTCCCGATTCGGGCGCGGCCGGCCGAGGCCAGGGCGGCCGCTGCGTCCGCCAGATGTTCCGGCTGGGTCACGCAATATCCGGTGAAGCCCGCGCCCGCCGTCCGGATCGCTTCGCCCACGACCGCCACACGGTCCTGCGGACCCGGGCAGATCCCGCCGACCGGGCCGGGCAGGTCCGCGGCCGTCGAGGCCGCGGCGATGATCCTGTAGACCCAAGCGGCCGTGCTCTGCTCACCCAGCATGCCGTCCGTGAAGTCCTGGCAGGCATGACGACTGGTGAAGCCGAGCCTCACGACGGCCGGGTGGCGTGCCAGCGACGGCGCCCGGCGCAGCGCTTCGGTGCTGTCGATGACCGGCATCAGCGGGGTGCCCGGGCACAGTTCGGCGACCTGGTCGAGGTGCTCCGTTCCTGCCACGCACGTGACCATCAGCCCGTCGAACACGCCGGCCAGGCTGCGCAGCGCGGCTTCGGCCCCGGCACTGTCCGAGGGCCTGCGGACCAGCGCCCAGCACGGCCGCCCGGGCAGCACGACCACGTCGGGCACCCCTGCCGGGGCGCCGTCGCCACCGCCCGTCAGATCCAGGACGAGAGCGTCCGCGCGCAGCGCCCCGTCGGGCGTACGAACTCCGTTCCAGTGGGTCGGGGACACCATGAGGAAGGTGACGGGGTCGGCCGAGGTCCGGGTGAGCGGGATCGGGCGGTGGGACGGAAGCAGGCGCATGGGAGTCTCCATGGGGCGAACGACGCCGGCGGCAGCCGGCCGGGCTCGTTGCTTTCGCTGACGCCGCCCCCAGGGACCGCGGAAACCGGAAGTCAGGCGTCGCTGACTTCTACGGTCGAGCGACGGGCACGGTTCACCGGCCTGCCGACGCAGGGGCCAGGGCGGGACGTGTGCCGGGCAGTATGGCGTCGGCCTCGATCGTGGGACCGGCCGTCAGGTCAGGTTGAGCGCCCTGTGGATGGCGTCGCGTACCGAGTCGTCCGTCTCGTCCGCCAGGTGCCGGGTCAGGGCCTCGCGACGCCGGGCAGGCAGGCCCCACCCCTGCGGAGTGTGCGTCGTCATCAGGATGGCTGCGAGGGAGCGGACTTCGGGGACCGGATCGGCCAGTGCCGTGGCGAGCAGATCCCGGCCGCCTTCGCCCTGGGCGGCGAGTGCGCGGAGGATCGTTTCCCTGACGGCGGGGTGCGGCTCCGCGGTCAGCGCCCGCAGCAGTGTGCCGGGCAGGTGGGCGCTCAGGGCGGGGTGGGTGATGAAGGTGTAGGCGGCGGCTCGGCGCCTCGTGGGCAGTTCGTCGTGCAGGAGGGTGGCCACGAGCTGGTCTTCGCCGCCGGCCATCTGGTCGGCGAACCGGTTGAGGTCGCGGTGTCCGGTCAGGGTGAAGTCGAGCCAGCGCTCGTACCAGGACAGGAAGTCGGAGTCGGCGTGGAAGCGGGGAGCGAAGAACCCCTCGGCGTTGACTTCGACCAGGCGCCCGCGGCCCGGGCCCGTGACGACGAGCAGGGTGTAGTCGGTGCAGCCCCGGTAGACGACCGTGATCGTGCCGGGGAAGGAGCCCGTGAGCTCGCCTCGGTCATCGGGACCTGTGGGCACGTCCAGGTCGGGGACGATCGGGAACGGTTGGGCGAGCTGTCCC
Organism: Streptomyces sp. NPDC091371; assembly: GCF_040684275.1. Classification (NCBI taxonomy): domain Bacteria; kingdom Bacillati; phylum Actinomycetota; class Actinomycetes; order Kitasatosporales; family Streptomycetaceae; genus Streptomyces; species Streptomyces sp. NPDC091371. The sequence goes on from NZ_JBFBFP010000004.1 coordinate 50,684, forward strand.
GCGCCGGCCCGCCGGACCCACCGCTCCATCGGCAGCAGCCCGTACGTGGGGCCGTATCCGCCGTGGCCGATCCGGGTGAGGAACTGGCGGAACTCCTCGGGCAGCCGGACCCCGTGGCGGTCCTCGAACTCCGAGATCTGTGCCTCGGTGAGCACGGGGCCGAGTGCGGCCTTTTCCGTGTCCGGGAGCAGGGCGAGCTTGGTTCGGATCCGGGTGATCCTGTTGTCCACCGGTACTTCTTCTCATGCCGAGAGATGGTTCGAGCCGCGAGCATAGTCCACGATCGGTGATCTGGCCCGTCTCTCCTCTCGGGAGAAGCGCGCTTCGTCAGGGAGCCCCGCACCCAGTGCGCAGCAGTAGCACGTTCCGGAGGCCTGGGCCGGTCGTTCCGCGTTTTCGGCAGGGCCGATGCGGCGATCCGGCGTTTCGCGCCCGCCGCACGTCAGCCGCTGCGATGCTTCCGCCGGTATCACCGGGCCGTCGCTCCCGCGACCGGTCCCCGATACCGGCGAAGGGTCGGCGGCGCCGTGGGGAACGGCGCTCCGGTTCTTCGTGCCGGAGCGTCCGGCGGCGGCTTCCCAGGGGTCTTCGTCTCCGGCCGCCGCCGGGCGGAGACGAGAGGGGGACACTTCGATGTCATCGACTGCCGTGTTAGGCAGACCGAGATCCCGGTGGCACAACCGGCTGCTGGCGGTGGCCGCGTCGTCCGCGCTGGCCGCGGGCTGCCTGACGGTTCTGGCGGTGCCGGCGGCGGCGGAAGGGGTGTGCGCCGCCCCGGTCGTGGCGGATGCCGTCACCACGATCACCTGTACGGCGGGGGGTTCCGGAAGCCTCACCGTGCCCGACGGGATGGCCGGCGCCGTGGTCACCCTCGACGGCGCCGGAGGCGGGAACGCCTCCGACGGCACACCGGGCGGCAAGGGAGCGCACCTCGTGGCGAACGTCCCCGCGACTCCCGGGCAGACGTTCAACGTCACCGTCGGCAGGCGCGGCGCCCATGCCACCGCGAACCTGCAGTTCGGCGCACCCGGGTCCGGCGGCGCCCTCGTCGTGGTGACCACGGCCACCAACACCCCCCTCCTGACGGCGGGTTCGGGCGGCGGCGCGGGCGGCCCCGGGATCGGCTCCCCGGCCTACCCGGGAGCGGCCGGCGGCGACAGCGGCAGTGCGGGCGCCGACGGCAACGGACTGGTCCCGGACGCTCAGGGCGGTACGGGCGGCGGCCCGGGCACCGACACCTCCGGCGGGGCGGCGGGGACCGGAGGGCCCGGCGCGGACAACGACGGCGCGGCCGGCTCCCCCGGCGCCTACCCGAACGGCTCCGGCGGCTCCGCCGCGCAGGGCGTCTTCAGTCCGACCGGCGCCGGCGGGCGCGGCGGAGCCGGGTACGGCGGCGGAGGCCGGGGCGGAGCCGGCGGCAGGTACGGAACCACCGGGGGCGGGGGCGGTGGCGGAGGCGGCGGGTCCAGCCTGGTCTCCGGCACGGTTCCCGGGTCACCGGTCACCCTGACCGACGGAGCCAACGCCGGAGACGGCCGGATCGTTTTCGCCTTCCACCGCGACGCGCCCACGGTCACCGCCATCAGCCCGGACAGCGGACTCGCCGCGGGCGGCACCGTGGTGACGGTCACCGGCACGAATCTGGCGGGCGCCGCCATCACCTTCGGCGCGGACAACCCCGCCACCGGCGTCTCCTGCACCCCGACCTCCTGCACCGCCGCCGCACCGGCCGGAACCGGCAGTGTGGACGTACGGGCCACCACCCCCGGCGGCACCAGCGCGGTGTCCCCCGCCGACCGCTACACCTACATCCCCGTACCGGTGTTGACCTCGCTCAGCCCGTCCGCGGGCACCACGGACGGCGGGACCGTCGTCACCGTCAACGGCACCGGCCTCGGCGGCGCCACCTCGCTGACCTTCGGCCCCGGCAACCCGGCCGGCGGCCTGTCCTGCACCGCGACCACGTGTACGGCCACCGCGCCCGCACACGCCGCCGGCCCCGTCGACGTGCAGGTCACCACGCCCGGCGGCACCAGCGCCGCGGTCGGCGCGGGCCGGTACACGTACCAGCTCCCGCCCGCCGACATCGACGTGGACCTGACCGCGCAGCCGGGGCTGAGCCTCCTCGTCCCGTACCTCACCTACACCCTGACCGCCCACAACACCGGCCCCGGTGCGGTCACTTCGGCCGCGCTCACCGCGACACTGCCGCCGGGCTCGTCCGCGACGGCCCTGTCTCCGGGGTGCACCGCCCTCGGGGCCACCGTCACCTGCGTCTACGGCACCATCGCCAACGGCGCCGCTTCGGCCAAGACGTTCCGGGTACCGCTGAGCCTGCTCTCGCTGGGCCGCGTCTCGGTCACCGCCACCCGGACGGTGTCCGCTCCGGCCGACCCCAACACGCTCAACGACAGCGCGACCGCCACCTGTACGGTCGTCTCCGTCCTCCTGGCCACCTGTCCCTGATCCCCGGACAGTCCCCCGCGGCCCCGCGAGCCCACCGGTTCGCGGGGCCGCGGCCGTTGGGGGTGTGCCCGGAGATTCCTTGACTTTGTCCGGCCGCTGATCGACCCTCGGCGCACCCCCGCCCGCTCGGGGTCCGGGGCCCCCACCGTGCGGAGGACACATGGGACAGCTCGACGGCAAGGTCGCGGTGGTCACGGGCGGTTCGTCCGGCATCGGCCTCGCGATAGCCGACCGCTTCGTCCGGGAGGGCGCCCGGGTGTTCCTCACCGGCCGGCGGGAGGCGGAACTCGCCGCGGCCGCCGCCGCATTGGGCAGCTCGGTGACCGCCGTCCCGGGTGACGTGACCCGGGAGGACGACCTCGCCCGCCTCTACGCGGCGGTGGAGGCCGCGGGCAGCCCCCTGGACGTCCTGGTGGCCAACGCCGGAGGCAGTCGGCCGGCCGGACTCGCCGATCTCACGCAGGAGCAGTTCGACCAGACATCGGACCTGAACTTCAAGGCCGCCTTCTTCACGGTCCAGGGGGCTCTGCCCCTGTTCGAGGACGGCGGCTCGATCATCCTGCTCGGCTCGGCCTCGGGCTCCGCCGGCTCCAGGCGCTTCGGCGTCTACGCCGCGACGAAGGCCGCCGTCCGTTCGATGGCCCGCAGCATGGCCCTGGAACTGGCCGGCCGCGGAATCCGCGTCAACACCCTCAGCCCCGGCCCGATCGCCACCCCGTCCTTGGCCCAGGCCCCCGCCGGGGTCATCGAGGAGGCGACGGGCCGCGTTCCGCTCGGGCGCCCCGGCCGCCCCGAGGAGGTGGCCGCCGCCGCGCTGTTCCTCGCCTCGCACGAGAGCAGCTACATCACCGGGATCGAACTCTTCGTGGACGGCGGCGCCCGCCAGGTCTGACCGGGAGGCGTCAGCAGCCGGTGGACCAGGTGTGGGAGCTGCCCCGGTCGTTGGCACCCGCGTGGTAGCCGACCTCCTGTCCGGGGGCCAGGCAGAGGGTGACCCCGCCGGTCAGCTCGCGGCCGTCGTAGACCTTGACGTGGTCCGGTACGCCGGGGCCGGAGACGCCGTGGTTGGCCCAGGAGGAGTCGACATTGGACATGTCGCCCTCCCACCAGTGGTCGTCGCCGCTGTGCTCGATCTTCATTCCGTCGAAGTTCGCGTCCGCCCAGACGCAGAAGTAGCCGCTGCGGCAGTCCGCCGCCTCGGCGCCCGCCGAGGTGGCGAGGATCGCGGCCGAGGTGATCAGAGCGGTCGCGAGGAGGGTGGTGAAGCGCTTCATGCGGGTGGGTTTCCCTTCGGTGGTGGGGTTTTGAGAACGGTGGTGGCTTCGGTGACGGCGTGGGCGCGCAGCCGCTGCCAGTCGGCGATCTCGGCGCGGTGGCGGGCCCGGACCTCGGCGAGGTCCCGGTGGGTGTGGTCCGCCTCGGGCCGGAGGTTGTTGACGACGACCGAGGCGCGGAACCAGCCGGGCTGGTCCCCGTAGAGGCGCTGCTGGGCGGCGGCCAGGCAGCCGTCGGTGTGGGCGCGTACGACGTGGCCGGTGGGCAGGGCGAGGGAGAGTTCCGCGGGGCCCGTACCGAACAGGGCCGCGCTGACCCGCCCGTCGCCGGTGCCCGACGGACGGCCCGGCGTGCTGCGCGGCGGGACGAGGCCCTGGCGGATGAGGCACGTGTCGGTGAGGCGCTGGACGGCTGCCTTGACCAGCTCGTCCGGGTCGCCGGCGGCCGGACCCGCGCCTCCGGCGGCGCAGCCCGTCAGGAGCGCGCAGGCCAGGGCGACGGCGGCCGGTCGCCGTCCGGCCGGGCGTAAGCGGCGCGTCCGGGCTGTGGGCAGTTCCTTGATCACAAGCACGCTGTCTAGTCGCCGGAGCGCCCCGCGCGACAGGGCAGGGTGCTCCGGCTCACCCGACTGGGTGCGCGTTTCACCCGGAGAAACGTTGCGGCGTGCCGGGTCGGGGGACGGCGTCCACACGACATCCACACGACTTCCGCGGAAAAGAAATTCCACCAACGGCTATCGGGATCCCGCTCGCTGGGCATGTTACGTGTAACCTCCCGCCACCGGCTGACGCTGCGTCACAGCGCTGCCCGGGCGGGCCTTCCGTCATTCTCCTCGGGAGGTACTACGCCATGCAGTCAGCAGTCCCCACCACGCCCCAGGCCCCCAGCCGCCGCAACCTCCTCGCCGGCCTCGGGCTGGCCGCCTCCGCACCGCTCCTGCTCGGCGCAACCCCTCGTACAACGACTGCGGCGGCGGCCCGCCCCGACGCCGCCGCCCCGCACGACTCCGGTTCCCGCACGGTCCTGCTGCGCGGGGCGGCTCTGGTGCTCACCATGGACCCGGCCGTCGGGCCCGGCCCGCTGGGCGCCCTGGACAATGCCGATGTGCTGATCCGGGGCGGTGCGGTCGCCGCCGTCGGCCGGAACCTCCAGGCCCCTATCGGCACCTGGACCCAGGACGTGTCCGGGAAGCTCGTGATGCCGGGCTTCGTGGACGCGCACACCCACCTGTGGCAGTCCGCCATCCGAGGCGGCTGTACGGACGGCAACCTCTTCGGCTGGTTCCAGCGGTGTACCGACGCGCAGCGCGGCCGGCTGACCCCCGCCGGCCTGCACAGCTTCGTCCGCCTCGCCGCCCTCGACGCCGTGCAGGCCGGGGTGACGACCCTGGTCGACTGGGTGGACATCTTCGCGTACGACCTGGTCGAGAGCTACGTAAGGGCCCTGGCCGGCACCGGTGTCCGGTTCACCTACGCGATGTACCCGCCCAAGCCCGACGGGGAGCTGGTCGCCCGGGTGAAGCGGGAACTCGTGGACCCGCTGCCGCTGGGCTCCTTCCAGGTCGCCACCCACGCGGCGCGCTCCGTCCGCCACCTCAACCACGCGCACTGGGAAACCGCCCAGGGGCTGGGCGTCATGCTCAACTCCCACGTCCTCGAACGCCCCGAACAGCGGGCTGACGACCCGCTGGGCGTCCTCGCCGACATCGGCGCCCTGGGCCCGCGCCTCCTGCTCAACCACGCGATCCACCTCACGGAGGACGAGATCGCCGCGGTCGCCGCCCACGACGCGCGGGCCGTCCACTGCCCGCTCAGCAACATGCGCCTGGCCTCCGGCATCATGCCGCTGCCCCGCTTCCGCCAACGGGGCGTCAAGGTCGGTCTCGGCCTGGACGGCGGAACCAACGACACCTCGGACTTCCATGCCCTGATGAAGACCGCCATCGGCCTCCAGCGCGCCCGCTCCACGGACGCCGGGGTCTTCCCCCAGGTCGAGGACGTCCTGCGGATGGCCACGCTGGGCGGCGCGGAAGCCCTCGGCATCGCCGACCGGGTGGGCTCGCTCACCCCCGGCAAAAGGGCCGACCTCGTCGTCCTCGACCCGGCCGCCCTCAACTTCGCACCCCGTTTCGACTGGGTCGGCCAGATCGTCTTCAACGGACGCCCGGAGAACATCGATGCCGTGTACGTCGACGGCCGGCCGCTGAAACTCGACGGCCGCCTCGTCGACGTCGACACCGCCCGCGTCGTCCACGAGGCCGAAGCCGCCGCCACCCGCATCCGGGCCGCCTGACCGGAACCCCCGGGGTCCGGCGGGGCGGACCGGCTCCAGCCGCGCAGGTCAGGGATGCACGCCCATACTGGAGAGGACGACGGTCGTGCAGGAATCCTCATCGGAAGCGCGGCAGCGATGGAGCAGGTGCCCTTCGACGAAGTGACCACCAGCGCAGCCCGGGACGCGGGCGGGTGGCTGGGCGCCCTGCCCGTCGCGGTGGTGGCCACGAGCGGGGACGGGACGATCGTCCGGTGGGACCACGCCGCGCAGGACCTCCTCGGCTACACCCCCCACGAGGTGCTCGGCCGCCACATCGCCGACCTGCTGCATCCCGGCGCGGACCGCAGCCTCGGCCGGTCGCTGTGGGAGAGCGCGGCGACCGGCCGCGGAGTGATGGGGACGGTGACCGCCTGGCACCGCGACGAACGTCCGCTGGAGCTGGAGATCTGGGCGTGCCCGGTGCCCGCCCGGCACCGGGGCGGCACCACCGTGCTGGTGTTCGCCGCCGAAGCCCGCGCGGCACGCCGGATCCGCGGCTCGTCGGCGGTGTGGGACGGACTGTTCTCCCGCTCCCCTGTCGGCATCGCGGTACTGGACACGCAACTGCGGTTCCTGCGCGTCAACCCGGCACTGGAGGCGATGAACGGCCTGCCCGAGGCGGCGCACGTCGGACGCCGCCTGGTGGAGATACTGCCCGACGTGAACGCCGCGTACATGGAGCAGTCCATGCGGCAGGTACTCGAGAGCGGGGAACCCGCCCTGGACTCCCGCCGCACCGGCCGTACCCCGGCCGACCCGGACCACGACCACGTGTGGTCGGGCTCCTACGTGCGGATCGAGGACGCGGACGGCCGCCCCATCGGCCTGACGGCGACCCTCATCGACATCACCGCATCGCAGCAGGCCCAGCTCGCCGCCGAAGCCGGACGCCGTCACCTCGCCCTCATCAACGAGGCCAGCGCCAAGATCGGCACCAGCCTGGACCTGGAACGCACCGCCCAGGAACTCGCCGACGTCGCCGTGCCCGACCTGGCGGACGCCGTCACCGTCGACGTCCTGGAGACCCTGGCCTCCGGGGGCGACCTCGGCTCCGGCCTCGTCGGCGGTGCCACGCTGCTCCGCCTGGGCAAGGCACCACTGACCGGATCGCCCGTCACCTCCATCCTCGCCCCGCTCGGGCGCACGCTGGCCTTCCCGGCGGGCGCCCCCTACACGCAGGCCCTCGCCGCACGCCGGCCGTTCGTCATCGCGGAGCTCGACGAACAGGCCATCGCCCCGGCGGCCCGGCACTCGACGGCGCCCGCGCGGCTTCTCGAGCGGGGGGTGCACTCGCTCATGATGACCCCGTTGCCGGCCCGCGGTGTGGTGCTGGGGCTGGCCACCTTCTACCGCACCCGGCCCATAGGACCGTTCACCGAGGACGAGGTCACACTGGCCGGGGAGCTGGCCGCCCGGGCCGCGGTGTGCCTGGACAACGCCCGCCTCTACCACCGCGAGCACGACACCGCCGCCGTTCTGCAGCGCAGCATGCTGCCCCAGCACATCACCCCGCCGCCGGGGATCGAGGTCGCGCACCGCTACCTGCCCGCCAGCGACGTCAACGAGGTCGGAGGCGACTGGTACGACGTCGTCCCCCTGAACGGCGGCAGGGCCGCGCTCGTCATCGGAGACGTGATGGGCCACGGCACCGCGGCCGCGGCGGTGATGGGACGGCTCTCCGCCAGCGTCAGGGCACTCGCCCGCCTCGATCTCGCGCCCGACGAGCTGCTGTACCAGTTGGAGGCGGCCTTGGACGACCTGGCGGAGCCCATGCTCGCCACGTTCCTCTCGGTCGTGGTCGATCCGGCCACCGGGCACTGCCGCATCACCCGCGCCGGCCACCCGCCGCCCGTGACCGTCACCCCGGACGGCGAAGCCCGCCTCCTCGACGTGCCGCCCGGCGCCCCGCTGGGCGTCGGCGGTACCCGGTTCACCACCACCGACCTCACCCTGCCGCCGGGCAGCCTCCTCGTCCTGTACACCGACGGACTCATCGAGGCCCGCGGCAGCGACATCGACGAGCGCCTCGCCGAGCTGACCGATCTGCTCGCCCGACCCGCCCCGTCCCTGTCCGCCCTGTGCGACAGCCTGCTCACCCACCTCGTGCCCGGCTCCGCCGACGACGACATCGCCCTCCTCATCGCCCGTATCAACACCATTGACCGATACTCGGACTAGGACAGCGGGACCGGCGGACGAGATGGGCACGCATGCGCGCCACTGAGAGCAACCAGGACCATCCCCTCGCTGTCACGCACACGGCCGCAGCACTGCTGGACCGTGCCGGGACGGTCATCGGCTGGACGCCGGCGGCCGAGGCCCTGGTGGGACGCGCGGCCGCGGACGTGTGCGGCCGACCGGCACGGGAGCTCCTGGCGGACGCGAGCGGCTGGGAAGCGGTTCTGGCTCAGGGCGGGCGGGGGAAGCCGGAGGGGTGGGAGGGCCGGGCGACCCTGCGGCACGGCTCGGGACGCGCGCTGGAGATCGGTTTCCGCGTCGTACCGCTGAACGACGGCGCGCCTGGGGACGCGGCCCGCTGCCTGGTGCTCGGCGCACCGCTGGAACTGGTCGCCCGATGGCGGCAGGACCACGCGTTCACCCAGGAGCTGTTCCTGCAGGGCCGAGTGGGCCTGGCCGTCTTCGACGCAGACCTGCGCCTGCTGCGGACGAACACGCACCTGCTGCCGTACACCGGGGTGCCCGTCGATCTGAGCGGCCTGCGCCTGGCCGACTTCCTGTGGGCCGAGGACGCGCGGATCATCGACGGCAGGCTGCGGGAGGTCCTGCACACCGGGAACCCCCTGATCGGCTTCGACGCGACCGCGCGCACCTTGGACGACCCGAGGGGCGGCCGGGTCGTGACCATCCAGGCGTTCAGGCTCCAGGAGCCCGACGGACGTCCGATGGGCGTGGCGGCGGTGTTCACCGACGTCACCGACCGCGAGCGGGCGCGCGGGCGCCTGGACCTGCTGTACCGCGCGACCGGTGCGCTGGGCGGTTCGCTGTCCGTCCCGCGCACCGTCGAGGACCTGGTCGGCGTCCTGGCGCCCGGGTTCGGCGAGTGCGCCGCGGTGGATCTCGCGGAGACGGTGCTGACCGGCGGTGAACCGGCCGCCGACGGGCACCTCGCGCTGCCGCTGATCCGGATGGCCGTCGCCGGAGCGGAACCGGACGTGCTGCGTGCGGGTACGACCCACTTCGCGGCCCCTCTCGACGCGGCGGCCGTTCCCTACCCGGCTCCCTACCCGACCGGGGCCGAACCGGGCGCGCCCGGGGCGCGGGAGAGCCGGGGCGAGCTGATCACCGGCCTCGCAGCCCGGTCCGCGGGGGCCGAGGACGACGCGGCCCCGGACTGGGCCGCCCGTGTCCCGGGTGCGCATTCGGCGATGACGGCGCCGCTCTGCGCACGGGGCATCCGGTTCGGCAGGCTCACCCTGTGGCGCACGGGGGACTCCCATCCGCTGGACGGGGACGACCTCGCGCTCCTGGAGGAGATCGCGGCCCGTGCGGCCGTCGCCGTGGACAACGCGCGGCGGTACACGAAGGAACGCCGCACCGCTGTGGGTCTGCAGCGGAGCCTCCTGCCGCCGGCCACCTCGGAAACGCCCGCGGTGGAGGCCGCCTGCATCTACCTGGCCTCCGACGCGGACAGCGGAGTGGGCGGCGACTGGTTCGACGTCATCCCGCTGTCGTCGGCCCGTGTCGCCCTGGTGGTCGGGGACGTCGCCGGTCACGGGCTGCACGCCACGGCCATGATGGGACGCATGCGCAGCGCCGTACGCGCGATGGCGGACCTGGAGCTGGAACCCGAGGAACTGCTGGCGCACGTGGACGACATGGTCCTGCAGGTCGTCGCCGAGGCCGAGAGCGACGACCCGGAGGACGGCGAGTCGGTCACGCCGGTGCCCGGCGGACCGGCCGGGGCCACCTGCCTGTACGCCGTATACGACCCGGTCACCCGCAGGTGCGTCATGGCGAGCGCCGGGCACCCGCCGCCGGCCGTGGTCAGCCCGGACGGGACCGTGGAGTACGTCGAGCTGAGCCCCGGCCCGCCGCTCGGGGTCGGCGGCTGGCCCTTCGAGCCCGTCGAGCGCGAGCTGCCGCCGGGGAGCGTCGTCGCCCTGTACACCGACGGCGTGATCGAACGCGGAGAGGGGGACATCGACCAGGGCATGCAGGACTTGGCGGACCGCCTGCTGCGCGCGGACGTGCTCGGCCGGCCGCTGCGTCAGGCCCGCCACGACATCGTGGAAGGGCTGCCGCCGGGCAGGCTCAGGGACGACGTCACCCTGCTGCTGGCCCGTACCCGGGTGGTGGATGCCGACTCCATCGCCACGTGGATGCTCGACGCCGACCCGGCGGTCGTCGGCGACGCACGGCGGCTCGTCCTGGAACAGCTGACCGCCTGGGACCTCGACGAGCTCGCCTTCAGTACGGAGCTCATCGCCAGCGAGCTGGTCACCAACGCCATCCGCCACGCCGGGGGCCCGGTCCGGCTCCGGCTGATCAGGGCGGACACCCTGACGTGCGAGGTCTCGGACTCCAGCAACACGCAGCCGAGGATGCGGCGGGCGAGGAGCTCCGAGGAAGGCGGCCGCGGCCTGTACATCGTGGCCCAGCTCTCGCACCGCTGGGGCAGCCGCTACTCCGGGGGAGGCAAGACCGTCTGGTCCGAACAGAGCCTGCCCCTCCCCTGACGGGGCCCGTCGCCCTCGGGCTTCCGGTAGCCGGGCGGTGGAGCAGGTCACAGGTCCTGCCCCTTATGGAGCTGTTGCTCCGCATGTCAGGATGTCGGCGCGATCCGGGTCCCCCACTTGCCGCACGGCCCGGCCCGACCCCCACGGAATCCGCCATGCCCCTGCCGTTCCCTCCCCGCGCCATGTCGGCCGTGCTCGCCGGTGCCGTGACCGCCCTGCTGGCGGCCTGCGCCCCCGAGGCCGTCGCGGGCGCGCCCGCTCCCCCACCGCGTACGACGGCTCCCGCGGCCGCGCCGTCGGTCCCGCCCGTGACCGCGCCCGCCTCCCCGGCACCTGCCGCGCCGGCCGCGCGCTCCGCCGCCTCCGGGCACATCCGGGTCTCCACCCTGTCGATCCCCTCGGCGGGCGTGAGCGGACTGCGCGTGGTGCCGTACGAGGGGACCACCGACGACGTGCCGGGCACCCGCATCCAGGACCGGGGAGAGGCCGCGAGCCCGTACGGCGAGGGGGGCGGGGCCGGGCCGGGCCAGGTGGGCAACTTCCTGGTCACCGCACACCGCCTGTCGGCGGGCGGCCCGCTCCACGACCTGCCCGCCGTGGAGGCGGGCGACACCGTCCTGGTCGCGGTGGACGGAACGACGTACACCTACGAGATCATCGCGACCCGCAGCACGTCCTTCCGCTCGGAGCGGTCGCTGAGCGAGCAGCGTGCGGCGGTGCCCGGCGCGCCCGGGGTGGCGCCCACCCAGGCCATGATCACGATCTCGACCTGCGCCACCCCCGAGGACCACGCGGCGGGCAACTTCTGGAGTGACGCCAGGGGCAACCCCGAGCACCGCATCGACAAGATAGGCGTACTGCGCCACACGGCGGCCGCACCCGCCGGCTGAGGCACCGGCACGGGCCGGGCGCCCGGCGCCCCTGGCCGCCCGCGCCGGGGGCCACGCCGTGACCCGGGCGATCCGCTGGGCCCTGCCGCCCGCTCCCCCTCCGGCGCCACCCGGCTGTGCCCCGCCCTCACCCGAATGCCCCGACCATTGGGCAACCGGGCCGGCACGCCTTTGACTGGGAGGTCCGGAACCCCCTTGGAGGCACGGTGGCGGCGGTCGGGCGGATGCATGGTGCGGCAGGTGTGGTGCTGTCGGTGGTGGCGCTCGGCGCCGCGGGCTGTTCGGACGGCGGCGGAAGCCCTTCCGGCGCCGTGTCGAGCGCCGCGTCGGCCGTGAAATCGGCGGGTGAGGCGGTCTCGTCGGCCGCCGCCGAGGCCGAGAAGGCCGCCGAGTCCGCCGCTGCCGTCGCGAAGGACAAGCTCGGCGAGATCAAGAACGGGATCGACGCCAAGGACCAGGTGTCCTTGGGTTCGGTGACGACCGACGCGGACGGGTACACGACGGTCCCCGTGTCAGTGGTGAACAGTGACGACGGGAAGAAGTCCTTCGCCGTGCAGGTCGAGTTCAAGGACGAGAGCGGCCACCTCCTCGACACCGTGGTGGTGACGGTCACGGACGTCCCCGGGAAGGGCACGGGGCAGGGCACGGCCCGCAGCACGCACAAACTGTCCGGTACGGTCTCGGCGCAGACCGGTACGGCGCTGCGCTACTGAGCCGTACGGGCCACTCCCCGCACACGCCCGGAGCACCCTCCGGCAGGTGCGGGTCGGCGACCCGGTCTGTACACGCCGTCTCCGAGAGCGCCCACGAGTACCGTGGAGGGTGCTCCCGGGGGCGCACCAGCGGGATGGGGTTGACCGTCGTGTCGACATCGAGTCACGAAACGTTCGGAACGCCCTGCTGGGTCAGCCTCATGGCCCGCGACCCCGGCAGGGCACATGAGTTCTACGCCGAGGTCCTCGGCTGGGAATTCGGGCCCGCCCGCCTCGGCGAGGGGTTCTCCGTCGCCTTCCGCGAGGGGATCCCGGTCGCCGGTATCGGCGCCCTGCCCGCGGCTCACACGATCCCGGCCGCGTGGACCCCGTACTTCGCCGTGGACGACGCCGACGTCACGGCGGCCCGCATCCTCGAACGCAGCGGAACCGTCGCCGTCGGCCCCCTGGCCTTCGGCACGGGCCGGGCGGCCCTCGCGGCCGACCTCGACGGGGCGGTCTTCGGGATCTGGCAGGGGGACGCCATCCCCGACTGGGGTATGGGCGGCGAAACCGCTCCGGCATGGCTCGAACTGCGCACCCGGAACGCCTTCGACGCCGCCATCTTCTACGGCGAGGTCCTGGAGTGGGCCTGTGACCACGCGGGCTGCTGCGAGGTCGCCTACGTGGAGGCGGACAACCGCATCCTGCTCCGGCACGCCGGCCGGACGGTGGCTCGCTTGCACGGCGGGACGCTCGCGGAGCACCCGGACCCGCACCTGCGGCCGCGCTGGCGCGTGTACTTCCGGGTACCCGACGTCGCGGCGGCCGTGAAGGCGGCCACGGCACTGGGCGGCAGCAGCGTCTCGGCGACCGGGTCCGATCCCGTCCCCCGCGAGATCACCCTCCGGGACCCCGACGGCGCCCTGTTCTCCATCGCCGGGCCGGCCGGACCGGGCTCCTCCCCGCAGTGAGAGGGCGCCTGTGGGACCCGGCTCCTCGGCCCGCCGTCCCGGTCAGCCCGCCCGCTCGACGCGCGCGAGCCACTCGGCGATGAGGGCGCGCAGCAGCTCCGGCTGCTCGTGGGGCAGGGCGTGTCCCGCGTCGTCGAGCACCGCCAGGGAGGCGTGCGGGTAGTGATCGACGAGGTCGGCAGCGGCGGCGTACCCGACGGTCGAGTCCAGCCGCCCCGCCACGACCAGCGTCGGACCCGGGTACGCCGGGCCGCGGTCGGGGGTGAGCTCCCATCGCCCGCCGATCCGCTCGAGCGCGGCCTCGTCGACGAGCCCGGCGGCAGGGGCGACGTAGCGTTCGTACCGCTCGAGCATCTCCGGGGTGCGGATCACGAAGTAGCCGCGGAACTCCTCGTCGCCGATCTCCCCGGATCCGGCGACGGCCCGGTGGTCCGGGACGTCGCGCAGGCCCGGCAGCAGCGGACAGACCAGCGCGAGGCCTGCGACCTGCGCCGGCGTCCTCGCGGCCATCGCCTGCGCGTAGTAGGCGCCCGCCGAGTGGCCGATGAGGAGGTGGGGCGTCCCGCCGGTGACCTGGTCGGCGAAGCCGAGCAGGGTGTCGAGCACGTCGTCGGCACTGCGCAGCGCCTCGGGAGCCGGCGTCCGGCCCGTGCCGGGCAGGTCCGGATAGATCCGCCGGAACCCGGCGACGCCGTCGAAGGACGGCTCGAAGCAGGCCTCGGGCTCGCGGTGGTCGACGCCGGCGCCGTGCAGCACCAGCACGGGCCGGCCGACTCCGTGCTCCACGTAGTGGACCGTGACCTCGCCCGCTCGGATCTCCATCCTGACGAACCTACCGGTTCCCGCACCGACGGTGCGGCGGGCGGGGCGTGTTGGCGGGGCTGGAGGACGGGGGCCGCGTCGGCGAAGATGGCATCGTCACCCGTCAGCGTTGCAAGCGAGCGAGGAGCGTCCTGCCGATGCCCAGCCCCGGTTCCGGTTCCGGTTCCCGCAGGCGGCCGCCGACGATCGCCGATGTCGCCCAGGCCGCCTCGGTGTCCCGGACGACCGTGTCCCATGCCCTGAACGGGCTGGGCAAGGTCGACCCCCGGACCCGCGAACGCATCAAGCAGGTGGCCGCCGAACTCGGGTACCGGCCCAACCTGCGCGCGCAGCGCCTGCGCCAGGGGCACGCGAAGGCCATCGCGCTCGCTTCGTCGATGCCCTTCGCGGTGGCGGGCGGCCCCTCCCGGCTCGGCTTCTACATGGAAGTCGCCGCCGCCGCGGCCGAACGCGCCCTGGTCCACGGGTACGCGCTCGTCCTGGTGCCGCCCGTGCAGTCCGGATCGGCGCTGCACTCCCTCGACATCGACGGCGCGATCGTCGTCGAGCCCAGCGAGGACGACGCGGCCGTCGCGCAGTTGCGCGAGCGGAACCTGCCGTACGTGGCGCTCGGCCGCGAGTTGCGCTCGGACGCGGACGCCCCGTACGTCGACCTGCGCGGCGGCCTGGTCGCCGAGCTGCTGCTGGAGCACCTGCGCGCCCAGGGGGCCCGCCATCCGGCGCTCGTCATCGGCGCCGGCACCCGCCACTCCGCCGTCGACGCCCGGGCGGCATACGAACGTGTCGCCGCCGAGCAGGGCTGGACCCCCCTCGTCGCCACCGCCCCGGAGGAGGGCGGGGAGGAAGCCGGCTACGAGTGCTGCGCGGCCCTGCTGGCCGACCACCCCGAGATCGACGCCGTCTGCGCGCTCGTGGACGCCTTCGCGGTGGGCGCCGTCCGTGCGATCCGGGACAGCGGCCGCACCGTCCCGGACGACGTCATGGTGGTCACGCGGTACGACGGCCCGCGGGCCCGCACCTGTGAGCCGCCGCTCACAGCGGTCGACCTCCAGCTGGACCGGGCGGCCGGCGACGCGGTCGAACTGCTCCTGGCCCGCCTGCGCGAGGAGGACACCGCCGCCGCCGACGCGCCCGCTGCGACGACGGCAGCGGCGCCGGCACCCGAGCCCCGCGTCATCGCGCGGGCCTCGTCGCTGCGCGTCAGGGCGCCAGAATGAGCACCACGCCGGAGACCAGGGCGAAGACCAGGACCAGCGGGCGCATCCTCGCGGCGTCGACGCGGTGGTGCGCCAGCCGGCTCAGCCACGCCCCGACGGCCAGGGCCGGCAGGAGCAGCACGGCCCAGCCCAGCTGCTCCGGGCTGCCCTGGCCGGTCGCGAGCAGCAGGGCGAGCGAGACGACCTCGCCGACGAGGAAGCACACGGCGACCGTGGACCGCAGCTCCGCCGGCGGCCGGTGCTGGTAGACGAGGGCCAGTGGCGGGCCGCCCACGCCGGTCGCGGTCTCGGTGAGACCGGTGACGAGTCCCGCTCCGAGGTACGCGGCGCGGCCGGGCACGAAGGCCGGCGCGGCCAGACTCACCACCGCCGCCAGTACGGTCGCCCCGCCGACGACCACCCCGAGCCGCTGCTCCGGAACCGCCCAGAGCAGTACCAGTCCGCCCGGAGTCGCGACCAGGCGGGCCACCGTGATCCAGCCCGCACCCCGCAGGTCCAGGGCGTGCCGCTCGCGCCAGGCCACGTACATGTTCAGCGGGATCATCGACGCGAGGACGAACACCGGGAGCAGGGCGGGCTGGAGCAGCCCGGCCACCGGTGCGACGACCAGGGCGAATCCGAGGCCGCTGGTCCCCTGGACGAACGCGGCGGCGGCCACCACCAGGGCGAGGATCGCCACCGTTGCGGCGCTCACCGTGCGGCGCTCCGGGAGCGTGCGTCCGTGGACGTGCGGTGTACGCGTGTCACCCCGGCCCGCGCGACCACCTCCCGGCCCAGCTCGGCCGCCCGCCGCACCAGCGCGGAGCCGTCCCATCCGACGGGCCGTCCCTGGAACATCCGCAGCCTTCCGGCGACGAACACGGCGGTGATCTGGTCGCGGTTGCCGCGCCGCACGAGTTCCCACGGCAGGTCCCAGGACGGCCGCATCTCCGGGCCGCTCGCGTCGACGAGCAGGAAGTCGGCCGCCGCCCCGGCGGCGATCCGGCCGGTGAGCGCGCCGAGGCCGACGGCGTCCGCGCCGCCCGGGCCCGCGTGTTCCAGCCAGGTCCAGCCGGCGCCGCACGAGGAGTCCCCGGTGGCCAGCCCGTAGGTGAGGCGCTGGGCGAACTCCGCCGCCTCCACCAGCCGGAACCCGTCACCGCGGGTGCCGTCCGTGCCCAGTCCGAAGCGGATCCCCCGATCGGCCATGGTGATCGCGGGTGCCACGGCGTTGCCCTTCCAGGCGCTGGCGACGGGGTTGTAGCTCACCGCGGTGCCGGTGTCGGCGAGCAGGGTCAGCTCGGCCGGTGTCACCAGGGTGGCGTGGGCGGCCAGCAACTGCGGTCCCAGCGCGCCGACTTCGCGCAGGTACTCCAGAGGGCGCAGGCCGTGCCGGACGAGGGAGCGCTCCACGGCGGCGAGGTGCTCGTTGACGTGGATCTGGACGACGGCGCCCGCTTCCGCGGCGAGCCGGGCCGTGGCCCGCAGCGTCCGCGCCGTCGCGGCTTCCGGGACGGAGACCGCCAGCGACGGGTGGACCAGTTCCTCCCCGTCGTACCGGGCGAGGTGCTTCTCGGCCCGGTCCTGCACGTCGGCGGCACCACCGCCGTCGGCGCCGTCTGCGTCGTTGCAGACGAGTCCCAGCACGCAGCGGATCCCGGCGTCGCGGGTGGCCCTGGCCACGACGTCCACGTCCACGGAGGCCCTCGTACCGGCATCCGCGACGGTGGTGAACCCTCCCCGCAGCGATTCGAGGGCTGCGAGTTTCGCGGCCACGTAGGCGGATTCCTCGTCCAGGGCCCCCTCCAGGGGGACCCACACCCGGCGGAAGATCTCGGAGGGCTCACCGAAGGCGAGCGCGGCGCCGAAGCTCTGCGTCAGGTGGTGGTGCGCGTCGACGAATCCCGGCATCAGTACGTGTCCGGGCAGCCGCAGGGGGGTGAGGTGCGGGTGGTCGAGCTCCAGCCGTGCGGCGGGTCCGACCGCGCGGAAGGCGCCGTCGGCCACGACGGCCGCGTACTGCTCCATCGGGCCGTCGGGGGTCATCACGACGGCCGGGGCGAGGAGTTGGGCCTCGCCGGCCAGGTGGTGGGGGCGGAGGCCGTCCGTGGCCGGACCGCCGCCCGCGTTCGGGTCGTAATGCGTCAGGTCGGTCATCTCAGTCTTTCCGTACGGGTCATGCGTGGGGTACGGCGCGGGGCTCGCCCGCGTCGAGGAGGGCGGGGGCGGGCTCTCCCGCGCGCCACCGGGCGAGCCGGGGCCGTACGTGGTGGAAGAGGACGTTGAGGATGGCGGCGGTGAACGCGCCGACGGCGACGCCGCTTTCGAGCAGGATCCGCGCGTTGGACGGCAGGCCCGCGTAGACGCCGGGGACGAGGATCGGCAGCAGGCCCAGCGCGATGGCGACGGCGCAGATGAACCCGTGGGAGTGCTGTTCGAGGTCCGCCTTTCCCAGCATCTGGATACCGAGCACCGTGATCACCGCGAACACCACCATGGCGGTTCCGCCGACGACGGCGGACGGGATGGCGCTGATGGCCCGGATGACGGGGGCGAGGAAGCCGGTGACGATGAGCACGACGCCGGCGGCCGCGGTGACGAACCGGCTGCGCACGCCCGTGACACGGACGATTCCGATGTTCTCGCCGCTGGTCACCATCAGCGGCAGTCCCAGGAAGCCCCCGAAGAGCGACACGAGGGCATCGCCGCGGATGGTCCGGGGGACGACCTTCCGCTTGTCGATCTCCTTGCCGACGGTCTCCGCGTTGATGACGGTCTGCCCGGTGGCCTCCGCCATGGAGGCCAGTCCGTAGAGCATCAGCGGCAGCGCGGCGACGAGGTGGAACTCGGGAGATCCGAACGGCATGAGCTGCGGGGCGCTCAGAACCCCGCCCTCGGCGACGGCGCCGAAGTCGAACCGGCCGAGCGCGAAGGCCAGCACGCTGCCCGCGATCAGGCCCAGCATCACGGCGAGTTGCCGCACGACGCCGGTGAACAGCCAGTAGAGGGCGACGGTGAAGCCGATCGTCGCCATGCCGAGCGCCAGGTCCGTGGTGTTGGCGAAGCCGGGCGAGCCCGGCCGCCCGGTGACGAGCAGCGCGCCCACCTTCACCAGGTTGACCCCGACGATGACGATCATCGTGCCGATGACCAGGGTCGGGAAGAACTTCAACAGGCGCGCGAAGACCGGCAGGACGACGAAGTAGAAGGCGGCGCTGATGATCACCGCGCCGGTGGCGGTGCGCACGCCGTGCTGTTCGGCGATCGCCAGGAACAGGATCAGCGGGGCTCCGCCGGGCAGCATGACGAAGGGCAGCCGGGGCCCGAACTTCCAGGGGCCCAGGGACTGGATGAGTGAACCGACCCCGGAGAGCACGAAGGCCGCCGAGAGCAGGTTCACGGTGAGGTCCGTGTCGAGGTGGAGGGTCGCGCTCATCAGGAAGATCGCCGAGACGGGGGTCGCCGCCATGACGAGGACGTGCTGGAGGCCGAACAGGAGGATCCTGCTCAGCGGGCGGGATTGGTCGACGGGGTGCGGGAGAGTGCTGGGACTGGACACGTTCGAGCTCCGTTCGGCTCGCTCCGGCTTCGGCCGCGATCCGGCTCCGGGCAGGGGCCGAATCGATGGGGCCAAATCGATTTGGCCGCCAGTATGCGAGGGCCCCGGAGGCCCGTCAAGAGTTGTGGACGCGCCGCTTCCGCCGGCTCCCGGACGGACGCCGGGGCGACCGGGGAGTCGCCACCCGGCTCGCGGCCCGGCGGACAACACCCCGGCATCCGCTCCCCTTTGGGGTCCGCGCACGCCGAAGTGCGCCGGTCCCCACTGGGAACCGGCGCACGGGACCGACCGTGTCGGTCAGGCGGCGAAGCTGCGGTTGCCGGTGAGGGACCAGACCGCGGAGATCCGGCCGTCCGTGACCGCGAACATGTCGATGCCGCTCTTGACGACGACGTCTCCGCCGTCGTCGGCGTGCCTCTCGCTCCACCGGCAGGCCAGCTCGCCGCGCTCGGAGTCGACCAGCGGCGGGGCGTCGGCGGCGAACGTCATGCCGGTGAAGGCAAGGCTGTTGGCCGAGATGAAGGCCGTCAGTTCGTCCCGGCCGAAGGTGGCGGCGGAGTCGTCCGCGAAGTGCAGCCGGAAGCCGGGGGCGAGGATCTGGTCGGCGAGGGCGACGTCTCCGTTCCAGAGCGCCGCCCAGCCCTCCACCAGCCGGGTGCCGGCCTCCCGGGTCAGCGGTGCGGAGTCGGTGGTGGGGGTCGTCGTCACAGACATGGGTGCCTTCCGTGGTCGGTCGTGGTCACACAGCCTCCGGGCCGTGGGCGACAACCCCCTGTCGGTGTTTAGCCCTCCGCGCGGCGGCTCAAGCGGAACCGTAGAGTTCTTCGAGCGCCTCGTCGAGCGCGACGAAATCCCGTGCGGGGATGTCCAGTTCGGACAGGTCGACCAGCCGCGGTTCCACCGTCTCCTCCAGTGCCCGCGCCCCGCGGATGCGGTCGAGGCGGAAAGCCCGCACGGCTGAACGCAGTCGGCACCAGCCGATGAGGTACCAGTGCTCGCCGTCGAGGAAGCCCAGGGGCTCGACGGCGCGGTCGGTGACCCCGCCCTGCCCGTCGGCGTAGCGCAGGCGCAGCAGCCGGCGGGTCGAGAGCGCCTCGCGCAGGACGTGCAGGACGTGCGGGGCGTGCAGGACCTCGGACGGTTCGGCGGGGTTCACGGCGACCCGTACCCGGCCGGCGAGCTCGCGCGCGGCCTGACGATCGCGCTGCGGCATGACGGCGAGCACCTTGTACAACGCCGAGCGGGCGTCCTCGGCGAACGGCGTCCCGGACAGCCGGTGCAGGGCGACGGCCAGGGCCGCCGCCTCGGCCGGTGTGATGGTCAGGGGCGGCAGGGTGTGGTCCTTGTCCACCACGTACCCGCCGCTGCGGCCCGGTTCGGCGTAGAGCGGCACACCGGACTGCTGCAGCGCGCTGAGGTCCCGCTCGATGGTGCGGGTGCTGACGCCGAAGCGCTCGGCGAGCCACCGGGCGCTGCGCGGCCGGGGCGAGACCGCGCGTAACTCCTCCACCAGGGCGTAAAGACGCTCGGTTCGGTTCACAGTCAAGGACCGTAGCCGATGCCCGATCCCCCCGGGGCGGTACGGAGGCGGATCCGGCCGGGTGGCCGGTGCTCCGGCCGGTGCAGGGCGCATCATCATTTAGGATTCAAGGCGGCCGCGGGGCTGCGGCCGGTCGCCGTGCGCGGCGACCGCGCACCGGTCGGGCCGGCCGGTCGCCGAGAGCGGCCCGGGTCAGGGCCGTGGTCCCGATGGGGGCCACATGACGCTGGTCATGAAGATCCCGGGGCACCGGGCACACCCGCCCACGAACAGAAGACCCCCAGGGAGAAGTGAGGTATGCCAGTGATCTGCGTCGGAGGCATGATCGGCATCGGCAAGACCAGTGTGGCCGAGCTGCTCGCCAAGGACCTGGGCAGCGAAGTCTTCTACGAGAGCGTGGACGACAATCCGATCCTCCCGCTCTTCTACACGGCGAGCCCCGAGGAGATCGAGGCGCGGCGCTACCCCTTCCTCCTCCAGCTCTACTTCCTGCAGACGCGGTTCGCCGCGATCAAGGAGGCGTACAAGCAGGGTCACAACGTCCTCGACCGGTCCATATACGAGGACTGGTACTTCGCGAAGGTCAACCACGACCTGGGGCGGATCAGCTCCCTCGAGATGCAGGTGTACGAGGGGTTGCTGGGCGAGATGATGCGCGAGATCGACGGCCTGCCGTACCGCAAGGCACCCGATCTCATGGTCTACCTCAAGGCGGACTTCGAGACCGTGCTGCACCGGATCGGGCTGCGGGGCCGCGATTTCGAACAGGACGAGAGCCTCGTCGCCTACTACCGGACCCTGTGGTCCGGCTACGACGACTGGGTGCACAAGCACTACTCGGCCAGCGAGGTCCTCGTCGTCGACATGAACCGCACCGATGTGGTCAACAACCCCGAGGACGCCGCCCGCGTGGCGCGCGAGGTCAGGGACGCCCTGGCGGCGGTCGGTCGCCCGGCCTGAGGCGGCGGGCGGCGGGTGAGGAAGGTCACCGCCGGGGAGGCCCCCGGCGGCCCGCTCCGTTGCTAGGTTGTCCGGCGGCCGGATTCCAGGCCCCGGACGAGATGCGCCGTACCCGGTTACGCACGACGACGCGCGAGGTGCTGCACGAGCAGCGCCGTCCGCTGTCCGCGCCCGGGCAGCGTCCTCGTCGAGCAAGATGGGCCGAACGCCATGACCGTGCCACTCACCCGCAGCCTGTACCGGACGACCGCACACGCCGCCGGGGGCCGTACCGGATCCGTCCGCACGGACGACGGGCGCCTGGACGTCCGCCTCGCCCCGCCGCGCAAGAAGGTGCCCGGCACCACCAACCCCGAGCAGCTGTTCGCGGCCGGCTTCGCCGCCTGCTTCACCTCCGCGCTCGCGGAGGTGGCCGCCGAGTTCGGTGCGGATGCCTCCGCCGCGCGCGTGGCCTGCGAAGTTCAGCTCGGCACCACGGACACGCCCGCCGGCTACGGCCTCGCGGTGGCCCTCACCGTCAGCCTGCCGGGGTGGCGTGCGGCGGACCTCCAGCCCCTGCTGCACCGGGCGGACGCGGTCTGCCCGTACTCGCAGGCAGTACGGGGCAACGTACCGGTGACCCTCCTGGCCGTGGACGACGCCGACACCGGCACCGGCCCCGATGACCAGGCCTGAGCCGGATCCGCAGCCGGCCGGCCCCGGCGTGGCGGTGCCCGAGCACGGCGCGTGGCTGCGGCGCGGCATCAGCCGCGACGGCGGCCCCTTGCGCGAGGACGGCGAAGTGGTGTGGCTGCAGACCGGGCCGTACTACGCCGACAGCCGCGGCTTCGCCGGTACGACGTCCTTCGACGGCTCCCGGGTCCGTTTCCACCACCTCACGGGCGAGCCCGGCGAAGACACCGGCACCTTCCGGTGGGAGGGCGCGAACCTCGTCGAGCGGGGCACCAACCCGGACGGCAGCACCTTCCTGGAGGTCTGGACCCCGCTGCCCGGCGCCGAGGGTGCCACCGGCTCCTGGACCGGTCCGGACCACCACGTGGTGCGTGTGGGCCGCCACGTCGTGCACGTCGATTCGAGTACGGGTACGTACTGGCGGCTGTGACCTCCGTCCGGACCGCGGCCGTGCCGAGCGGCGGGCGTCAGCTGTCGGGCTCGGCCGCCGCGATGGCGGCGAGGGCCGACCCCGGATCCCGTTCGACCTCGAGGTCACCCAGGGTGACCACCCCGACGAGCTCGCCGTCCTCGGTCTGCACGGGCAGGCGTCTCAGCGCATGGCGCCGCATGAGATCGGCGGCCTGCTGGACGTCGTCCCCGGGACCGACGGTGATCGGCTCAGAGCTGCAGATCGCCTGCACCGTCGTCTCCGCGGGGTCCCGGTTCTCGGCGATGGCCCGTATGACGAGGTCCCGGTCGGTCAGGATCCCGCGCAGCCTGCCCTCGTCGACGACCAGGACGTCCCCGATGTCCGCGTCCCGCATGACGCGGGCCGCTTCGGCCAGTGAGGTCAGTTTCTCGACGGTCACCGGCTTCTCGGTCATCACCTCGTGGACTCGCCGGGTCATGGTTCCTCCCGCTACTGGAAGCGGCTGCTACCCGGCGCCTACCCGGGCCGGGGACCCGTATGCGGACCACCTCGCCGGCCGGCGGCGGACACGCGCGGACGCTGGTCCGGGCGGGCGTTCTCGCGTGTGTCCGGCTCCGCGAGCCGGGGTCCTGGGGGTCTCCCGGGTGATGGTGGAGCGGGAGCCGGACGTCCGTGTGCGCCGATCCCCCAGCCCACCCATCGAAAGGTCGCCCCATGCAGTTCATCCTTCGCAAGGACCTCGGGCTGCTCGCCCTGCGCCTCGCGGCGGGCGGCGTGCTGATCGCGCACGGCACGCAGAAGCTCTTCGGCTGGTTCGGCGGGGGCGGCATCGAGGGAACGGCCGAGGCGATGGAGCACATGGGCTTCGTTCCGGGCAGGCCGAGCGCCCTCGCGGCCGGGCTCGGCGAGGCGGGCGGCGGTGCCCTGCTGGCGCTGGGGCTCGCCACCCCGGCCGCGGGCGCCGCGGCGGCCGGCGCCATGGCAGGGGCCGTCTCGGTCCACGCGCCCGCCGGGTTCTTCGCCCAGGGCGGCGGCTTCGAGTACCCGGCCTTCCTCGGCTCCGTCGCGGCCTGCCTCGGCGTCACCGGGCCGGGGCGCTTCTCGCTCGACCACATCAGCGGGCATAGGCTCGACCGTCCCGCGGTCATCGTGGTGGCCTTCGCGCTCAGCGCGGCCGCCGCCACCGTCGTCGTCAACCGGCGCATCGCCGCGATGGAGTCCCCGGCCGGAGCCGACGGGGACTGAACCGGCCGGGCCCTGCGCCCGGGAGGGCGGGCCGCCGGATCGCCGGCCCCCGTGCCCCGTGCCCCGTGTCCCGTGCCCCGGCCGCGCACGGCCGTTACGGTGTCGGAATGGAACAGCGGATCAGCCTCATCACCCTGGGGGTCTCGGACCTCGCCCGGGCCAAGAGCTTCTACGCGGCCCTCGGATGGCGTGGCACCGAGGTCGAGGAGACGGTCTTCCACCAGGCGGGAGGAATGGCCCTGGTCCTGTGGGACCGCCGGAAACTGGCCGCGGACTGCGGGCTGCCCGACGCCCCGCCGGCCGGGTTCGGGGGCATCGCCCTGGCCCACAACGTGCGTACGGACGCCGAGGTCGACAGCCTCCTCGGCGCCGCCGCGGAGGCCGGCGGCACGGTCACCCGGCCCGCCGCCGTCAACGCGATCGGCTTCTACTCGGGCGTCTTCACCGACCCCGACGGCCATGCCTGGGAGATCGCCCACAACCCCGGCTTCACGCTGGCCGGCGACGGCTCCCTGATCCTGCCCGACTTCGCCTCGCTCACGCCCGCGCCGCCGGACGCCGCGCAGCGCACGCCGGAGGCGTGAGGCGGGACCGAGCCGGAGCCGGGTGGGGCGCCCTTCCCGGCGCGGCGGGGCTCGGGCACCATGGTCCGGCACCGGAGTTCACCCCCGCGGAGTTGCCCCGCGGCCCCGTCTCACCGCGATCCGGAGGACCGTGTGCCGTCGCACGACCAGGCAAGGCGCGATGAGCTCTACCTCGACCCGTACCCGCTCTACGCCCGCGCCCGCCGGGCCGCAGGCCTGACGTACGTACCGGAGTTCGACGCGTGGCTGGTGGCCCGCGACCAGGACGTCCGGGAGGTGCTGGTGCGTGCCGAGGACTTCTCCTCCGCCGGGTCCCTGCTCCCCGACATCGCACTGTCGGACGCGGCGTTGGGCGTCCTGCCGCGCGGGTTCGCACCGCGCGAGACCGTCGTCACCTCGGACGGTGCGGAGCACCGGCGGCACCGGGGCGTGCTGAACCGCGGCCTGTCCGCCGCGCGCGTGGCCGCCTTGCTGCCGTACGCGCGGGAGTGCGCGAGCGAGCTGGTGGAGGGCATCGCGGCGGACGGATCCGCCGAGCTGATGGAGGCGTACGCCCGTCGGCTGCCGGGGCGGGTGGTCGGCCGGCTCATCGGCCTGGACCCGGCGGACGTGCCCGCGGCGGTGCACGGCGGATACCGGGCCGACGAGCTGCTGTTCAGGCCGCTGCCGCCGAAGGATCAGGCTGCGGCCGCCGAGGACGTGGTCGCGCTCCAGCACCTGCTGGACGGATACCTGCGTGATCGGCGCGCCTCGCCCCGGGACGACCTGTGCTCGGCCAGGGTGGCGGCCCTGGCGCCCGGTGACGCCGAGCTCACCCTCGACGAGCGCCACGAACTGGTGGCGAGCCTCCAGAACCTCCTGATCGCCGGGTTCCTCACCACCAGCGCGCTGATCGGCACCACGCTGCTGCATCTGCTGCGCGACCGGCCGCAGTGGGAGATGCTCTGCGCGGATCCGGCGCTGATACCCGCCGCGGTGGAGGAGGCGGCCCGCTACGACACCGCCGTCCAGGCCTTCCGCCGCACCACGACCCGGCCGGTGACACTGGCCGGCACCAAGCTCCCGGCCGGAGCGACCGTTCTGGTCGCCTACGGTTCGGCCAACCGGGACGAGGACCGGTACGAGCGGGCCGACCGGTTCGACATCAGCCGCCCCGAGGACCGGCGCCACCTCTCCTTCGGCCACGGCCCCCACGGCTGCCCCGGCTCTCAGCTGGCCCGCGAACAACTCCGCATCACCCTCGAAGTCTTCACCCGCCGCCTGCCGGGCCTGCGGCTGGACCCGGACGCACCCCCGCCGGCCATGCGCCCCACCTTGATCCACCGCTCGCCGCGGGCCCTGCACACGACCTGGTGAACGCGCGGCACCCGGCCGACGGCTCACCGGGTGACATGGACGTGGATGGTCTTTCCCCCCTGTTCGCCGTGGTGCCGGATCTCCACTTCGGTGGCGAGCCGGTTGACCAGGTGCCATCCCCATCCGCCCTCGCCCTTCTGATCGGGCCGCCTGGGCCGTGGCTCGGCACTACTGGAGTCCGTGACCTCGACGTCGACCCCCTCTGGCCGCAGGCGGAGGTCCAGCGCGCAGCCTCCGGACGTATGGCGGACCGCGTTGGTGACGAGTTCGCTGATCACCAGCAGGGCGACGTCCAGGGCGACGGGTCCGAAGGCGGGCCGGCCGGGCGCGGAGTACGCGAGGAACTCACGCGCCGCGCGGCGCGCGACTGCCGCCGAACCCGGACCGTCCAGGTCCAGGTGCAGGCGCAGGCGCAGGCGCAGGGTCGAGTGAACAGGCAGCATGGAATCGATCGTCCAAAAGCCGGCGTAACGCTTACCTCCATCCGCCTTCCCCCACCCGCCCCGTTCACTCCCTCAGCCCCCCTCGAACCTCTCGCCGTCCTCGAACCCGTCCCGCAGCCCGCGCGACGTCGGCGGGGCGCTCCCCATGGGCTCCGGCGAAGCGCTGGAGGAACCGGGCCGCCTGGTGCGGGGTGACGCCGGCGGCGTCACTGCGCCCCACCGTGTCACCTCCCCCGCCCCGGGTAGGTGCAGGGTGCGGGGTGCGGTCCTGGCCCTCATGGCTGCGACGGGGACCGCATCCCGCCCTCCCGGGGCCCGGCGCCGGCGACGAGTGCGTACTGGTCGAGCCCAGGGAGCTCGACGACATAGCGCCCGGGCGCTCCCAGACCCTGGAGACCAGCGGCTTCGTCGACCTCGACCAGGTCGCTCCGATCGTCTTCGACAAGACCTACTACGTCGGCCCGCCCCAAGGGGCAAGGAGTACGCCAAGGTGTACGCCCTGCTGCAGAAGGCCCTGGCGAAGGCGAACCGGGCGGGCGTGGCCACGTTCGTGATGCGCGGCCGCGAGTACCTGATCACTCTGAAGGCGGAGGACGGCAGCGTCGGTATTCGAGTGTGCGAAATAGGGCTGCAATCCGGCTCTGCTGCGCTTCACACCCCCGTTGGCCGGGTGGCTTCGTGCTGCCTCGGTGACCGAGGGGATCGCGGCCGACTCGCGCGCCCATCGCACCTCGCGGTCGCCTCTCGCCATGAGTCATGGGGAGGGCCAGGGCGCGCTGATTCTGGAGGCGCAGGAGATGCTCGCCGCAGGGCAGAGCGGCGAGGAGGTCTTCGCCGAGCTGGCCGCGAGGACCGGCCAGTGGGGTGTCTGTGTGTTGGCCGTGTGCTTGGCCCTGGGTGTGCCCCCGACTGACGCCGAGGCCCGGCTTCGAGAGGTCGAGCCGCTTTTCGCGGAGTTCGTGATGGGTGAGGAGGAGGACCTCGCCCTCGTTCTCACGTTCGGGCACGTCTTCATCGTGGACCGAGTGCTTGACGAGCACGAAGAGCGCATCCGCGACCTGCTGGGAACCGCCGCTGGTGCCCGCGGGGGCCATCCCTGTGGCCTGCTCGGGTGGTTTCGCACCGGGGAGCTCACGAAGATCTTCCTCTACTTCGCCAAGACCCGGTTCCGGGACGGGCGGGGCTCGCCGCCCGATTTCTGGGACGCCATGACCGCCGCTGGCCAACTCCTGGCCAGCCAGGACGGCCCGGACCGCGAAGAGGTGACTGCCGGGCTGGAACGATGCCGCACGCAGGCTGCAGCCATCGGCTCGAAGAGCACCGTCATCGA
The DNA here is from genome assembly GCF_040684275.1 of Streptomyces sp. NPDC091371. Taxonomy (NCBI): domain Bacteria; kingdom Bacillati; phylum Actinomycetota; class Actinomycetes; order Kitasatosporales; family Streptomycetaceae; genus Streptomyces; species Streptomyces sp. NPDC091371. Next base: position 78,110 of record NZ_JBFBFP010000004.1, read on the forward strand.
CGGACGACCTCCGCTGGGTAGGCGGTCCTGATGGCTCCGACGGCCCCGCGCAGGCCACTCCGAATCCTGTAGCAACGCCCGCGTTCGCTCCCTACAGTCATCGCATGGCCATCGAGGACGAGGACCCGGGTCAGCGCGACATTACTGCGATGCTCAAGGACCAGACCAGTGCCTGCAAGGCAGCACGCGACGCCATCGCTGCCTGGCCGCGAGGTACTGCTCTTCGACGGACAGCCGCCAGTGTCGATGGTCTTCGGCATCGCTGCGACAAGGGTGCGGTGGTCGTTGAAGATCGGCCTCACGACCCTCGGCCTCGACGAGACCGTTGAGATCCTTCGCGCTCGGCACCGCGACGGGCAACTGCGTACCGGCAACATCGTCGCCGCAGACCGATCTTGGTTCTTCACCCTGCACTTCGACGCCACCGGGACCGAGCTCCTGGCGTGCAGCGGCGTCAAGAACGAGCCTCCCTTGCGGGCGCGGGCGCGGGCGCGGGGGGCCGGGGGACGGTCAGAGGCTCCAGCTGTATAGGCCGCCCCCCGCGTTCACCGCAGACTCCGCGAGCCGGGCAATCCCCTGCAGGACCGCCAGTAGATCATCATCGGTCATGTCGTCCCCGTCCTCGGACCAGAGCCGCGTGGTCCAGCGGGCTGCGAGCTCTCCGAGTTCGGCGGAGCTAGCCCTGGCCAGCGCTCGGGTCAGCCGATTCGGCAGAGCGAACACCTCAACGCCGTCGTTCACTGGTGCAGTGACCCGCTCCGGCCACAGCCGCCACGCATAAAGCTGCTCAAGCGGCGGGGCCTCGGCCGAACGCTCCGTCGCCTGGATGTCGTCACGCCGGGGAGCCTGTCCCGTCGAGTAGTCGAGCTCCAGGAAGGCGTCCTTGTGGTGGGGGCCGGCCCCGAACCACGGCAGGTCGACGTCGATCGTGTTGTCGCCGTCGGCCAGTTGGCGTCGCCGCTCCACCGGCCGGTCCGCAAGCCGAGGGCCACGGTCACCGTCTCGCCCGCGCCGGACTTGATGTCGAGCCGGTCGTCATCCGATTCCAGCTCGCCCGTGTCGGTGCGGAAAGGCGTGCCGCAGTCGTCGTGGTCGATCCCGTCGAGGTCGTCGCCGACCCCGTCGACGCTGGTCACCGTCACGGACACCGGCACGGTGGGCACCGCACGGGCCGACGGCGTACCGGCCGATGTGGGCAAGCCGCACAGCACGGCCGCCACGACGACGCCCGCGCGGAGCGCGCCCCGTCTGTGCCCGAACCTCTGGCGGAACGAGAGGGGGCGTGTAGCGTCCGGTCGTGACCTATGGACTGACGCGCCTGCTGCGTACCGAGGACGACTGGTCGGACTTGCTGTGCTTCCTCGCCGAGCTGGATCCCGAGCCGCTCCGGTCGGCCTTGGTCCTGGCACCGGGGACGATCACGGTCTGGCGGGAGGCTTGGGTGAAGGCAGGCCGGGGCGCGCCGGCAGGCCGGGCCGACTTCGTCGTCCTGCTTGACGGCACCGAGCGCACGGTGATGGAGGTGAAGCTCGGTGCCGGCGCCCATGGCGAACAGTTCGCGGTCTACGACGCCTGGGCTGAGGCGAGGGGCATACCGGCGTCAGACCGCTACCTGGTGGGCCCGAATGCCGATCCCATCCCGAATGAGCCGAGCCATTGGTCCCGTCGGCTCACCGTCGCCAGTCTCCTCGCCGGCTGGAACCATTCGGCGGATGACCTCGCCCGGCTCCTGTCCGTCCGAGGGCTCCAGCAGTTCACGCAGCTGGAGGCCGAGGCAACGGGTCCGGCGAACCATGCCTCCATCGTGCTCAGCGATGCGTTGCGTCTGCGGCGACTGGCAAGCATCACGCAGGCGACCTCCCCGCCCGGCACGGTCTTCGCACCGAAGCAGCGCTCCGAGGCCGGAGCCCCGAACATCTGTGCCTGGCGAGAGACGGAGGACGGCTACGTCGTCGCCGAGATCCAGCGCCTGAACCCGAGGAGCGGCACGGGCAGTCCTTTCGAGATCCGCATCATGGTTCAGACGCCGGAGGCGACTTCCGCCGCCAATGGGGCACTCGCGGACCGGAAACGGGACTGGCTCGCCCGTTGCAGCTTCGTCCGGCATGCCGGGCCCGGGGTGCAAGAGCTGGTGGCGGAGCCGGAAGGCGACGGATTCAAGAAGAAGTCAGGGGCAAAGGGCCACCCGCGTTATTACGGGTACGAGGGTGGCGGACACGGCAGCTCCGTGGTGCTCAAGGAGACGGTCGGCCTCAACGACATGGTGACCGCGTTCGCCGCCGTCCTGCAGTACCTCACCACCTACCCGGCGCGGTAGGCCGGGCGGGAGCGCCCGAAACGGTCGCCTCGCCAAGGGGTTCTCGGGCATGTCAGTGGTGGTTGCGATCCTGTGCGGCATGGACGATATGACCTTCTGGGCGCTCATGGATGGGCTGAGCTGTCGCCCCGGTGACCGGCACGAACGGCTGGAGTGGCTGCGCGGGGAGTTGCGGTGCCGGCCGGCCGCGGAGGGGGCGGAGTTTCAGGCGCGGCTGGAGGCCGCGTGCTCGGCGGTCGCCACGGGCGCATTGTGGCGGGCGGTGGGCCGGATTGAGGGCGGCTTGTGCTCCGATGACGGCTTCGACTATTTCGCGCTCTGGCTGGTGGCCCAGGGGCAGGGGACGTACAAGGCGGTGCTCGCTGATCCGGATGCCCTCGCTGACGTTGCTGAGGTGCGGGCCCTGGTGGGACGGCACACGCGGGAGTGGTGTGACGACGAATGGCCGGAATGGGAGGAGCTCGACTACGTGGCCCAGGAGGTGTTCGACGAACTGACGGGCCAGGAGAGCGACTGCGGGGAGGCGTTCCACGAGGCCCTGGAAGCCGTCCGGGAGACGTGGGCGAAGCCCGGAGAAGAAATCGACACCATAGAGGCCACGGTGAGAACGGGGACACCCCGGCTCGACGTCCTCTTCCCGTAGAAGCCAGGTCCTGATCGGTGACGCGACGCCTGCGATCTGCCATCTGAGTCAGCCCGTTCACCCGTACTCGCCTGGGCACTCTGGCAGCTCTGGCAAGTACGCCGACACGCAATGCTCCAGCAGCCGTTCACAGCGGTAGCCGTCTCACCTCCAGTCGGCGGTCGAGCCGGAGGTCCCTGGGGACGGGAGGCTTGGCGGGTGTTCCGCGGCTGGGCCATGCGATGTCGTCAACGGCGAGGAACGGCTCGCCGGCCACGGTCACGGGCGTGGCCCCGGTGAACGCCACGACGTCCCGGTGCAGGTGTGACTGGTCGGCGTAGCCGGCGTCGGCCGCGACTCGGGCCGCGCCTTCACCCGCGACCAGGCGGTGGGCGGCATGGTCGAAGCGGACCAGCTTCACGGCGCGTTTGGGCGGCAGGCCGAGCTGCGACCGGAACCGGGACCAAAGGCGCTTACGGCTCCATCCCACCTCGGCCGCGAGTCCATCGACCCGGACCAGGCCACGGCTGTCGACGATGCGGTGCCAGGCCCAGGCCACCCCCGGGTCCACGGGCGGCCCCGCCTCATGCCGACGGGCGAGCAGCGCGTCCGTCAACGCGAAGCGATCCTGCCACGACGAGACATCGCCCAGTTGCTCTCGGATCCGGGACGCCTCCCGGCCCCACAGGTCGCCCAGTGACACGACGGCGCCGTCGAGGTCGGCGGGAGAGGCGCCCAGAACCGCCCGTGCGATCACCGGGGACAGGCGCACCTGCACGCACTCGACGTTCTCACCCCGCGCCCGGACCTCGCCGCCGGTCCCCAGCCCGGGCCCGGCGACCAGGCTTCCCCGTTGCTGCTGCCCGGCGGCACAGTCAAGGACGGGCGAGCCGGCACCGAACTCCAGGAGCAGCGTCACGGCCGGGTGCGGGACCATCCGGAGCGCGTCCAGGTCAGGGACGCGGAATCCGGCCATGGTGAGACCGGCCACCCTGCTGGGACGCTGCGGGCATGCGACGTCCCACACAGCCGCACCGTGCATGAAAGTCCCCACCGTTCCATGCTAGTTGAGTCGGCAGAGGGGAACATTCATCCAATCCGCGGGTGGGAACCGGCGGAGACAGTGGGCTCATGACTGCTTCTGACGACGGACCGCGCGTGAACGGCGGCGCCGAGGCCACCAAGAGTTCGACCCTGCCGCTGGACGACGGCTACATCCACGTGTGCCAGGACGGCCCCCGCGACGCCCCCGCACTCCTGCTCATCCACGGGTCCGCATCCTCGACCCGCTCGTGGGACCAGCTGGTTCCGCTGCTGACCGGATCTCACCGCGTCATCCGGATCGACCTGCTCGGGCACGGCCGGTCGGCCAAACCGGCCGACCGCAGCTACGCGCTCCCGGACCAGGCACGCCGGGCCGGCGTGGCACTGGACCGGCTCGGCGTCGAGCACGCCGTGGTCGTCGGCCATTCCAGCGGCGGCGCGGTCGCCACCGCGCTCGCCGAACAGCGACCCGGCCTGGTGACCGCGCTCGCGCTCATCAACACCGGCCCCAGCCTGGACGCCTTCATCGCACCGCAGTCCACCGCGACCGGGCTCTCGCAGTGGCCGCCGACCGACGAGGAGATCCGCCGGTTCGCGAGCACCGGTTTCAGTCGCGCGGGCTACCAGATCCCGTCAGAGCTTCTGGACGAGGTGCGCTGCATGACCCAGTACACGCTCACCGCGACGATGCACGGCACCCGCGACTACCTGGAGCGGCAGGCGCTCCCGGACCGGCTGACGGCCCTCGGCAAGCCGCTACTGGTGATCTTCGGCGTGGACGACCGCAGGTGGCGATCCTCATCCGCCGCCGACTACCGCGCCGTTCCGGGCGCGAAAGTCGAGTTGCTGCCCGGTCTCGGGCACTCACCGATACTCGAGGATCCCGCGCGGACGGCCATCCCTGCCGGCCTTCGCCACGGGGACGCCGTACGGGCGGTCTGAATGACAAGGAGGGGTCCCGTCCGGATTCTCGTCTCCGGGGCCGGCGTCGCCGGTCCGGTGCTGGCGTACTGGCTCACCAGGCACGGCTTCTGCGTCACCGTCGTCGAGCGCGCGCCGGCTCCACGCAACACCGGCGGCCACGCGGTCGACCTGTTCCGGCCCGCGGTGAACGTCTCGGAGAAGATGGGCGTACTCCCGCTCGTCGAGGAGCGGGCCACCGGCACCAACCGGATGACCGTCCACCGGGAGGGCGTACGGCGTCCCGTCCGGGCGGACCTCTCCAAGATCTTCGGTGCCGCCTCCGACCGGCACGTCGAGATCATGCGCGACGACCTGAGTGAGATCTACTACGACGCCGCGCGCGACGACGTCGAGTACGTCTTCGGCGACTCGATCACCGCGATCTCGCCCGACGGCGAGGTGCGGTTCGAGAAAGCCGCGCCGCGCCGCTTCGACCTCGTCGTCGGCGCGGACGGGCTGCACTCCAACGTGCGCCGCCTCGTCTTCGGCGACGAGTCCCGCTTCAGCGCCTTCACCGGGGCCTACCTCGGGGTGCTGCCCCTGCCGAACGTCGCCGCGCTCGACGGCGAGCTCCTCATCCACGTCGGCGTCGGCCGCACTGCCGGCATGTACGGCGCGCGGCACCTCGGCGACGCGCGGGCGTTGTTCCTGTTCCGGAGCGCGCGCGAGCTCGACTACCACCACCACGACGTGCCCCGGCACAAGGAGCTGCTGCGCAGTGCCTTCGAGGGCATGCACCCCGATGTGGACCGCTGGCTGGACGAGCTCGGCCGCACCCCGGCGTTCTACTTCGACTCCATCACCCAGCTCCGCATGGACACCTGGTCACGGGGGCGCGTGGCGCTCGTCGGCGACGCGGGCTACTGCCCCGGCCCGGCCGTCGGCGGCAGCACCAGCCTGGCCGTCGTCGGAGCGTACGTCCTCGCCGGGGAGCCGGCGCGGGCGGACGGTGACCACGAGCGCGCCTTCCCCGCCTACGAGCGCGCGATGGCGGAGCACGTGCGGGGCAGCCGCGCGGCCGCGCTCAGCGCCGCGAAAACCCTGATCCCCACCTCCCGCCTCGGAGTGCGGGGACTGGCCCAGGGGGCCCGCCTGATCTCCGCCCTGCCGACGGGGCCCAGCCGCGCCCTCCTCCGCCTCACCACCAAGAGCGCACGCCTCTACAACTCCATGACCGTCGACGACTACCCGCCGGCGCCCACCACATCACGATGCCGGACATGCTGATCTCGTCCTCTGCCTCCCGTCAGGCGGCGGACCACGCTCACGCGGTACCGAATGCACCGCGAACCCAGCGGGCAGCAATGGGTCAGGGACTCCCCCACACCTGCAGCTGTGAACGCTGCGCCTGCCGCGACGGGCGACTCCCGGGTGCGGCCACCGCCCCCTGCACCGCCCACCGCCTGAAGCCCGTCCACGAAAGGACCACTGCGTGAACCAGCCCCGACTCGACGACCCCGCCCACCGGCGCCGCCGCTCCGCCACGGCCACGCTCGAGGGGGGCGCGTCGTGACCAAGAAGTGGCTGCCGCCCGAGGAGTTCGCCGCGTCGCTTCCGAAGGCCACCGTGTTCGGCGCGGTGTTCTTCACCGACGAGGACGACCGGCCCGTCCAGCTGCGCGCCACCTACTCCTCCACGCATCCCTGGCAGTGGCCGGGCGGGGTCGCCGATCCGGGCGAACGTCCGTGGGAGACGGCGGTGCGGGAGTGCCGGGAGGAGACCGGACTCGTCGTTCCCGGACCGCCGCGGCTGCTGGCCGCGGTGTTCGGGCTGCCCGGCAGGCAGTGGCCGCTGAGCACCGCGGGCTACGTGTTCGACGGCGGCCGCCTCACCTCCGGCCAGCTCGCCGGGATCGTCCTGGACCCCGACGAGCACGACGAGGTCCGCGTCCTGAGCCTGCCGCAGTGGCGGGAGCTGATGCCGGTCCGGGACCACGCGCGGCTCGAAGCGGTGATGGCCGCCCGCCGGGCCGGGGTGCCCGCGTACTTCGACACCTGGGACTGGGAGGCGTAGACGAGCATCGTCCTGACGTCCGGCCCGCGGGCGGGCGCCCGGGCTCAGGCGGTGGGGTTGCAGGTGCCGTGTACGGCCACGGGGCGGCTGGACTGCGGGTAGACGAGCGCGATGTCGGGCGCCGGCTCGATCTCGGCCGCCGGGACGATCTCATGGCAGAGGGTGGTGACCCGGGCCTGGGCGAGCGTCATGTGGTGGTTCGGGCGGTGGAGCTCGCGCTGCGCCTGCGCGGGGTCGGCCGCGTCGCCGTACTCGCGGAAGGCCGTCTCGGCGTACCGGACGAAGGCGTCGACGGTGGCCCGGGAGCTCCAGCCGCCCTTGTCCTGGAGGGTGCCGTGCCGGATGCACTCGATGATCAGCCGGTGGTCGTGGGCGACGCCGGCCGGGTTCACGGCGCCGTCGCCGTCCGGGATGATCCGCGTCCGTGCTCCCGCGTGGTGCCGCCGCCGTCCTTCTGCCCGGGCCCCGGGCCCCGGATCCGGCGCCGGCCCCGGCCCCGGCTGCGGCGCGTCACCCGGAGCCCGTGCGCGCGCGTCCCTGGATACGGCTCCGGTTTCACTACCGTGGAGACATGACGCGCACTCAGGAGCACACCCCGAGACGTCAGATCCCGGGCTGGGCCCCCTGGCTCTGCTGGGGCGGCCTGGTCGTCGGCCTCACCCTGATGCTGGTCTACCTGCTGGCCCCGCCCATGGACAAACCCGGCGGGAGGGCGGAGGTGCGGCTGCAGTTCGCCGCGGGCCAGGACCTCCCGACCCGTCAGACCGTACTGGACATCATCGGCGGCAGCACCGGCGACAGGATCAGGCTCTTCAAGGACGGGCTGCTCCTCGACTGGCTGCTGTTCATCCCGGGGTACACGCTGGCGCTGGCCTCCGTGCTCGGCTTCGGCACCCTGTACCTCTACCGCAGGGCCTCCCGCCTGTGGGCCCGCCGCGCCCTTGCCCTCACCGCCGTGCCGCTGGTGGCGGACTGCGCGGAGAACCTCTTCCTCCACCTGGGCCTCGACCGGCTCGACAGCGGGCCGGAATGGGCCTTCACCTGGGCCTCCTACTGCGCCCAGGTGAAGTGGACGGTCGTCGTCCCGCTGATCGCCGCGGCCCTGTGGGCGGGCCTCACCCTGGCCTTCCGCCGGCTGCTGCCCACCAAGGCCGCGGTGGAGGGAGCGCAGCCTCCGCATCCGCGTGCCGTCGTACGCAGCGCCCACAAACTGGCCGACGGGTCCGAGAGCTGGTGGGACGACCCGGACGTGATCGCCCCGCCCGCGGCGCCGCACGCCTCCACTCCCCTGGCGGACTGGACGGCCCCGTACACGCCGCCCGCGCCGCACAGCGAAGGGCCGCCGGGGCCGAGGGACAGCGCGAAGGCCCGCTGGCACACCAGGGCGCTCCAACTGCCCGGCCGGGACCCGGCCGAGGTCGGCATCTGCGCGTCCGGCGGCGGGATCCGCTCCGCCTCGGTCGTCCTCGGCGCGCTCCAGGCGCTCCGGGACGCGGGCGTGGTCCAGAAGGCGCGCTATCTGGTGTCCGTCTCGGGCGGCGGCTTCACGGCGGGGGCGTTCCAGCTGGCGCTCACCCCCGAACAGCCCAAGGACAGCAGCGGGAAGCCGTTCGTGCGGGCCGATCTCGCCACGCCCGAGGACGTGTTCGCGCCCGGCAGCCCCGAGGAGGACCACGTCCGCCGGCACGCGAAGTACCTCGCGGACAGTCCCAGGGAGCGGCTGCAGGCGGCGGGGACCGTGCTGCGCGGCATGGTCGTCTCCCTCGGCATGCTGGCGCTGATGTTCACGGTGGCGGGCATGTACCTGCACGCCTTCTACGCGCACGTCCCGCTGACCGACCTCGACGCCCTGCGGCGCCCCGGCGGCAAGGTACCGCGCCTGGAGCTGTACACGCACGTCCGCAATCCCGTGCTCGTCCTCATCGCGCTCGCCGGGGTGGTGACCCTGGTCACCACCCTCTTCCGGGCGTTCACCGGACGCTCCCGCCCGGCCTGGGTGCGGAGCACCATCAAGACGATCGTGGTGCTGGCCCTGGCGGTCGCCGCGTACACCATCGTCTTCCCCGCCGTGATCTGGTTCTTCGTATGGCTGTCCGAGGCGCAGAACCTCCTGCCCACGGGCGGCCAGGGCGTGACCCTGCTCGCCGCGCTCACGGCCGCGGCCACGTGGCTGGGGGCGCTGTACACCGCGGCCCACAAGTCGGTGAAGAAGCTCAAGCCGGACGGGGACACGGCGGGCATGTTCTCCAGGGGCGGCACCTCGATCACCGTCCAGAGCAGTACCGGCTGGGTGAAGGCGATCGTCTGCTGGCTGGTGCTGCTCCTGCTCGGCTTCTTCGGTCTCGCGCTGCTCGCCTGGGTCGCCGTGTACGCGGGCGAGTGGGACTGGCGGTGGAAGTGGGGGCTGCCCCTCGCCCTGCTCGTCCTGCCGTTCGTCATCGACCAGACCACCTTCAGCCTGCACCCCTTCTACCGGCAGCGGCTGGCGGGCGCCTTCGCCGTGCGGCGCGCGGTACTGAAGGACGGCTCAGTGGGGGGCCTCCCGTACGACTACAACGCCGAGCCGACCCATCTCAGCACCCATGCCCGGAAGGTGGACGGCTTCCCGCAGGTCATCTTCGCCGCCTCCGCCGCCGTCTCGCTGCGCAACCGCACCGCGCCCGGCCGGCCCGCCGTCCCGTTCACCTTCGCCTCCGACTACGTCGGCGGTCCCGACACCGGCTGGGTGCGGACCTCCACGCTGGAGGCGACGGCCCGGCCGCTGATCAGGCGCGACATCACGGTGCAGTCCGCCGTCGCGGTGTCCGGCGCGGCCTTCGCCTCCGCGATGGGCACGCAGACGATGTTCTTCGAGCGGCTGCTCGCGCTGTCCAACCTGCGTCTGGGCACCTGGGTGCCCAACCCCGCCTATCTCGCCGAACTGGCGAAGTACGGTCCCGACTGGACCATGCCCCGGCTGCCGCGGATGCGGCGGCTGCGCTACCAGTTGCAGGAGCTCGTGGGCCGGTACTCGGACACCAGCCCCATGCTGCTGTGCACCGACGGCGGGCACTTCGACAATCTCGGGCTGGTCGAGATGCTCCGGCTCCGCTGCCGGACGATCTACGTCATCGACTCCAGCGGGGACAGCCCGCCGTTGGCCACCACCCTCGCCCAAGCGGTGACGCTCGCGTACGAGGACCTCGGGGTGGTCATCGAGTTCCCGAAGGACGAGGTGCTCAAGCTGGTGCCGGGCAGTGCCGAACCGCTGGGGCCACCGGAAGGGATGGCGGCCCTCAACGCGCGGTTCTCCGCGAGCTGCGTGGTGACGGGCACCATCACGTACCCCGAGCCGGTCCTGTTCTCCCCCGGCGCTCCCCCCTCCCACCAGGGCACGATCATCTTCGCCAAGGCGAACCTGACCCCGGACATGTCCTACGAGCTGCTGAGCTACGCCCTCAGGGAGAAGGCCTTCCCCCGGCAGGCCACTTTCGACCAGTGGTTCGACCACGCCCAGTTCGACGCCTACCGGGCGCTCGGCCACTACCTCGGCACCGCGGCCGGAAAGGCCGGAAAGGCGGGGACGGGCGGGAAGCACGGGAGGCACGGAGCCGACTGACCGGTGTTCGGCGCCGGACATCGCCCGTCTGCCGCGCTGCGCACGACACCGCCCCGGAGGTAGGGCAACCTCGTGTGGAGTACACAGAAACCCCCTTCGCGAAGAGGCGCGCATGGACGAGGCCGAGCGGTACGAGCGATACGTCGGCGGCAGCCCGGAGGCCGAACGGCGGGTCTTCGAGCGACTCGCGGGTGACCTCCTGCGGGTGCAGCTCAAGGTGAAGAAGCGCAGCGGCTCCCCCGCTCTCGAACGGACCTTCCACGCCAAGGCGGTCCTCGGCGTGGAGAACGCCCGGCTGAGGTTCCGCGACGACCTCCCCGAGGACCTGCGGACGGGTTTCGCCCGGCCCGGGGCCGAGTACCCGGTCACGGTCCGGCTGTCCAACGCGAGCGGTGTCCGCCAGCCCGACTTCGCGCCCGATCTGCGCGGGGCGGCGCTGCGGGTCGAGGTGGGCTCCGACGAGACCCACGACCTGCTGATGACGAGCTTCCCGGTCTCCCATGCCCGCAACGCGGGTGAGTTCGTCGCCTTCGCGAAGGCCATGGCGGGTGCCGACTCGCGGCTCGCCAAGGGCTTCGCCCTGTTCGTCAAGCTGCCCCTGGCGGTCGGCTGGTCCACGGCCGGCCGCATGCGGCGCAACGTCGTCGCGGGGACCCGGCGCACGGTGTCCAGTCTGGCGCTGGAGACGTACTGGTCCCGCGGCGCGGTCCTGTGGGGCGGCGCGGGACCGGTGCGCTATCAGCTGCGGCCGGCCGCGGGCGCCCCGCCGGCCCCGGCGGTGCCGGGCACCGATCCCGATCACCTGCGCCACGAGCTGTCCCAGCGGCTGCGTCAGGCGGATGTCGTCTTCGAGCTCTGCGTGCAGCGCTACGCGGACGCCCGGCGCACGCCCATCGAGGACGGCGCGGCCGAGTGGCGGGAGGCGGACGCGCCCATCGTGCCGGTGGCCACGCTGACCGTCCCGCGCCAGGACATCCACACCGCCGAAGCGCGCGCCTGCGCGTCGCGGGTCGACCTGCTGGCCTTCAACCCGTGGCACACCACGGAGGGCTTCCGCCCCCTGGGCAACCTCAACCGCGCCCGCAAGCTCGCGTACGAGGCGAGCAGCGCCCACCGCCTGGGCCACCGCTTCGTGACCGTCGAGCCGCGGCGCAACGTGCTGCTCGGGGCGCCGCTGCGGGCCGCCTTCCGCACCGTGAACCGCTTCGTCCCCTGGCACCGGCTGCCCACCCCGCTCGGCCTGCTCAACCTCATGGCCTTCCGCCAAACGTTGCGCCGGCACAACCTCATCGACACCGAAGTCCACGAGGCGCCGCCCGAGGCCGGGCCGGTGGAGGCGCCGATCGACGCGGACCTGCTGGTCAGGCGCAGTTACGACGGCACGTACAACGACCTGTCGGCGCCGGCGATGGGGGCCGTCGGGGCGACCTTCGGCCGCACCATGCCCCCCGTGTACCGCCCGGACCGGTTCGACGCCCCCAATCCGGTCACCGTCAGCAGGGAACTGCTCCGGCGCGAGGCGTTCATCCCCGCGACGTCACTGAACGTCATCGCCGCCGCGTGGATCCAGTTCCAGGTGCACGACTGGGTCAAGCACAAGAGGCTCCCGGTCGGCACGAAGAGCGTCGAGGTGCCGCTGCCGCCCGGTGAGACCTGGCAGAACACGCCGGGCGGACCGCGGGAGAAGGTGATGCGCTTCGGTGAGGACGAGGCGGTGCGCGTACCCGGCGGGGAGCGGTCGCCGATCCTGTTCGCGAGCGGCGTCTCGCACTGGTGGGACGGTTCGGAGGTCTACGGCGGTGACCAGGCGGTCGCGAATTCGCTGCGCGAGCCCGGGGGCGGCGCCGGGCTCCGGCTGGAGGAGGGGCACCTGCCGAACGGCTCGAACGGTGTCCCGCTCACCGGATTCACGGACAACTGGTGGCTCGGCCTCAGCGCCATGCACACCCTGTTCGCCCGTGAGCACAACGCGGTGTGCGAGGCCCTGCGACGCGAGTACCCCCGCATGGACGAGGACCGGGTGTACCACACGGCGCGGCTGGTCGTCTCGGCCCTGATCGCGAAGATCCACACGGTCGAGTGGACCCCCGCGATCCTCGCCACCAAGACCCTCGACATCGGCATGAAGACCAACTGGCAGGGGCCGCCGAAGAACTGGCTCGACCAGCTGGGCGTCTGGCTGCTGGAGGCGAACGGGCAGCACGGCATCCCCAAGACCCTGCCCGACCACCACGGTGCCCCGTACTCCCTCACGGAGGAGTTCGTCACCGTCTACCGGATGCACCCCCTGATCCCCGACGACTACGAACTGGTCGACCACCGGTTCGGCCGCCCGCTCGACACCCTGACGTTCACCGACCTCCAGGGCGCGGCCGCGGAGCCCCTCATCCGCAAGACCGGCCTGGTGAACACCCTGTACTCGCTGGGCATCGCCCACCCGGGGGCGATCACCCTCCACAACTTCCCTCGTACGCTCCAGGCGTTCGAGCGGGACGGGGAGCTGATCGACCTCTCCGTGGTCGACCTGGTCCGAACCCGGCGCCGCGGCGTCCCGCGCTACAACGACTTCCGGGCCGGCCTGCACAAGCCGCGGATCCGGCGGTTCGAGGACCTCTCCTCCGATCCGCGGACGGTCGCACGGCTCCGGGACGTGTACCGCTCGGTGGACGACATCGACACCGTGGTGGGGCTCTTCGCCGAGAATCCGCCCACGGGCTTCGGGTTCAGCGACACCGCCTTCCGGGTCTTCATCCTGATGGCCAGCAGACGGCTGCAGAGCGACCGCTTCCTCACGGTCGACTTCCGGCCCGAGCTCTACACGCCCCTCGGCATGGACTGGATCGAACGCGGCAGCATGACGAGCGTCATCCTGCGGCACTGCCCCGAGCTGGCGGGCATCCTGCCGCGCGGCGCGAGCGCGTTCGCGCCCTGGCGTCCGGTCCAGCCCGAGCGCAACAACAGCGGCCCCGGCCGCGGCTGAGCGGGGAAGGCGCCATGTCCACACCCGACGGCACGGGCCACCCCGGCCTGGAAGCCCTCCTGTCCCGTCCGCTGTGGGAGACGGTCTTCAAGCGGCGCACCCACCGTGTCAGCCGGGGCGCGTCCGTGCCGGCCGGATCGATGAGCCACCGCTCCGCCCACCGGCCGCAGCCCCTGGGCGAGCTGGAGGAGGCGGTGCTCATCGCCCTCACCGGCTCCTCGGGGCTGACCATGCCCGACCGGCCCTTCGAGGACCCGCGCGATCACCAGCCCATCATGGCCAAGCCGAACCTGAACATGACGGGGCGGACGGCGGGGAGCCCGGACAACGCGCAGGCCACCCACTTCTTCATGATCAACGACAGTGGCACGTACTACCTGCGGAAACTGCCCCCGTCCCGGGACCACGCCTTCGACCCCGACACGCTGATCGACCGCGCGCGCATGTCGAAAGTGCGCGTACTGGACCACCGCCTGGACGTCGCCGAGGGCATGCGCGACTTCCCGGCGTACCTCGACTCCAACCGGTTCCTGTCCAACCTCCCGGGCACCACCCTGTTCCTGCCGGTGGTCGACCTCTCCCACCAGTACGTCAACGCGCTGATGTACCTGCTCACGCAGCCGGAGGGAGCCCGGCCCACGATCGTCGACGACCGCAACTTCTACCGCCCGGCCGGAGTGCGGAAATGGCTGAAGAACGGCTTCCTCAACCCGGACGTCAAACTGCCGCTGGGTGCCCTGGGGCCGATGCGCACGCAGGTCGAAGCCGACCTGCTGCTGCAGAACATGATGCTGGTCGCGGACGCCATGGGACTCGGCGCCTGGATCCACGCGACGATCAGCCCCCAGATCATGCTGGGCGACCCGAAGTTCTCGCGCGCCTACGGCCGGATGCTGGGCTTCGACTTCGTCACGCCGAAGTTCCGCCCCGCCGACGTCCTGCGCTGGCAGGTGCCGCTGCCCAAGTACGCGGGCCTGCGCGCCCACCCGGTGGGGCTGCGGGCCGGCGGCGAGCACCTCATCAAGGCGGCCTGCCCGCCCAACCACCCGTCGATGCAGGCCGCCGTCGACTCCGTCGTCCGCTCCAAGTTCGGGGAGCACGGCATCTACGCGGACAAGGAACTCTTCACCCGCATCTACAAGGACGACTACGCGCAGCGGTACCTCGCCGAGGCCGGTGAGTACGACCGGCAGGTGATCGAATGCGCGCGGGACGTCTGCGTGTACATCCACGAGACCCACGGACGGTTCCCGGCGCACACCGACGCCATCCACGTCCCCGGCATCTGGCTGCAGGCGCACCACGTCGAATCCGAGTACTACGACCGCTTCTTCCAGGGCGGCCTGACCGAGGCCCACCGCCGGCACGCCTCGCGCTGGGACGGATGAGGGAGACCCGATGAGAGTCTACGAAGCCATCGTCAAGGGGCTGGAAGGCGTCGGGGTGCGCGCGGCCTTCGGCGGTGCCGGGGAGAACGCGGCGGGTCTGATGCTGGCGCTGAAGCATTCGCGGCAGATCCGGCCGGTCATCACGCGGCACGAGCAGGCCGCGTCCTTCATGGCCTGCGGCTACGCCATGTACACGAACCGGCTGGGCTTCTGCTTCGCGACGGCCGGGCCGGGCGCGTTCAACCTGTTCTCGGGGCTGGCCGTGGCCATGTCCGACTCCTATCCGGTCCTCGCCGTCTCGGGGTACGCGAGCATGGAATGGCGTGGTTGGGGCTCGCTCAACGAGACGTCGGGGCTGAACCGCACGCCCGACTCCCAGGCGATGTTCGCGGCCACGACGAAGAAGTCCTTCCTCCTCACCGACATCGCCGAGACGTGCGACGTCCTGGAGGAAGCCGTCAACCTCGCGTTCGAGGGGAGGCCCGGGCCCGTGCACATCCACGTGCCCGAGAACCTGACCCACCGCGGCGTCGAGGTCACGAACTTCCGGCCGCTGAAGCTCGACGTGAAGCCGGTCCTGCCGGACCCGGCACGGGTGGCGGAGATCGCATCGGTCCTGGCGGACGCCCTGGCACGGGGGAAGCGGATCGTGGCGCTCGTCGGATTCGGTGCGGTACGGAGCGGGGCCGGACCGCAGATCGAGCGGCTGATCGAGCGGTTCCAGATCCCCCTGCTCACCACCCTGGACGGCAAGGGCATCGTCTCCGAGGGACACCCGCTCGCGGTCGGCGTCTTCGCCGACAGCGGCCACTCCAGCGCGTGGAAGGCCTTCCGCGAGGCCGACGTCGTGCTGTGCATCGGCAACTCCCTCAACCAGCACGCCACGTTCAACTACCGCGAGGACCTGTTCGAGGACAAGCTGCTCATCCATGTGAACATCTCCGAGGGCGAGTTCCAGAAGGCCTACCGGCCCGACCACACCCTGCTGTCCGACGCGCGTCCCGCGGTGGCCGCCCTGGTCGACGCGCTGGAGCGGATGGTCGGCGACGTACCGGCGGTCGAGGTCGACGGCCGGGACTACGAAGCCCGCAAGATCGTCCACCTGACGGGAAAGATCCATCCCGGCGAACTCGCCCAGTCGATCGGGCGCCTGCTGCCGCCCCGGGGTGTTCTGCTCGCGGACGCGGGCGCCCATCTGGCGTGGCTCGGGTACTACGTGGAGCTGGAACAGGGGCAGAACTTCCGCAAGGCCGGCTCCTTCGGGCCGATGGCCGGACACGTCAACGGGGCGATCGGCCTGAAGGTCGCCCACCCGGACCGGACCGTCGTCGTGGGCTGCGGCGACGGATGCTACTCGCTGTCCGGCTTCGAGCTGATGACCGCCGTCGAGCACGACATCCCCGTCATCTGGGTCATCTTCAACGACGGGGAGTTCAAGCTGATCAAACTCTTCCAGCTGGTCACGTACGCCGAATCCGCCCTCGTCGAGTTCAAGAACCCGGACTTCGCCGCGTACGCGCGCGCGTGCGGCGCCGACGGGTACCGGGTGGAGACGCTGGAGGAGTTCGAGGACGCGTTCCGCGCGGCCCTGGCGTCGGGCCGGCCCACGGTCATCGACGCCGCGATCACGCGATGGGCGGTGCCGCACTACAGCCCGTCGCCTGACGGCGTGATCGACGGGCTCGTCGAGACCCTCGAGGAACGCTTCCGGTCGTGAGGAACGAGGGCCCTGCCGGCCTGGTCGGATGCGCGACCCGCTCAGCGGGCGGCCGGGCCCGCGCGGTGCGCGCGGGCGGCGTGGACGTCGAGCACGGTCCGGAACTGCTCGCGCGCCTCGCGGACGCGTCCCGCCGCCACGTAGGCGCGGCCCAGCCGACTGCGGATGTCCATCTCCAGCCAGTCGTACCCGGGTTCGGTGAGCGGGGACAGCAAGCGATGCTGCAGCAGGGCCTGGTGGTGGAGGGCGATGGCGGCGCCCGGATCCCCCTCGTCCTGGTGTGCCGTGCCCAGCCGGGTCAGGCTGCGGGCGCAGAGGAAGACGTCCCCGCCCTGCGCGACCAGGTCGACCGCCTCGCGGAGCAGGCGTTTGGCCTCCCCGGAGCGGCCGAGGCGCAGGTGGATGTCGGCGGCGCAGCTCAGGACCCTGCCGGACATGCGGGGGCGGCCGGACGCCTCGGCGTGGGTGCGGGCCTCGGCGAACGAGGCCAGGGCCTCGTCGTTGCGTCGTTCGTACTGGTGGACGAGGCCCTGGATGACGAAGGCCATCGCGGCGACCCAGTCGTTGAGCGGCCGCCGGGCCGGGCCGGTCGCCTCGGTGACGTGGGAGAGCGCCCGGCCGCCGTCGCCCAGGCTGATGTAGAGGGCGCCGAATCCGGTCAGGGTGCGGGATTCCTCATACGGGTCGGGCCGCAGCCGGCCGAGGGCCAGCGCCTCGGTGAACAGGGCGCGGGCCCGGGTGTACCGGCGCTGGTGCAGGGAGGTGTAGCCCAGGCAGTTCCGCAGGGCGAGGGCCATGCGCCGGTCGGTGGCCCCGTCCACCTGCGCGAGGGCGGTCTCCAGCGCGGTCTGGCTCTCGTGGTAGCGGCCCTGCCGTACGAAGTAGTCGCACAGCGCCTCGGCGATCCAGCAGGCGTAGTCGGCTTCGCCGAGGGCCGCGGCGTGTCCGACGACGTCGGCGAGTTCTCCGCCGGCCGCGTCCAGCCAGGCCTCCGCCTCCCGCCAGTCCGCGAACGCCCCGCCGATGGGCCCGGGGCCGGTGGTGAAGGCGCCGGCTCCCCAGTCGCTGGTGGCCCGGGCGGCGTCGAGGTAGAGGCGCAGCGCGGCCGTGCGGGCGGTGGCGGCCTCCTCCGGCGCGGCCTCCGCGACGCGTCGTGCGTGCACGCGGACCAGGTCGTGGAGGCGGTAGCGGCCCGGACGCGGCTGCTGGAGGAGGCTCGTGTCGACCAGGCTCTCCAGGACGCGCTCGGTGTCGTGGGGCGGCCATCCGAGCATGGCCGCCGGCGTCAGTACGTCGAACTCGACCGTCGGTGCCAGGCCCAGGCCGCGGAATCCGCGCCGCTGCTCGGGGGTGAGCTGGTCGTAGGACAGCCGGAAGGCCGCTTCCACGCTGCGGTCCCCCACGCTGAGCTCGCCGAGCAGGCGGTCGTCGTCCGCCATGCGGCCCACCAGGTACCCGACCGTCCAACTGCCCCGGTTCTGGAGGCGTGACCCGGCGATGCGCAAGGCCAGCGGCAGCCCGTCGCACAGCCCGACGAGCCGGTCCGTCGCCTCCGGCTCCCTGCTCGCGCGCTCGTCTCCGATGAGGTGCGTGAGCAGGGACACGGCGTCGCCGGCCGCCAGGGGCTCCAGGGTGACGCGCCGGTCGGCGTCCAGTTCGCCGAGCCTGCGCCGGCCGGCCACGAGCACCGTGCTTCCCGCCCCCGCCGGCAGCAACGGCCGCACCTGGTCGGCGTCCAGGGCGTCGTCCAGTACGAGGAGGAGCCGCAGCGGGCTGGTCGCCGCGCGCCAGGCGGCGGTGAGTTCCTCGAGGTCGCTCGGCAGCTCGCCGTGGGCCGCGCCGAGGGAGCGCAGCAGGCGCTGGAGGGCCTGCTCGGGCGTCTGCCGCCGGCCCGTGCTGTGCGCGCGCAGGTCCACGAACAGGCAGCCGTCCGGGTAGTGGGCGCTGAGCTCGCGGGCCGCGCGGACGACGAGCGCCGTCTTGCCGACCCCGGCCGTCCCGTCCACCGTCACGATCGATACGGAGCCGGGCGCCGACGGGGCGGTCAGCCGCGCCAGTTCGTCCTCCCGGCCGATCAGCCGGCCGGCGTCGCCCGGCAGGTCGTTGACGGCGCGCCGGGGGCCGAGCTGCCCGGCCGGGGCGGGAGCCGGGGACGGGGGCGGGGGCGGGGGCGGGGGTGCGGCTGACGGGAGTGCGGCGGACGGCGGTGCCGGCGGGCGCGGGAGGCGTACGCCTTCCCCGCGGAGCACCGCCTGGTGCGCCCGCCGGAGTTCCTCACCTGGATCGACGCCCAGTTCGCGCTTGAGGCGCCTGCGCAGGTCCTCGTACACGTTCAGCGCCTCGGCCTGGCGGTCGCAGCCGTGCAGGGCGCGCATGCGGAGCACGGCCAGCGGTTCGTCGGTGGGAGCGGCCGCGGACAGGGCGGCGAGCTCGTCCAGGGTTTCGGTGAACCGGCCGAGCAGGACCAGGCATGCGAGCCGGTCCCGCCGCACCGCGCGCAGCCGCTCCAGGAGCCGCTGCCGCTCGGCGTCGGCGTACGGTCCGGGCAGGCCGGCGAGGGGCTCGCCGTCGAACAGGGCGAGCGCGGCGGACAGCCGGTCCGCGGCGGTGGCCGGATCGCCGGACGCCTTCGCGCGACGGGCGGCGGAGGCCAGCTCGGCCAGGTCGTCGACGTCGGTCCGGGCCGTGCCGGCGGCGAAGCGGTACCCGCCCTGCTCCCCGCGGATCACCGAATCCGCCGGCGCGGTGCCCTCCTCGTCGAGTCTGCGGCGCAGCGCGTAGACGTAGCTTGGCAGGACCTTGGGGCCGGAGCCCGGTGGATTGTCCCCCCACACCCCGTCGAGCAACTGCTCGCGGCTCACCAGGAGTCCGGGGCGCAGCACCAGCGCGGCCAGGACGGCCTGTTGCCGGACGGGCCCGAGAGCGAGGCGCGTACCGTCGCGCCAGGCCCGTACGGTGCCGAGCACGGCGAGCCGCAGCCGCCGACGAGATCCCGCCCCCACGCCCAAAGCCTCCGCCCGCCCCGCCCCGCCTCATGCCCCACATCATCAGAACTTCATCGACATTGCATCGCCTTCCGCGAAGGTTTCGCAAGCGCGGCGGCCGTTCGAGGGGGCGGCCGCCGCCATGACCGGGGAAGGAGCACGAACATGACCGTCATCGACGGGTCTCTCACGATGCTGCTCAAGGCGCGGGGACTCTTCCTCACGCGGGAGGAGAGCGATGCCGCCGGGATCGTGTACGTCTGCCTGGACGACGGGCTCCCGGGCGGGTATCCGGTCGGCTACGTCGTCCCGTCCCGTGCGGGGAGCTGGTTCGCGTACGCCCGGGCCCGGGCCGGCCGCGTCTTCGCCTGCGACCAGGTGGACGCGGGCCTGTCGGGCATCGAAGCGGCCGTACGCGCCGTCCTGGACCACGCGCGCTACGGGGACGTCCTGTACGCCCTGGCACGGGATTCCGGCGCGGAGGTCTCGTACACCGCCGAGCTGCGCCGGGACCACGCCACCTGGCTCGCCTCGCTGCCCGCGCCGAACGGCATCACCCACCTCGGCGGCGGCCGGGTCCGCCTGACCGGCCCGGCCGTCGCGTACCTGCGCGGCCTCCCGGAACGCCGCGGCTGCCACGTGGACGCGGAGGATCGCCTCTGGCTGGCGGGAGAGCCGTACCGGCTGGTCCGCGAGACCCGGTAGGCCCGCCGGGAGCCGCCCCTCAGGGGGCCGTGTCGTCCTCCGCGCTCGCGTCCTCTGCCCCCGCCGGGGCCACGGGCGGGGGCGCCGCGCCGGTCGCGCTCGCGGGCGGGTGGGTGCGGAGGTATCCGACCACCGTGTTGCCCACGGCCACGAGCGGGACCGCCACGACGGCCCCGCCGATGCCCGCGACGGCGCCGCCCGTGGTCACGGCCAGGACGACGGCCAGCGGGTGGATGCGCACGGCCCGGCCCAGGATGAACGGCTGCAGGAGGTGTCCTTCGATCTGCTGCACCACGAGGACGACCATCAACGCCATCAGTGCGGTGAAGACGCCCTCGGTGACGAGCGCGACGACGACCGCCAGCGCGCCGGAGACGACGGCGCCGATCAGGGGCACGAAGGACGCCAGGAAGATCACCACGCCGATGGGGACGGCGAGCGGTACCCCGAGGAAGTAGATGCCGATGCCGATGAAGACCGCGTCGATCAGCGCGACGATCATGGTGCCGCGGACGTAGGCGGTGAGCGTGCGCCAGGCGCGCGGGCCGGCGCCCGCGACCCCGGGGCGGGCGGCCTCGGGGACCAGCCTGAGGGTCCACCGCCAGATGCGCTCGCCGTCGTACAGCAGGAACAGGGTGCAGAACATCGCCACCAGCAGACCTGTGATCACCTCCACCAGCACCGTCACGCCTTGCAGGCCGGTGGACGTGATCTCGCTCGTACTGGTGCCGATGCTGTCGCTCAACGTGTCGGCGATGTCGTTGATCTGCTGCTCGGTGACGTGGAGCGGGCTGTTGATCAGCCACTGTTTGAGTTCCTCGATGCCCTCCTGAACGCGTTCGGAGAGGTTGCCGAGGTTGTCGAGCACTTGCCAGACGATGAACCATCCGACCAAGCCGAGGATCACGAATCCGCAGGTTGCGGTCAGTGCTGTCGCCGCGCCCCGGGCGAGGCCGCGCCGGTGCAGCCGGGCGACCGTGGGCTCCAGCAGCGCGGTGACCAGGAGTGCGACGACGAAGGCGAGCACGACCAGCCGTACCGCCCCGATGACCCGCATCAGCACCCAGACGGTGGCGGCGATCACCAGGAACCGCCAGCCGGCCTCCGCGGCCACCCTGACCCCCCAGGGCACCGCCGCGGCGGGATCCCTCAAGCCCGGGCTGCCGGGACCGCCGCCACCCGAAGGCGCGGTGCCCTCCCGTTCTTCGGCGTTCTCCGCGTCCCGTTCGGCCTGGAGCGCGGCCCTGCGCTCGCCGGCCCGCGCCGCCGCGTCCTTCAGTCGCCCGAGCCATCCACGCACGCCGGACCTCCGTCTGTCCTACGATCCGCGCATGGAACGCGCGGAGGTTCTCAAGCGAGTGATCGGCATTCTCACCGAGGCACAGGAGATCCGCCGGATGGCCGAAGCCGGGGAGGAGCAGGACAACGGGGCGACCTCCGGAGTGGTGACCCAGCTCCTGAACGAGATGCTGCCGTCGATCAGTGTTCCGGCCGACGCGACGCCGCAGGAGGTGGCCGGGCTGGTCGCCGAGGCGCTCGGCCCGGCCCTGCACACGATGGTCTCCGGGTTCAGCCTGGCGTTCACCAGCCTCGCCATGGCGCACGACGCGGGCCGCACGGACATCTCGGCCATGGAGGTCCTTCAGGAACTCGCCCTCGAGATCGAGGCGGGAACCTTCGACGAAGGAGACTGAGCGGGCCCGCCTTCTTCACTCGTCCCGCGGGCTCACCCAGCGCGTCCCCTCTCCGGACGGCTTGCCGCTCGGCTTCTCGGGCTGCTGCGGGCGGTCGAGGCGGCTGGCCTCGTCCGTGTCGGCGGCGGCCGTCTTCCCGGTGTCGTGGCGATCGCCGCGCGGTGTGCGGTGCCGGGCCTGCGGCCCGTCGTGGTGCAGCGGTACTCCTCCTGCTCCGCCCTGCTCGTCCATGGCGCTCCTCCTCGCTCCCGTCGCGGGCCCCCGCGTGGCGGCTGCCCGGCTCTCGTCCGCCGAAACCCCGGGCAGCCGGTCGGGTGGGGAGCGGCTCACAGCATGACGTGCTTGGCCTGCGTGTAGTCCAGGAGGCCGGACAGGGAGAGGTCGCTGCCGTAGCCGGAGTGTTTGACTCCGCCGTGGGGCATCTCGGAGACCGTGGTGCCGTGCGTGTTCACCCAGACGATGCCGGTGCGCAGGGCGCGGGTGGCGCGCATGGCACGGTCGTGGTCGGTGGTCCACACGCTGGCAGCCAGGCCGAAGCGCACGGCGTCGGCGAGGTGCAGGGCCTCGGTCTCGTCGGTGAAGGGCTGGACGGTGACGACGGGGCCGAAGACCTCCTCCTGGACGATCTCGTCGTCCTGCCGGACGCCCGCGACCACGGTCGGCTCGTGGAAGTAGCCGGGGCGCGGGAGACGGCTGCCGCCCGTGACGATCTCGGCGTGGGGTGGCAGGTGGTCCAGCATGGCCTGGACCGAGGCGAGTTGGGCCGCGTTGTTGAGGGGGCCGAAGTCGGTGCCGGCGCGGAGCTTGGCCGCCTCGGCGGCGAAGGCCGCGAGGAACGCGTCGTGGATCCGGTGGTGCACCAGGAGCCGGGTGGGCGCCGTGCAGTCCTGCCCGGCGTTGTAGTAGGCGACCGCGGCGAGGGCGGCGGCTGTGGCTGCCACGTCGGCGTCCTCGTGGATGAGGACGGGGGCGTTGCCTCCGAGCTCGAGGTGGACCCGCTGGAGGCGGGCCGCGGCGGCCGCCGCGATCTCCTGGCCGGCGCGGACGCTGCCGGTGACGGCGATCAGGGCGACCGCCGGGTGGGCGGTGAGGGCGCGGCCGGTGTCGCGGTCGCCGCAGACGACGTTGAGCACGCCCGGCGGCAGGTGCTCGGCCGCGAGCCGGGCCAGCAGCACGGCGGAGGAGGGGGTGGTGTCGGCGGGTTTGAGCACGGTGGTGTTCCCGGCGGCGATGGCCGGCGCGATCTTCCACGCGGCCATCATCAGCGGGTAGTTCCAGGGGGTGATCTGGGCGCAGACGCCGACCGGTTCGCGGCGCAGCAGGGAGGTGCGGCCCTCGGTGTACTCGGCCGCCGCGGCGCCCGGGAGGTTGCGGGCGGCTCCGGCGAAGTAGCGGACGGTGTCGACGATCGCGGGCAGTTCCTCGTGGGTGAACTGGTCGGCGGGTTTGCCGGTGTCGGCGGTTTCGGCGGCCGTGAAGGCCTCCGCGTGCGCCTCGATGGCGTCGGCGATGCCGAGCAGGGCGCGCTGCCGGGCCGCCGGGGTGGTGGTGGACCAGTGTGCGTACGCCGCTGACGCCGCGGCGCAGGCCGCGTCCGTGTCGGCGGGGCCGGAGCGCGGGGCGTGGCCGTGCACGCGGCCGGTGGCGGGGTCGGTGAGGGCGGTGGTCGCGCCCGAGGCGGCGGGGCGGTCCGCTCCCCCGATGTGGTTGAGCAGGGCGTCAGCCACGGCGCAGCGCCTCCTTCGCGGCGTCGCGTCCGGTGCGTACGGCGCCTTCCATGTAGCCGGCTACCCACTGGTCGGAGCCGCAGACGTAGAAGGGGGGTTCGTGGGTGCCGTGCAGGGGGCCGACGGCCATGACGTCGCCGGGGGTCCACTGGGTGACGTAGCCCTGCGTCCACGGGTCGGTGCCCCACATCCGGACGTACGCGGCCAGCGGGTGGCGGGCTTCGTCGCCGTAGAGGCGGGCGATGTCGGCCAGCAGTTCGGCGGTGCGCAGGGAGGCGGGGGTACCGAGCAGGACTCCGTAGCGTTCGGGCGGGACGAGGGCGGAGAGGATGCCTTCGCTCTGCGGCCAGGTGCTGCCGAGCAGCCCTTCGCATTCGGACAGGCCGCTGAGGCCGCGGTCGCGCCAGAAGGGCCGGTCGTAGGCGGCGGTGAACTTGGCGGCGAGGGCGTGGCGTTGGCGGTGCAGGGAGGCGAGGCGTTCGTCGGAGACCCCGGTGACGGCGACCGAGCGGAGCGGGCCGGCCGGGAGGGCGCTGAGCACGGCGGCTGCGGTCAGGGATTCGCCGCCGGCCAGGCGTACCGAGCAGGGGCCGGGCCGTCGGATCGCGACCGCTTCGACGGGTGAGCCGGTACGGATCCGCCCGCCGAGGGACTCGGCCATGCGCAGCGCCACGGTCGCGGAGCCCTCGGCGACCCGCAGGCCCTCCCAGGCCTCGTACTCGTAGTGGCCGGTGCCGGGTACGGCGGCGTGCTTGCGGAGGGCGGCGAGCAGGGAGGTCCGTTCGCAGGAGCCGTCGGCGAGGGCGAGCTGGCCGATCTCCCAGAGGCGTACGACGGCACTGGTGGCGCCCTGCGAGCGGAGCCAGTCGCCGACGGACAGTCCGTCGAGCCGCGCGGCCTCGGGGTGGGACCAGGGGTCGGCCGGGTCGACGGTGCCCGCGAGCGCCGCGAAGGCGGCGGTGACCTTGGCGTGGCAGGCGTCGTCGCCGGGGCCGAACCAGTGGGGCAGGTCCCCGGCACAGACCCCTTCGGGGGTGGCGCGGGTGAGGGCGCCGGGCTCGGCGACGTAGCTGGGGACCAGGGTGAGTCCCAGTTCCGCGGCCAGGGCGGTGTAGGCGGTGTGGGCCCGGCCCACCACCTCGCCGCCGAGCTGCACCAGCCGGCCGTCGGGGAGGGTGGTCTGTTCGACGCGTCCGCCGACCCGGTCCCGGGCCTCGACGACGAGGACGTCGGCTCCGCCGGCGGCCAGGTCGCGCGCGGCGGCGAGACCGGCCAGTCCGGCGCCGAGCACGATGACGTCGTGGTTCATGGGGGTGTCCTCCGGTCAGGCGTCGGCGTGGTCGAGGACCAGGCAGTGTTCGGGCTTCCAGCCGATCTCGACCCGCTCGCCGCCGCTCCAGCGGTCCTCCATGCGGGAGCGGACGGTGTTCTGTTCCAGTACGGACACCGTGACGCCGGGGGCCAGTTCGATGAGGTAGGTGGTGGTCGGGCCGCAGTAGACGGTCTCCCGGACGACTCCGCCGACGTGGGCCATGCCCGGTTCGAGGTCGGAGAGCCAGATCTTCTCGGGGCGGATGGAGAGGCTCACGCGGCTGCCGTCGGGAACTCCGGGGCGGGGGCCGACGGGCAGGGCGGGACCCTGGTCGAGGACGACCCGGCCGGAGCGGTAGGTGCCGGGGACGAGGTTGGAGGTGCCCATGAAGGAGGCGACGAAGCTGCTCGTCGGCCGCTCGTACACGTCCTCGGGCGTGCCGCACTGCTCGATGCGGCCCTCGTTCATGACGGCGAGGCGGTCCGACATGGTCAGCGCCTCGTCCTGGTCGTGGGTGACGAAGACGAAGGTGATGCCGACCTCGCGCTGGATCTGCTTGAGCTCGACCTGCATCCGCCGGCGCAGCTTGAGGTCCAGGGCGGCCAGCGGCTCGTCCAGCAGGAGGACCCCGGGCCGGTTGACCAGGGCGCGGGCGAGGGCGACGCGCTGGCGCTGGCCGCCGGAGAGCGTGGGCGGTTTGCGGCCGGCCAGTCCTCCGAGCTGGACGAGGTCGAGCATGTCGGTGACGCGCTCGCGTATCTCGGCCCGGGGGACGCCCTTGCGTTTGAGGCCGAAGGCGACGTTGTCGGCGAGGGAGAGGTGGTCGAAGAGGGCGTAGCTCTGGAAGACGGTGTTGACGTTGCGCTTGTTGGGCGGGAGGCCGGTGACGTCCTGGCCGTCGAGCAGGACGCTGCCTTCGGTGGGGTCGGCGAAGCCGCCGGTCATCCGCAGCAGGGTGGTCTTGCCGCAGCCGGAGGGGCCGAGGAGGGAGAAGAACTCGCCTGCGGCTATGTCGAGTTCGACGTCGTGCACGGCGTAGGTGCCGTCCGCACCGGGGTACTGCTTGCTCACGTGGTCGAGCCGGACGGCGGGGGTCGGGTGCACGGGTGTCGGGTGCATGGGGATCACTTCCCGGAGAGCAGGTCGAGGCCGCCTCGGCGCCCGAACAGGCGCGGGATGGCGAGTGCGAGGACGATCAGGCCGATGGATCCGGCGAGCATCAGGGTGCCGACGGCGTTGATGGTGGGCTGGACGCCGAACCTGATGGCCGAGTAGATGCGGACGGACAGCGGCTGCGGGTCGACGCCGGTGGTGAAGTAGGCGAGGACGAAGTCGTCGAAGACCAGGGCGAAGATCAGCACCCCGGAGGCGAGGATGCTGGGGAGCAGCGCGGGCAGGGTCACCAGGAAGAGCGCCTGCCGGCGGGTGGCGCCGAGGTCCATCGCGGCCTCCTCGACCTCGGCGTTGAGGGCGGCGATCCGCGAGCGCAGGATGACCGTCACGTAGGAGACGGAGAAGGTGATCTCGGCGAGCATCACGGTGGTGGTGGACAGGGTGATGCCGAGGCCCTTGAAGAGCATCATCGAGGCGACGCCCGTGACGATCTCCGGCGTGATCAGCGGGACCAGCATGACGAGTCCCGCGAAGGATCCGAGGCGGCCGCGGCTGCGGACCAGGCCGAGGGCCAGGGCCACGCCGAGGAGAAGCGAGCCGGCCATGGCGACCAGGGACACCCGCAGGCTCATGCCGAGCGAGTCGATCAGGGCGTCGTCGTGGAGGAACGCCGTGTACCAGCGCAGGCTGAGGCCGTCGAAGACGGTGAGGGACTTCTGGGAGTTGAAGGAGAACAGGACGACCACGCCGACGGGGAGGTAGAGCAGCGCGAAGAAGATCGCGGTGACGGCGATGGCGAAACGGGGGCGGCGGCCGGCGGCTCCGCGGCGCGGGCGCCGGGTCATCGGGCCGCCTCCGCCTCGTCCTTGCGGGTGCGGCGCAGGTAGCCGAGCATGCCGAGCAGCAGGACCGCCATCAGCAGCATGGTCAGGGCGGAGCCGAGCGGCCAGTTCTGGCCCTGGAAGAACTTGTCCTGGATCAGGTTGCCGATCATGATCTGGTCGGGGCCTCCCATGAGCTGTGCGCTGACGAAGTCGCCCATGGCGGGCAGGAAGACGAGGACGCAGCCGGCGGCCGCGCCCTGCCGGGTGGCGGGGACGGTGACGAAGAAGAAGGTGCGCAGGGGGCCGCCGTAGAGGTCGCGGCCGGCTTCGATGAGTGCGGTGTCCATGCGTTCCATGGCCGCGTACAGCGGGATGATCATGAAGACGACGAAGCCGTAGACGAGTCCGGCGATGACGCCCGGGCCGGTCTGGAGGATCTTGGTGCCGTCGTCGGCGAGGCCGAGGTCGCGCAGGGCCCCGAGCAGCGGCCCGTCGTCGGAGAGGACGACCGACCAGCCGTACATCCGTACCAGGTAGTTGGCGAAGAACGGTACGACGATCGCGGCGATCAGCAGGTTCTTGAAGCGGCCGCCGTGCAGCGCGATGGCGTAGGCGACCGGGTAGGCCACGGCCAGGCAGATGAGGCAGGTGATCAGCGCGTAGCCGAGGGAGCGCAGCAGGACCGTGCGGTAGGCCGGTTCGGCCAGTGCGGCAAAGTTGTCGGGGTTGAACCCGAAGCGCGGGTTTCCGAGCGGGTCGGTGGTGCCGAACGCGAGGGTGGCGACGAGGAGGAGGGAGGCGAGGAGGAATCCGGTCATCCAGAGCGTGCCGGGGAGCATGAGCCGGGTCCACAGCCGCGCCTCCGCGCGGGCCGGTCCGCCGCGCGCCTCCCCGCCGGCCCGTCCGCCGCGCGGCGGACGGGCCGTTGCCGATCGGGTGCGTGGTGCCATGTCAGCCGGCCTTCACGTCGGTCCAGGCGGTGTCGCGGTGCTGTTCGCCCTTCGCCGTGGCGTTGCGGAAGTAGAGGTCGTCCTTGAGGTCGGACGCCGTCACCAGGCACTGGGGGAACGGCTCGACGAGCGCGCTGTAGGTGTCCTCGCTGCCGCGGACGGGCATCGGGTAGCCGATGTACTCGATGTTCTTCTTCACGCTCGAAGGGCGGAGCATGTAGTCGATGAAGAGCATCGCGGTGCCGGGGTGCTGCGCGTCGGCGGGTATCGCGTAGCAGTCGGAGTTGACGGGGGCGCCCTCCTTGGCGACTTCGAAGCCGAAGACCGCCGGGTCCTCGGCCTGGGCGAGCATGGCAGCCATGTCACCGCTCCACGCCTGGGTCATGTCGGCGTTGCCGTTGAGCAGGTTGTTGTAGCTGTCGCTGGAGAAGCCGCGCAGGCGCGGGCGGAGCGAGCGCAGGGTCTCGGTGACCCGTGCGAGGTCGTCCGGGTCCTCGGTGCTGACGTCGAGGCCGAGCTTGAGGGCGCCCATCCCGAGCACCTCGTCGCGGTCGTCGAGTACGAAGACCTTTCCCTTGGCCTGCTCGTTCCACAGGTCGCCCCAGGATCCGGTCAGGTCCCCGAGCCGGTCCCGCCGCCACCCGATGCCGGTCTTGTACATGGTGAACGGGACGGTGTGCCGGGAGCCGGGGTCGTACCACGGGTCGGCGAAGTAGTCGTACCCGCCGAACACGGCCTCGGCGTTCTTCAGCCGGCCGTGGTCGATGGTGCGCAACTTGCCGCCGGCGGCGAGGCGCTGGGACCACTTCGCCGTGGGGAAGATGATGTCGTAGCGGTTGCCGGCGTTGAGCTTGGCGGCCATGCCTTCCATCGAGTCGTAGTTCGACTGGACGACCTTGACTCCGTACTCCTTCTCGAAGCCTTCGAAGACGGCCGGGTCGATGAAGTCGGCCCAGTTGAAGTAGACGAGGTCGCCGTCGACCTTGACGTCGATCGGCGTCTCGACGGCCTGCTGGGCGGCCTTGTCGTCCTCGGATGCGAACCCGCATCCGGCGGCCGTCAGTCCGAGGGCCGCGGCGGTGCCGGCGCGGAGGAAGGAGCGTCTGGTCAGGGGGTGTGCCTCGGGGGACATCGGGGGTCCTCTCCGTAGGGGGCAGTCGGGGGATGGTGGGGGGGCGGCGGGGGTGCGGGGGGCGGTGCGTCAGGGTGCGGTTCGGTGCCGGGCCGCACCGGCTTCGAGGTCGGCCCGGATGCGGCCGGCGAACCAGCCGACCGCCGACTCGCGGCGGGACAGGGGCCCGGGCTCGAAGCCGGGGGTGGAGAGCCCCTTCTGCACGCGGGCGACGAGCTCGGCGTCCTCGTCGTTGGTGATCCAGCCGATGTGGATGTTCAGGCGTCGGGCGAGGCGAGTGCGCAGGCCGGTACCGCGGCGGGTGTAGAACGCTCCGGGTACGGCCACGCGGTCCACCGCCGTGGGGATCGCGGTCCAGGCCAGTACGTGGTCGGGGTAGAAGTCGATGAGGGTGTTCGGGTAGATCACCGCGTACCGCCAGACCCGCCGGTCCGCCTCGGTGAGGCCGGGCATGGGGGCGGCGATGCGCTGGTAGAGGCGTTCGGCCCAGTTGGAGGAGGGCTTGTCCCGCAGGGGCGAGGCGAACAGCGCGTAGGACTCCTCGATCTCGCAGGTGTAGCCCTGGTAGTCGAGCAGCCGCATCAGCCCGGGGTGGGCCACGGGTACGTGGTAGCCCTCCAGGTAGTTGTCGACGGCCACCTTCCAGTTGGCCTCCTGCACTTCGGCCCCGGCCAGGTCGTGGATCCGGCTGCGGCCGACCGGCACCAGGTCCGCGCCGGCGTAGTGGCCGACCGCCTCGGCGAGTCCGGCGCACTGTTTCGCGAGCGGTACGGCGTCGGGGTCGAGGTTGACGAAGACGAAGCCGAGGAAGGATTCGACGCGGGCCGGGAGCAGGCCGAGCGCGGGCTTGTCGAGGCAGGGGATCTGCCGTGCCTCCGGGGCGCCGACCAGGCTTCCGTCGAGGCGGTAGGTCCAGCCGTGGTAGGGGCAGCGGATCGCCTTGCCGGCCGGTTCGGGGGCGGTGACCAGGCGGGTTCCGCGGTGGCGGCACACGTTGAGGTGGGCGGCCAGGCCGCCGTCCTCGGTCCGGACGACCAGCACCTCGCGGTCCGCGACCGTGGCGGCGAGCCGGGCTCCCAGGTTCGGCAGGTCGGACTCGTGGCAGACGACCTGCCAGGACTTGGCGAAGACCCGCCGCGTCTCCGCGGCGGCCGTGTCGGGGTCGGTGTAGTAGCGGCCTGGCAGCGCGGGCCCGGGGGCGTCCTGGTCCGGCTGGTCGGCGGGGGGTTTTTCGGGGGCTCTGGAGTGCATCGGGTGGCTCCTCCGTGCCGGCGGTGCGGCGATCGGTATCGGCGATCGATGTCGATACGACCCGGCTGCGGGCAGCGGGCCGCGGCGGAACCGGGGCCTTGCTGACCGATTGGACAGTCAGATTGCTGGCTGATTTCCGCCGGGTCAAGACTTGTACGCTGACCGATCGGTCAGCTAGCGTGATTCTTGCCTGACCGATCGGTCAGCAAACGTGATTCCTTGTCGCCGCTCCGGTTCTGCTCCACGTTCGCCCCATTCACCTGGGCGGATGCGGCCGGGCGGCCCGCCCGGACGACCGGGCCCCCGCCCTCCCCGATCTCCCGCCGCCCACCTCCCGGAGGCACGCATGAGCGGTCGTCGGCGTCTGGACTGGCTCGGGCTCACCCCCGAACCAGAGCGAGAACTCCCCGCGGCGGTCGCCGCCCTGCGTGCCTGCGCACACCCTCCGCCCGCGGAACCGTTCGCCGCCGAGCGGCGCCGCGTCGAGCGCCTCGTGCTACGGGGCAGCCGGCGCGGCTGGCTCCGCTACCTGGCCGAGGTCACCGCACTGGTGACCGCCGCGGCCGCCGACCCGGAACGGGGCGACCGCGCGGCCGCCCTGCTCGCCGGCGAGGTGGTCCTCGACCACCACCGCATGCTCATCGGCCTCCCGGGAACGGGATACGCCCGCACCGACGGGGACCGCGCCGCGCTCGAAAGCGCCGTGCGGGCCCTGCGCACCGACCCCAGGACAGGAAGCACCCGATGACCACGATCCGACTCCCGACGGCGACGTCGGCGACGGGCTCCGTACTCGGCGCGAAGCCGGATGTGGCGGAGGACGCCGAGGCGTACCGCGCCGCCGGCGGCTACGCCGACGCCACCGCCCCGCACGAGCTGCTGCGTCACCTCAGCGCATCCGGTCTGCGCGGCCGCGGCGGGGCCGGCTTCCCGGCCGCCGTCAAGCTGCGCGCCGTCCGCGAGCGCGGCTGCCGCCCGGTGGTCGTGGCGAACGGCGAGGAGGGCGAGCCCGGCTCCGTCAAGGACCGCTGGCTGCTGCGGGCCCGGCCCCATCTGGTCCTCGACGGCCTGGCCCGCGCGGCTTCGATCACCGGGGCCGTACGGGGCTACGTCTACCTCTCCGACCCGGAGGCGGCCGCACGCGTCCGCCGGGCCCTCGCCGAACGGGAGCCGCGCCTGCCCGTCGAGGTCGTCGAAACCGCCCGCACCTACGTGGCCGGTGAGGAGAGCGCGGTCGTCCGCCGCATCGACGGCGGGCCGGCCCTGCCCACCGCCAAACCGCCCCGCCCCTTCGAGCGGGGGGTGGGCGGCGCGCCGACCCTGGTCTCCAACGTCGAGACCCTCGCCCGGATCGCCCTCACCGCCGCCCGCCCCGACCTGCGGCAGGCGATCGCCCGCTCCACCCTGGTGACGCTGTCCGGCGCGAGCACGGAGCCCGTGCTCACCGAGGTCTCCTACGGCGTCCCCCTGCGCACCCTGGCCGCGGCCCACGGCACCCCGGACCCGGCCGGGGCCCTCATGGGCGGGCTGTTCGGCGGGCTCGTCGACGCCCCCGCGCTGGACCTCCCCCTCGACCCCGACGCGCTCGCCGCGGCCGGCACCGCGCTGGGCTGCGGAGCGATCCGCTTCCTCGCCCCCGGCGCCTGCCCGGTGCGCACCGCCGCCGACGCCGTCGGCCACCTCGCCGCCGAGAGCGCCCGGCAGTGCGGCGTCTGCGTGTCGGGCACGGCGGCCATCGGCGACGCGCTGCACGCCCTCGCCGCGGGCACGGCCGGGCCCGACACCCCGCACCGGCTCGCCCGGTGGGCGCAGGGCCTGCCCGGGCGCGGCGCGTGCGGCCTGCTCGACGCAGCCGCCGGCACCGCCGGCAGCCTCCTGCGCGCCTTCCCCGGACTCGTCCGGTCCCACCTGCGCGGACCGTGCCCCCGCTGCGCGGCCGACGCCCCGGCCCCGGGCGGTCACGGGCACCGCCTCGCCGTG
The DNA here is from genome assembly GCF_040684275.1 of Streptomyces sp. NPDC091371. NCBI lineage: Bacteria > Bacillati > Actinomycetota > Actinomycetes > Kitasatosporales > Streptomycetaceae > Streptomyces > Streptomyces sp. NPDC091371. The sequence goes on from NZ_JBFBFP010000004.1 coordinate 110,424, forward strand.
GCCGTACCGGAGGTCGCCGACGCGCCTTCGTCCCACGGTCCCGTCTCCCCATGGCCGCTGCCCATGCTCCCGTGTTGAAAGGAACACCGTGAAACTCCTGCTGGATTCCACCCGCTGCCAGGGCTACGGGCTGTGCCAGGAGCACGCGCCCCGTCTCATCGAACTCGACGAATGGGGCTACGCGAAGGTCGTCGTCGTCACCGTCCCGCCCGGTACCGAGGAAGCGGCGCGCGCCTGCGCCGAGAGCTGCCCCAACTCCGCCCTCCGAGTGGAGAAGTGACATGGGACGCGATCTGACCGCCCTCTTCGACCCCCGCTCCGTCGCGGTGGTCGGTGCCAGTGACGACCCGGCGAAGTACGGCCACGCGGTGGCCTCCCAGGCGTTGCGCGCCGACGGGCGGCGGCCGGTGCACCTGGTGAACCGGCGCGGCGGCACCGTGCTCGGCCGACAGGCGGCCCCGTCCCTCGCCGCGATCGGCGAACCCGTCGAGCTGGTGGTGGTCTCGGTGCCCGGCACCGGTTTCGAGGCCGCCCTCGAAGAGGCCCTGGCCTGCGGGGCGAAGGCGATCGTCGGCATCACCGCGGGCTTCGCCGAGGCCGGCCCGGCCGGACTGGCCCGGCAGCGCGCCATCGTCGCCCGGGTCCGGGAAGCCGGAGCCGTCCTCGTCGGACCCAACTGCCTGGGCATCGCCGACAACACGACCGAGCTCTACCTCGCCTCGGACCGCTTCGCGCCCGGTGGTGTCGCCCTGCTGAGCCAGAGCGGCAACCTCGCCCTCGAACTCCAGCTCCGCGGCGCCCCGCACGGCCTCGGCTTCTCCCGGTTCGTGTCCCTCGGCAACCAGGCCGACGTCACCCTCGTCGACCTCGTCGAGGACTGCGCCCGGCACCGGGCCACCACGGCGATCGCCGTGTACGCCGAGGACTTCGGCGACGGCCGGGCCTTCGCCCGGGCCGCCGCGGCTGCGGGCAAGCCGGTGGTCCTGCTCACCGCCGGGCGCGGTTCCGCGTCCGCCCGCAGCGCCCAGTCGCACACCGGGGCGCTCACCACCTCGGCCGACGTGGTGGCCGCCGCCTGCCGCGACGCGGGCGTGGAACTCGTACGGACACCGCGGGAGATGACCGTCGTCCTGGCGGCGCTGAGCACCGGGGCCCGGGCGCCCGGCCGGCGTACCGCGGTGTTCACCGACGGCGGCGGCCACGGAGCGATCGCGGCCGACGCCGCCGAGGACGCCGGGCTCGACGTGCCGGAACTCGGCGCCGCGACCCAGGGACGGCTGCGGACCGTGCTGTGGCAGCAGTCCGCGGTCGGCAATCCGGTCGACCTCGCGGGAATGGGCGAGCAGCAACCCCTCTCGTACGCCGACACGGTCGCGCAGCTCCTCGCGGCCGACGAGGTCGACGCCGTCCTGATGACGGGCTACTTCGGCGGATACGCCGCGTCCGAGGGCGGGCTCGGCGGCGGCCAGGCCGGCGGCTCGGTGCTCGCGGAGGGCGAGACACGGGCCGCCGAGAAGATCGTCACGCACCTCGCGGCCACGCCGAAGCCGCTGGTCGTGCAGTCGATGTATCCGCAGTCGCCGAGCTGCCGGGTGCTGGCCGAGGCCGGGGTCCCGGTGTTCTCCGCGACCGAGGACGCCGCCCGCGCGCTGGCCGCCATGACCGGGCGGGCGGCCGCACCCTCGCCGGGGATCGCCCCGCTGCCCGCTCCGGCCGTGCAGCTGGGGGACCCCGGCTACCACGGTGTGCGGGCGCTGCTGGCCGCCTCCGGGGTGCCGTTCCCGGCCGCCCGCGAGGTCACCGACGAGGCCGGACTGCTGGCCGCGGCCGCCGAGTTCGAGGGCCCGTACGTGCTCAAGGCGCTGCACCTGCTGCACAAGTCCGACGCGGGCGGGGTGGCCCTGCGTCTGCCCGACCGGGCCGCGCTGCTGGCCGCCTACCGGGAGATGCGTACCCGGCTCGGTGCGGCCGCCTACTCGGTGGAGGCGATGGCCGACCTCTCCGACGGCATCGAGCTGATCGTCGGGGTGAACCGGGACCCCCGGTTCGGGCCGGTGGCCATGGTCGGGCTGGGCGGCGTGCTCACCGAGACCCTGCGCGACGTGGCGTTCGCGCTGGCGCCCGTACCGGCCGCACGGGCCTCGCAGCTGCTCCGGGGCTTGCGGGCCGGCGCGCTGCTGGACGGCGTACGCGGTCGGCCCGCGCTGGACGTGGCCGCCGCGGCCGCCGTGATCGAGCGGATCACCGAGGTCGCCGCCGCCCATCCGGAGATCACCGAACTGGAGGTCAACCCGCTGCTGGTGCGCCCGGACGGCGCGCTGGCCCTGGACGCCAGGGCCGTCCTGGGCTGAGGCCCGCCCCCCTTACCCGTCCCCCGAAGGAGACCAAGAGGACCATGGACTTCCGCTACACGCCCGAGCAGGCCGACCTCAAGGCCCGCGCCGCCGCCTACGCACAGCTCCTGATGAGGTACGAGGACCAGTCCGAGGAGGCCGGCGGCCCGCTGCCCGCCGAGACGGTCCGCGAACTGACCCGCGCCGCCATGGACGCGGGCGTCTACGCCATCAACATGCCCGCCGCATGGGGCGGGGCCGGCCTGTCCCTGCTCGACCAGGTCATCGTCGAGGAGGAGTTCGGCAAGGCCACCAACTGCCTCTGGGACATCCCCTGGCGGCCCGCGAACGTCCTCGCGCACGGCACCGAGGCGCAGCGGGAGAAGTACCTCCTGCCCGTCATCCGGGGCGAGCGGTTCGACGCGTTCGCGGTCACCGAACCCGGCGCGGGCTCAGATCCCGGCTCGTGCACGAGCACCGCGACCCGCACCTCGGGCGGTTGGCTCGTGAACGGCGAGAAGTGGTTCGTGACCTGCGGCGACATCGCCGACTTCCTGCTGGTGCAGGCCGATGCGGGCCCGGAGCGGGCCGCGACCCTGTTCTTCGTGGACAAGCAGGCACCGGGGGTCGAGATGACGCGGGTCCCCCGGTTCATGCACTCCGCGGTCAACGGGCACCCCGAGTTCACCTTCACCGACGTCTTCGTCGCCGACGAGGACGTGCTCGGCGGGGTCGGCAACGGCTACGAGCTGACCAAGGAGTGGTTCACCGACGAGCGGCTGATGATCGCCGCCCGCACGGTCGGGGCCGCCGAACGGGCCTTGGAGCTCGCCCGCGACTGGGCGGTGCGGCGCCGGCAGTTCGGCTCCCCCATCGCCGACTTCCAGATGATCCAGGGCATGCTCGCCGACTGCGCCGTCGACATCGCCGTCAACCGCGCCTACACCCACCAGGTCGCCTGGGAAGCCGGCCTGCCGGACACCGACCCCAAGACCCTGCACGCCAAGGCGTCGACGGCGAAGCTCGCCGCGAGCGAGGCCGCCGGGCGGGTCGTCGACCGGTGCCTGCAGATCTTCGGGGGCCGCGGCTACGACCGCTCGTACCCGGTCGAGCGCATGTACCGGGAACTGCGCGTCGACCGCATCTGGGAGGGCACCTCCGAGATCCAGCGCCTGATCATCGCCAACGAGCTCGTCAAGCGCGGCACGCGGGCCCTCGCCCTGCCCGGCTCCTGACGCTCCCGGCGCTCCCGGCGTACCCCTTCCACCGCACCCACGACCACGAGGACCGACAGACATGGACTTCCGCCTCACCGCCCGTCAGGAAGAGCTCAGGGACTCGGCGCGCGCGCTCACCGAGTTCATCATGAAGTACGAGCTGGACTGCGAGGAGAACAACGGCCTGCCGCCGCAGGCCCACACCGAGATCCGCGACGCCGTGCTCGACAGCGGCCTCCAGGCCGTCAACATGCCCGCCGAGTGGGGCGGCGCCGGCCTCTCCATCCTGGAGCAGGTCACGGTCCAGGCGGAGCTCGGACGGCTCACCGGCGCCCTGTGGGACATGGTGTGGCGGCCCGCCAACGCGCTGTCCTTCTGCACCCCGGAGCAGCGGGAGCGCTACCTCGTCCCGGTGATCCGGGGACGGCGCCGCGACTGCTACGCGGTGAGCGAGCCCGCGGCGGGCTCCGACCCGCAGAGCCTGAAGACCACGGCGACGCGCACCGCCGACGGCTGGGTCCTGAACGGCGAGAAGTGGTTCGTGACCGTCGGCGACCACGCCGACTTCATGATCGTGCTCGCCGCCGCCGGGGACGAGGGCGCGCCGACCCTGTTCCTGGTCGACAAGGACACCCCGGGCATCGAGATGACCCGGGTGCCCCGCTGGATGCACACCTTCGTCTACGAGCACCCCGAGTTCACCTTCACCGACGTGCACCTGCCCGAGGACGCCGTGCTCGGGGAGGTGGGCAACGGCTACGACATCACCCGCTCCTGGTTCACCGAGGAACGGCTGATGATCGCCGCTCGCACCATCGGGGCCGCCGAACGGGCCTTGGAGCTCGCCCGCGACTGGGCGGTGGAGCGGCGCCAGTTCGGCTCCCCCATCGCCGACTTCCAGCTGATCCAGGGCATGCTCGCCGACTGCGCCGTCGACATCGCCGTCAACCGCGCCTACACCCACCAGGTCGCCTGGGAGGTCGACGAGGGGCGCGTCGACCGCAAGACGCTGCACGCCAAGGCGGCCATCGCCAAGCTGTCGGCGAGCGAGGCCTCCGGCCGCGTCATCGACCGCTGCCTGCAGATCTTCGGAGGCCGCGGCTACGACCGCTCGTACCCCGTCGAGCGCCTCTACCGCGAACTGCGCGTCGACCGCATCTGGGAGGGCACCTCCGAGATCCAGCGCCTGATCATCGCGGGCGAACTCGTCAAGCGCGGCACGGGCGTGCTGGCGATGCCGGCCTCCGCGTGACCCTCCGCGGCGGTCCGGGGGCAAGCTCCCGGACCGCCGCCGCCCGCGTCCGTCCGTACGTACGAGAACCAGCCGAAAGGAACGCCGATGACCGATGTCGAACGGGTCGGGATCGTGGGGTGCGGCCTGATGGGCTCCGGCATCGCCGAGGTGTGCGCCCGCGCCGGGCGGGACGTCGTGGTGGTGGAGACGAGCCGGCCGGCCGCGGACGCCGGCCTGGGGCGCATCGCCCGCTCCCTGTCGCGTGCCGCGGCCGCCGGAAAACTGACCGCCGCCGAACGCGACGCGGCCGTGGGCCGGATCACGATGACGACCGACATGGACCGCCTGACGGACCGGGACCTCGTGGTCGAGGCGGTGGCCGAGGACGAGCGGGCGAAGCTGGAGGTCTTCGCCCGGCTCGATGAGGTCGTGGAACGCAGGGACGCCGTACTCGCGACGAACACCTCCTCCATCCCGGTCATCCGGCTCGCGACGGCCACCTCGCGGCCGGAGCGGGTGGTCGGCCTCCACTTCTTCAACCCCGTGCCGGTGCTGCCCCTGGTCGAGCTGGTGCCGTCCCTGCTCACCTCCGAGGACACCGCCCGGCGTGCGCGGGAGTTCGCCTCCGAGGTCCTGGGCAAGCAGGTCGTCCGCGCCCAGGACCGGTCCGGTTTCATCGTGAACGCGCTCCTCGTGCCGTACCTGCTGGCTGCCGTGCGCATGGCGGAGTCCCGGGCCGCGTCGGCCGAGGACATCGACCGGGGCATGACCCTGGGCTGCGCGCACCCGCTGGGGCCGCTGGCCCTGGCCGACCTGATCGGCCTGGACACCGTGCAGGCCATCGCCCGTTCCCTGTACGCGGAGTACCGGGAGCCGCTGTACGCCCCGCCACCGCTGCTGGCCCGGATGGTGGACGCGGGCCTGCTCGGCCGCAAGACCGGCCGGGGTTTCCACGCCTATCCCTGACCGCTTCGGCCGACGACCCGAGCCCGCCGGGCCCCATTTGCGAGGATGGTGGTCCGGCAGGCCGGGCCGCGGGGCCCTTCCCTCCACCCACGCACCCGACCCAACGGGCGCCGACACCGGGAGCAGCCAACGTGACCAAGGCCGAGCGCGCACTCGAAACGCGTGAGCGAATCCTCACGGCCGCGTGCGAAGTGATCGCCGACATCGGTTTCGAGCACGTCAGCATGCGCAAGGTCGCGGAGCACGCCGCCGTCTCCAAGGCCCTGCTGCACTACCACTTCGACACCCGCGAGAACCTCTTCGCCGAGGCGATGACGCACTCCTTCGCGAAGACCGGTACGGACACCGGCAGCGAGGACGATTCGCTCCCGGCCGCCGTCGTCCTGGCCCGGATCGTGCGGAGCATGCTGCCCACGGACGCGGAGCTGCGCCAGGACTGGAAGCTCTGGCAGGAGCTGTGGGTGCGCGCCCTGCGCGACGGAGCGGCCCGGCACCTCGCCGTCGACCTGTACGACCAGCTGCACGCGTGGGTCGCCGGGGTCGTGGCACGGGGCGTCGCATCGGGCGAGTTCACCGACTGCGACGTCGCCGCGGTCAGCACGCTGGTACTGGCCCTGTGCGACGGCCTCGGCATCCGCCTGATGCTGGAGGACCCGAGGGTCGACCTCGCCACGGCCCAGTCGACGGTCTGGCGGGCGATCGCGCCGGCCCTCGGCATTTCGCCGGCCTTCCCGCAGGTCTGAGGGCGTCGCTCCGCGAAATGTTCGGGGAACGTACGGGTCGCGGCGCGCCCGCCCTGCGGCCGGATCTCCGCGGTTAGCATCGACGGGGTCCGCCGCACGTGAGAGGCATTGATGACGCAGTCCAGGGGCCTCGTGCTGATCGTCGAGGACGAGCGCCACATCTCCGACGTGCAAAGGCTCTACCTGGCGCGCGAGGGCTTCGGCGTGCACGTCGAGGCCGACGGGACCGCCGGGCTCGCGGCCGCCCGGCGGATGCACCCGGTGGCGATCGTGCTGGACATCGGCCTGCCCGGCACGGACGGCATCTCCTTCTGCCGCGCCCTGCGGGACGCCGGCGACTGGACGCCGGTCCTGCTGGTCACCGCGCGCGGCGAGGAGGCCGACCGGATCCTCGGCCTGGAGCTGGGCGCGGACGACTACCTCACCAAGCCGTTCTCGCCGCGCGAGCTCGTCGCCCGCGTCAAGACCGTACTGCGCCGGGCGGCGGGCCCTCCCGGCCTGCCGCCCGAGCCCGTCGGCCGGCTCAGCCTGGATCCGGTCAGCCGCACCGTGCGCCGCGACGGCGAGCCGGTCGAGCTCACCGCCACGGAGTTCAATCTGCTCGCGCACCTGCTCCAGCACGTGGGGCAGGTCTTCACCCGGGAGCAGCTGCTCGCCCAGGTGTGGGGGCACCCCGGCTACCGCGACACCCGGATGGTCGACGTCTTCGTCTCGCAGCTGCGCGCCAAGCTCGGCGACGCGAGCCCGATCCGCACGGTCCGCGGTGTCGGGTACAGCGCGACGGCCCCCGGCCCGTGAACCGCCCGCGCACCGGCGGCCCCCGTCGTGGCTCCCTCGCCCGCAACATCGTGGTGCTGACCACCGTCGTCGCGGCGCTCGCGGTGGTGCTGACCGGGCTGGTCGCCTGGCAGACCGCGGCGCACGGCGCGGAAGATCGAGAACGCGACCAACTGGCACGTCAGGCGACCGTGCTCAGCCGGCTGCCGGCCCTGTCCGAAGCGCTGTTCCACGGCGCCCAAGTACTGGGCGGGCCGAACAGCGTGCAGCTCGCGGTCATCGCCCCGGACGGCACGGTCAGCGGAACCGCCACCCCGGCCGTGGACCGGGCGTCCAAGGCGGCCCTCCTGGCCGGGGAGCCGGTCTCCAGCACCGGCATCCTCGGCGGCCAGGAGGTCCTGCTGGTGGGCCGGCCCGGCGTGCGCGGCGGCGCGGTCGTGCTGACGGAGCCGTACGCGGTCGTCACCGAGAACACGAACCGGATCCGCCGCAACGTGGTGGCGCCGCTGCTCATCGGCATGCTCGGCGCGGCACTGGCCGGAGCGCTCCTGGCCCGCCGCATCGCCCGACCGCTGGGGAAGGCCGCGCGGATCGCGCACCGGCTCGCCGACGGCGAACGGGGCGTGCCGGCGCCGGTCGACGGCCCCCGGGAGGCGGCGGAGATCGGGCGCGCCCTCAACGTCCTGGACGAGGCGCTGGCGCGCAGCGAGAACCGGCAGCGGGAGTTCCTGCTGTCCGTCTCCCACGACCTGCGCACCCCCCTGACCGCCGTGCAGGGGTACGCCGAGGCACTCGCCGACGGCCTGATCGAGCCGGACCGGCTGCCCGAGGTCGGCGGGATCCTCGCCGATGAGACCCGGCGCTTGGACCGGTTCCTGGGCGACCTGCTGGACCTGGCCCGGCTGGAGGCGGACGACTTCCGGCTCGCCGTGGCCCCCGCCGACCTGTGCGCGGTCGTCGCCGAGGCCGCCGCCTTCTGGACCGGACCCTGCGCACGGCACGGTGTCGAACTGCGGCTGGAGCGGCCCGACCGGTCCGTCATCGTCGACACGGACGCCTTCCGGGTCCGGCAGCTGATCGACGGCCTGGTCCAGAACGCCCTGCGGGTCACGCCCGAGGGCGCGCCGCTGGTCCTCGCCGTCCGTGCGGACGCGGACGGCGGCGCCGCGCTCCAGGTCCGCGACGGCGGGCCCGGGCTCACCGACGACGACGTGCGCGTCGCCTTCGACCACGGCGCCCTGCACGAGCGCTACCGGGACAGCCGGCCGGTGGGCAGCGGCCTGGGGCTGGCCATCGCCCGCCGCCTGGCCGGCCGCCTCGGCGGCACCCTCCGCGTCGAAGGGCACGGCCCGGAAGGCGGCGCCTGCTTCACGGTCGCCCTTCCGTCGGCGCCCGACGCCGCGTGAGGTGGCGCGGCCGCACCGTCCGGGGGCGCGCGGTCGCCCGTACGTTCCCCGAACAATGCGCCAACACCGCCCTTACCCGCGCCGCGCAGAGTGAGGCCCCATGAACTCTCCCTCCACCGCGCAGCCCGGTTTCCTCCACTGGAGCGGGCGCTGGTGTGCCCGGCACGCCTGGCGGATCGTCGCCCTGTGGGTCCTGCTCCTCGTCGGTCTCGGGGTGGCCAACCAGCAGTGGGGCGGCACGTTCGCGGACAGCTTCTCCCTGCCCGGGACCCGTACGCAGACCGGCGCCGACCTCCTCAAGGCCCACACCAGCGGTGCCGGGGGCACGGCCGCACCCATCGTGATCACCACGGACCGGGGGGCGGTCACCGCCCACCGGGCCGCGATCGGCTCGGCCGTCGACAACCTGGCCCGGCTGCCGGAGGTGGTGTCGGTGGCCGATCCGCTCGCCACCCCCGGGGCGGTCTCCGCGGACGGCGCCACCGCCCAGCTGACCGTCCGCTTCAGCGGCAACCCGGCGGCCTTCGACCCCTCCTACCTGGCCGAGGTCGACACCGCCGTCCAGCCGCTGCGCGCCGACGGTGTCACCGTCGAGTACGGGGCCCCGCTCGGGCAGCTGGCGACGCCCAAGTCCGCCGACCGGGTCTCGGAGGCCATCGGCCTGGCCGTCGCCGTGCTCGTGCTGCTGATCGGCTTCGGCAGCGTCGCCGCCACCGGTCTGCCGCTGCTGACGGCCGTGATCGGCCTGGCGGTCAGCCTGGCCGGTCTGGGGCTGCTCGCCGGGCACTTCGACTTCGCCCAGGCGGCCCCGACGCTGGCCGCGATGATGGGTCTCGGGGTCGGCATCGACTACGCGCTCTTCCTGGCCACCCGCTACCGGGCCCTGCTGCACGCGGGGACGGAACCCGCCGAGGCGGTCGGCCGTACGGTCGCCACCAGCGGCCGTGCCGTGCTGGTCGCCGGCGCCACGGTCGCCATGGCCCTGGGCGGCCTCTGCGTCTCCGGCGTGGGCTTCATCGGCGCCCTCGGCGTCGCGGCCGGGATCGGTGTCCTCGTGGCCGCGGCCGCGTCCGTGACGCTGACGCCCGCGCTGCTGGGCCTGCTCGGCCGCCGCATCGACCGGTTCCACGTGCGTACGCCGGTCGCCGAACCCACCGGCGCGTCGGACGTCTGGCACCGCTGGGCCCTCAGGGTCAGCAGGCGCCCCTGGCTGTTCCTGGTCAGCGGCCTGCTCCTACTCGGCGTCCTGTCCCTGCCCGTCGCGTCCATGCACCTGGGACACGTCGATGCCGGGGCCCAGCCCACCAGCCGGACGGACCGCCGCGCCTACGACCTGATCACCGAGGGCTTCGGGCCCGGCGCCAACGGCCCGATCACGGTCGTCACCCAGCTCGACAGCCGGCAGGTCGCCGACGGGACCGAGCGCCAGGCCCTGGCCGATTCGCTCCAGAAGGCGCTGGCCGCCGTGCCGGGCGTCGCCTCCGTGACGCCGCCGGCCGCCAGCCCCGACCACGTCCTGCTCATCACCACGGTGACCCCGGCCACGGGCCCGCAGGACCGGGCCAGTGCGGACCTGATCCACACGCTGGAGGACGACACGGTGCCGCGGGCCCTGGCCGGTACGGGCGCCACCGGCTACCTCACCGGCACCACCGCCGCCACCCAGACCTTCACCGACACGCTCACGGCCAAACTGCCCCTGATCATCGGGGTGGTCGTGGCGGCCGCGTTCCTGCTGCTGCTCGCGGTCTTCCGCAGCCCGCTGGTCGCGCTCAAGGCCGCGGTGCTCAACCTGTTCTCCATCGCCGCCGCGTACGGCGTGGTCGTCGCGGTCTTCCAGTGGGGGTGGGGCAGCTCGCTGTTCGGGGTCACCGAGAAGGTGCCCGTCGAGTCGTACGTGCCGATGATGATGTTCGCGATCGTCTTCGGACTCTCCATGGACTACGAGGTCTTCCTGCTCTCCCGGATCCGCGAGACGTGGCTGCACCGCCGGGACAACCACCTGGCCGTCGCCACCGGCCTCGCCGCCACGGCCCGCGTCATCTCCTGTGCGGCACTGATCATGACCAGTGTCTTCCTGGCGTTCCTGCTGTCCACGAACGTCGCCGTGAAGATGCTCGCCCTCGGGCTCGGCGTCAGCGTGGTCATCGACGCCACCGTGGTCCGGCTGCTGCTGGTCCCCTCGTCCATGTACCTGTTCGGGCGCGCCAACTGGTGGCTCCCCGGTTGGCTGGACCGGCTCCTCCCCCATTTCGACCCGGAAGGGCCCGGCGCCGCACCGGCCGGCCTTCCCGAACCCGACCTCGCGCCGACCGGTGGAGGGCACCGGTGAAGCAGCTCCTGACGAAATCCCGGGCGGTCATGCGCCGCCACCTCGTCCTCACGGTGACCGCCTCGGTGCTCCTGGCAGCCGTCCTCGCCACGGGCGTCGCCGAGTTCGCCGCCCGCGGGGTGATCCGCGACCGCGTCGCGGCGGCGGCCCCGGCCCTCGGCGACGGCGTGGCGGTCGGCGTGGGAGACGGCTGGGCCCTGTGGGACCTGGCGCGCGGGAACATCCCACGGCTCGACGTGAGCACCGAGGACGCCCGCGTCGGGCGCCTCACCGATGTCCGCGTCCAGGCGCGGCTGGACGACGTCCGCCTCGGCGAAAGGGCCACCGTCGGCGGCACCCACGCCCGGGTGACCGCCTCCACGCGGTCCATCGCCGCCGCGATCCGCGAGGCCGCTCCCTCCGTACCGGTGGCCGCGGTCACCACCGACCCGGAACGGGGAACCGTCCTCGCCGCCGTCGGCCCGGGCGGCGTCGGGCAGCTGACGCTGCGTCCGGTCCTCGCCGACGGGAAGGTCACCCTCGCCGTCGACGGCCTCACCCTGTTCGGCCGCTCCGTTCCCGCCGACCGGCTCGGGTTGGCCGACGGTGCCCTCGGGTCGCGGGCTGGTGTGCCGAAGGACTACCCGCTCGGGCTCGAGGCCACGTCCGTACGGGTCCAGGCGGACGGTGTGCAGATCGCGCTGACGGGCGGCCCGAGCCCCCTGCCCGGCGTGTGACGCGGGAGGCGGATCCGCTCACCGGCCGCGCGGCCATCCCGCACGCCGCCGGGAGGTTCGGGGCCCGCGCCCGGAGGGCGGGAGCGGGGCGAGTGCGAAGGTCACGGTGATGCGCGCGCCGCCACGGGGGCCGCGGGTGATGTGCGTCGAGCCTCCGGTGACGGCCGCGGCCCTGCGGGCGATGTCGAGGCCGAGCCCCGACGACCCGGTGCTGCTGCCGCGGGAGAGGGCCCGGTCCGGTTCGGGGATGCCCGGACCGGCGTCCTCCACGACCAGCTCGACGGCCAGGGCGGTGCGGACGACACGGACGTCGAACGGGGTGCCGGACGGGGTGTGCCGGAAGACGTTGCCGATGAGCGCGTCCACGACGGCGGCGAGGTCGTCGTCGGACAGGCCGATGGGCGTGGGCTCCTGAGTGACCTCGACGGAGCAGGGCCGGCTCTGCTGCTCCGCCAGGACCGCCCAGAACGCGGTCCGGCGGCTGACGACATCGGCCGCCTCGCAGCGGGATCCGGCGGGCGCTGCCGCGCTCCTGGCCTGATGGCCGGCGCCCGTGTCCGTATCCGTATCCGTATCCGTGCCGAGCAGGCCCTGGCCCATCGGGCCCACGGCGAGCGGGGTGCGCGCCGCGGTGATGATGGCCTGGAGTTCGGTCTCCAACGCGCACACCGCCGCCTCCACCCTGGCCGACTCCGGCGAGCCCGCCATCCGCTCCGACGCCAGGTGCAGGGCGGTCAGCGGGGTCCGCAACCGGTGGGACAGGTCGGCGACCAGTTCGCGTTCGACGGCGAGCAGTTCGGTCATCCGGTGGGCCATGGCGTTGAACGCGATGCCCGCGTCGCGCAGTTCCCTGGGTCCCATGGGCTCGACCCTGGCTTCGAGATCGCCCCGGCCCAGCGCGTGGGAAGCGCGGGCGAGTCGTTTGGAGGACCTGACGACCTTCGCGCCGAGCCGGTCGGCGACCAGCACGGAGCCGCCGATCAGACCCACCGCGAGGAGCAGCATGACGGCCCAGGAAGCCTTGACCCCTCGGGTCAGCTCCCGATCGGGGACGAAGTTCTCGATGACGGCGACCCGGTCGCCGGGCAGCACCACCGGCTGCAGGCATATCCAGCCGCCGGGGATCTCCTGGGAGATGGACTCGCGCCCCTGCTGGGCCCGTTCGAGCAGTGCCGCGGGGGCCCGGGAGCTGCCGATGGCGGGGGCGGCCGGCAGGTGGACGACGACGTGCTCGGTGGCGTCCAGACTCGCCGCGGACTCCCGCAGCGCGGACGGATCCGTGGTCAGCGTCAGCACCGGGGCCAGGGCGGCGGCCCGCTGCTCGGCCGCGGTGATGCTCTGCTCCTTGACCAGTGACATCACCAGTGCGGCCAGCGGTATGAGGAAGGAGAGCGCGACCATCGACGTCACGGCCAGCGCCACTCCCGCCAGTGAGCGTCTCACCGCGGCGCCACCAGCTTGATGCCGACGCCTCGGACGGTCAGCAAGTAGCGGGGGGCGGCGGCGCGTTCGCCGAGCTTGCGGCGCAGGGAGGACAGGTGCACGTCGACGGTCTGGTCGTCCACGTACGGCTCGCGCCACACCTCGGTCAGCAGGCGCCGCTTGGAGACGACCTGGCCGGTGTGCTGGGCGAGGAAGGCCAGGAGGTCGAACTCCCGGCGGGTGAGGTGGAGTTCCCGGCCCGCCAGGTGGGCGGTGCGGGCCCCGGGGTCGACCGCCAGCTCGCCCACGGTGGTGGCGCGCAGCGGTTCGGCGGCCGGCGCCGGGCGCGGCCCCTGAACGGCGTGCGCGGCCCGGACGGGGGGAACGTGGCTGGTGCGCCTCAGGACCGCGGCGAGGCGTGCGATGAGCTGTCCCCCCGAGAAGGGTTTGACCAGGTAGTCGTCGGCGCCCGCGTTGAGGAGCTTGATGATTTCCGTCTCGTCGTCGCGGGCGGTGGCCACCAGTACGGGAACGGAGGAGATGCCCCGGATCATGCGCAGTGCGTCTCCTCCGTCCAGATCGGGCAGCCCCAGGTCGAGGACCACCGCGTCGACGGGTACCTGGGTGACCTCGCGCAGGGCGCCGAACCCGTCTGCGGCGCTGCGTACGGCATACCCGTGCTCCGCCAGGACCTCGATCAGGGACTGGCGGATGCTGGGGTCGTCTTCCACGACCAGGACGCTGGGCATGGGCACACCTTAGGTGAACGATCGTTCCTATCGGGCACCGGCGAAGACCGGGCCGTCGTCGGTGACGCGCAGGTGCACGGGACGGTCGGCAACCGGGATGGTGCAGCCCTCCCGCGCACTGCAGCTCGCGTACCCGAGCAGGACCGTCGCGTCCCCGCTTCCGGCCGTGCTGACGGGCAGGGTGACGGTGACGGGACCGTCCGGGTAGACGGGCACCGGGGCGTCGACGCCGGGCAGGCTGATCGTCCGTACCTCCGCCGCGGCCGCCGGCTTCCCCTCCGCCCGCAGGGCCCCGGTGACGCCGATGGCGGTCGGCCGGCCTACGCCCTCGATCCCGGTGGCCGGCAGATCGGTGCTGTACAGGTGGAACCCCACCTCGGGGGTGAAGACCGCGGTGAGGGTGCCGTTCCGGGTGTGCCAGTCGGACACCGAGAGCGTGACGGTGACCCCGTTCTCGGTGAAGCGGGTCGTGGGTGCGGCGTCGCCGCGCTCGGCAGTCTGCTGGCCGCACGCCGCGAGCGCGGCCACGGTGACGAGGGCGGCAGCGGCGCTCGCCGCCCGGGAACGCCTCGCGTACGGGGAAGGGTTCATCGGTACCTCTGGACTCGGGAAGGGTGGGAAAGGCTGGGAAAGGGGTGGGTGGCAGGGGGCTAGTGCTGTGACCGGCAAGGTTCACCGGGTCACGGCGCCCGGCACGGCACCTCGCTGCGTTGTCGGACCGCGCAAGTACGTCCAGTACGAGCCGCGGCCCTCCGCCTTGCGATGCACCGCACCGGACACCGCGACCCGGCAAACCTTTCCGGCCACAGCACTAGACAGCCGTGGTGAAGGCCGCGCTCCACAACTGCAGCCGGTACACCAGGTCGTTCCACACGCCGGTGGCCAGCAGCACGCCGACGAGCACGAGCATGCCGCCGCCGATCCGCAGGACCCACGGGTAGTGGCGTTTGACGAGGCCGAAGGCGCCCAGGGCGCGCCGGAAGGCCAGCGCGGCCAGGATGAACGGCAGTCCCAGCCCGAGGCAGTACGCCGCCATCAGCAGGGCTCCGCGCGCCGCGCTCGCCTCGCTCCAGGCGAGCGCCTGTACGGCGGCCAGCGTCGGGCCGATGCACGGGGTCCATCCGACCGCGAACACCGCCCCCAGCAAGGGCGCGCCCGCCAGGCCGAGCACCGGCCGCCGGTGGCTGCGGAACTCCCGCTGCGTGAAGCCCGGCAGGAAGCCCATGAAGGACAGCCCCATCAGCGCGGTGAAGCCGCCGAGCACCTGGGTGACCACCTCCTGGTGCGCCAGCAGGGTGCGGCCGAAGTAGCCGAACAGGGCGCCTCCGGAGACCAGGACCGCCGTGAAACCCAGGACGAACAGCAGCGCGCCGGCGGCCATGCGCCCGCGTCGCCCGCCGCGGGCGTCGGCCAGGTCGGAGACCGACAGGCTGGTCACGTAGCTGAGATAGCCGGGTACGAGCGGCAGTACGCACGGCGACAGGAAGGAGACGAGGCCCGCGAAGAAGGCCACGGGAGCGGCGACGGCCAGCGCCCCCTGGAGCAGGGACGGGGCGTCCGCGGCGAGGAGCGTCACGCCCGTGTGCGGCGTCATGGCCCTTCCTCCACCACACGCGCCAGCAGGGGCCCCAGCTCCTGGTCGGTGACCGCGCCCCCGATGCTGACGGCGACGCGTCCGCGACGGTCGATCACGAGGGTGGACGGGATCGTCTGCGGGTTGAGGAGCGCGGGAGGGAAGCGGAGCAGGAGCTCGCCGGCCGGGTCGTGGAGGCTGGGGAAGCCGATGCCGTGGGCGCGTACGAAGGACTGCGCGGCCGCGCGGTCCCGGTCGCGGGTGTTGATCCCGAGGAACCGGACCCCGTCCGCCCGGGTGCGTTCGCTGAGCCGCGCGAGATCGTCGGCCTCGGCCCGGCAGGGTCCGCACCACGACCCCCACACGTTGAGCACGACGACCTGCCCCCGGAACCCGTCGAGGCCGACCGGCTGCCCGTCCAGGTCCTCGCCCGCCAGCGCGGGCGCGGCCGGCCGGGCGCCGGGCTCCACGACCGCGGCCTCGGCCGCGGCCCGGACGGCGACGCCCGCAGGCCCGGCCGAAGGGCCGCCGTCGCCGCCGTGCGCGCCCGCGCCGCCCGAGGCCGCGAAGACGCAGCCGCCGGCCGCGACCACGAGAGCGGCGCAGGCGAGGGCGGCGGGCCGCGGAACCGGTCGTCTCATGACGCCCACTGACGCAGGAAGGAGTTGATCCCCTCCGAGGTCAGGGAGGGGTTCCCGGTGGCGTGGGTGTCGGTGCGCACCGTACCGGACGGCGTGACAACGATCAGGACGGGCATCTTGTAACTGCCGCCCGAGGGGCTGTACTTGCGCAGGAGCGCGGAGTTGGCGGAGCCGTTGCCGCCGATGTCGACCTTGACGAGGTGGTACGAGGCTCCGAGGATCGCCGCGGTCTGCGGCTGCGCGAACACCTTGTCGGCCGCCTTGCAGTTGCCGCACCAGTTGGCGCCGAAGTCGAGCAGCACCATCCTGCCGTCGGCCTTGGCCGCGCTCAGCGCCGCGTCGATCAGCTTCTGCGCATCGGCCGAACTGTCGTAGCCGGGCCCGGGGATCCGCGCCGGGGCGGGCGCGGCGGACGTACGGGACGGTTTGGGCGCGGCCGAGGCCGTCTGGGTTCGCGAGGGGGCCGGCGAGGAGGCGGACGGGCTGCCGGCGGACGCCGACGGAGAGGCCGGGGCGGTCGGGGAGGCCTCGGTGGACGGGGACGCGGACTCCATGCCGGCGGGGAGGGTCGCGGACGGCTGTCCCGCAGCGGAGGCGGAGGCGGCGCCGACGGGCTGGGAGGACGGCCCGCAGGCCGTGGTCAGGCCGGCCGCGACCACGGCCGCGGCGATGAGCGGCAGTCGGACGGGTCGGAGTATGCGTGAAGTCATGGCGAGGACACCCCAGGGCGCGGTTCGGGTTCCGGGAAGGGCGGGACGCCTTCCGGATCGGTGAAGCCGGCGGTCCGACGGGGCGCCGGGGCATCAGGCCCGGGCGCCGAGGGCCGCTCGGCTGACGCGAGCATAGGACCGCGCCGGGCCGCCGGAACCGCGTGAGCGCGATCTTCAGGTTCCCCTAAGGAACAGCTCACGTTCCGCTTCGCCGGTACCCGGGCGATGAGCGCATACGGGAGGTGAAGCACCCCAAAGCGGAGCAGGGGTGCGAGTGGTGTGAACCGCCCGCAGCGCCCGGGTCCTCAGAGCGAGCTCTCCCGCACGGTGGCCTTCGCCACCGGGTCGATCGTCGCCGTGATGACCGAGCGGTGGTCCGAGCTGGTGAACGTGACCGTCAGGGTGTCGTCCGCGGTCTGCGACGTGGTGGTCTTGAAGCCCCGGCCGGGCACCGCGGAGATCAGGCAGACGCCGCCGCTCCCGTACCGGACCGTCACCTTGCCGCCCTGCGAGGGGACGGTGTGCAGGCCCGGACCGCCCTCGCAGTCGACGGCGGGCTTCGGCGCCGTCGTGCGGGGTGTTCCCGTCGAGGCCTTGGGGCTGGACGCCGAAGCGGAGGGGGACGGTCGCCCGGTCTCGGCGGGCGAGGCGCTGGGGGACGCGCTCGGGGACTGCGGGCTCGGCGGCGCGCCCTGCCCCGCCTGCCACGCGGGCGGCGAATCGAAGACCATCGGGGCGGACCGCGCCACCGGAGGCGTATGCCTGGTCGAACCGACCACGAACTGGACCGTGCCGAGCACGGCGGTCACGCTGGCGGCCGTGCACGACAGCCATATGAGCAGGTAGCGCGGGATGGGAGGCACGGCCCCATAGTGGCCGACGCGCCGGGCCACTCCTGACCACCTCCCCCGGAACGGCCGCGGCCGGCCCCTGGTCCGCGGGCGAACGCCGACGTCCTCCTGGCCCGCGTGCGGGTCGGAGGACGTGTGCCGCCGGGCGGCCGGGGCGGGAGCGACGGCGGGGGCCGCTGCTTCGGCTACTTCGGCGTTCCGAAGTCCTGCGTCCACCAGGGGCCGCCGTCGCCCTTGTGGACGCCTATGCCGATCTCCTTGAAGGAGCAGTTGAGGATGTTGGCCCGGTGGCCGGAGCTGTTCATCCAGGCCTTCATGACCGCGTCGGCGTCCGCCTGGCCGCGGGCTATGTTCTCGCCGAGTCGGGACCACCCGTATCCGGCGGCTTCCACCCGGGTGGTCATGGTGGATCCGTCGGGTCCGGTGTGGGACATGACACCGCTGCGGGCCATGGTGTCGCTGTACGCCCGTGCCGCCGCGCTCAGCTTGTCGTGCGCGGCCAAGGGACCGCAGCCCGCCGCGGCCCGCTCCTTGTTGACCAGGGCGAGGACCGCGGACTCGCTCGCGGATCCGCCCGAGGAGCCGCCGGACGAACCGCCGGAGCTGCCGGAGCCGCCGCCGGCCGTCGCGGGTGTCCGCGCGGGCTTGGCGGGCTGGGTGGACGCCTGGCCGGCCGGGTTGCCCTGCTGTGCCGCGGACTTCGTGGGAGTAGCGGATCCCGTGGCGTCCCCGCCGGGCGTCGCCGACGGCATCGCGCCCGTCGCCGAAGCGGCGTCGGCGCCGAGCGTGGGGAGGGCGGGCGAGGGGGTGGCCGTCGACTCCTCCTTGCCGGAGCCCGCCGTACCGTCGGCCCGTTGGTCCACGCGCGCTCCGCCGTCGGAATCGGCCACCGCGACCCCGACCGCCACCACGGCGGCCGCCGCGGTGAGGGACAGCACGATGCGGGTGCGCGTCTTCTTCTTCCGTCGTACCTCGACACGGGACGGTGTTCCGGGAGTTCGGCTGGGGCTCATGCCTGTAGCACCTCACAGAGAGAGGGGGACGGGTCCGCCCGAGCCTAGGGCGGTGACCAGCCAAAAGAGCCTCTCGGAGGCGTTCTTCAAGGTCCCTTAAGGAAGCCCGCAGGATCGGCACAGGAAGGAGGCGGCGCCCTCCCCCGACCGTGAGGGATATGCGTACGGGTCGGGTGGTTTGCGTGAGGACGTCCGGTAGATCTCAACAACCTGTTGACCGCCCGCCGCCGAACGTTTCAGCATGCACGGGTCCATCCGTTCGACTGACGAAGGACTCACCCGCATGGGTAAAGGACCGTTAAGCAGGACACGCGCGGCAGTCGCAGCACTCGGCACGGCCCTGCTGATCTCACTGGCAGTGGCCACGCCTGCGGGCGCCGCGCCCGAACCGAGCGACTCTGGACCGGGTCAGCTCGCGATCAAGCTGGGAACTCCGGAAAGGGCGACGACCCTCAAGGAAGACGAGAACGAAGGCGGCGTCGGCGCCCAGGCGGTCGACTGCGCCGAAGGGTTCATCCGGCTCACCCGGACCGAATCGTGCTCGAACGTGAAGATACCGGTGGTCTACACGATCAACGGGACACCCGCCGGGACGGCGAACCTGCACTCCAAGGTCACGTCCACCCTCAACCCGCGCAATCGCTACGAGTCGAAGTACAAGGTGGAGCTGCGGCTGACGGACCCGTCCTCATGGGCGGGCTGGCTGACCAACGGCCGGGTCGGCTTCGACTGCAACCACTGCCAAGTGGACGAGTCGGGTGAGCAGTTCCTCTTCCCGAACCAGACCCGAACGTACGAGTTCACGGTCTCGTCGCCGGGCCGCGACCTGGTCAGCGACAGCATCCGGCCGTACGCCACCCTGGACGCTCCCCGTCACGACGAGGGCAGTGCGCTCATCGGCGAGACCTTCCGGCCGCGCTGCGACAGCACCCCCCGGATCACACCCGTGGCGACCGGCGGCTGTGTCTACCCGGACGTCGCGGCCGTTTGGGTGCTGGACACCGCCAACCCCAGGGTCGACGCGGTGGCCTGGCACGTCGACTGGGCACAGCGGAACCTGGACCAGCCGTGGGGGAAGCCGGGTACCCGGTACGCCCTGCACCGCACCTTCGACGAGACGATCATCGACGCGAACCGTGACGTGGCCTGCGGCCGCGGCGTGCCGCGGCCTCCGCCGGGCAGCGGGCTGGCGTGTGACGAGTACCCCTTCGCCCAGTCGCTGGAGGGGGCCAGCCGGAACCCCGACTACTCGTGCCACTTCCTCGACGGGGGCGACAACTCCCGTGAGGGCAGCCTGCGCAAGGCGTCGCTGAACGGTCAGCGGGTCCTGGAGGGCGACGCGTTCTACGTCCGTGTCCTCAAGGCCGCTGGTGCTGTGGCACCGCCCCAGGCGATGGGACCGGTGGGCTGCGGCAGCGACTGATCGCGCCCGCCGTAGGCCGGCACTTCCGCCGAACCGGCCACACGAGAGCAGGGGCCGCACCCACCATGGGTGCGGCCCCGTTCCGCTTCGACTCCGAGGGGAAACCCCGCATGCCCGCCCCGCAGCACACCACCACCCGCACCGTTCACGTCGACGCCGGCACCATCGACCTCACGGGGGAGGACCTCGTGGCCGAGTTCGAACCCGAGTGGGCGCTGAACGGACTGGTCGAGGCCGACCCGGACGACGGCAGCGCCCGCATCCTGTGCGGGCAGGAGATCGGCCGCGTCGCCGTCACCGCCCAGCTCTGGGATGAGACCCCGCCCTTGGCCGTGGACGGGTGGCAGGACGTCGCCGAGGTGCCCGTCTCGTGGGATTCCGCGTTCATCGACTTCGCGACGACCGGAACGGAAGTGGACCCGGCCGGCCGGCTGGACCTTCCCGGCCCCGGTGACTACCGGATCCGCGTCCACGGCAGGAACCGCGACGACGGCGACCCGCGCATGGCGGGCGATCCCGTCGAGGAGTACCTGATCCAGGTGTGGCCCGCCCCTGCCGGGGGTCCCGAGCTGTGGAAGGCGACCAGCCGGACCTCCGCGCGCTGGCGCACGCCCTGAGGGTTCGCCGCCACTGCCCCGAGGCTCACCGAGGCCTCGGCTTGACTGGTACACGACGCGGCGGGTAAGGAGAGGCTGTTCATTGCACAAGGTGTGAAACGGGGGACCCATGAAGCCGCTCGAAGCGGGCGATCCCACCTCGGTCGGCGAGGGCCGCTACCGACTGGTAGGAAGGCTCGGCCAGGGGGGCATGGGAGTGGTCTACCTGGGCCGGTCCCAGTCGGGCCGCGCCGTGGCCGTCAAGGTCGTACGTCCCGAGCTGAGCAACGAGCCCGGCTTCAAGCGCAGGTTCGCCGACGAGGTGGCGGCCTCGCGGCGGGTCGGCGGCTTCCACACCGCTCCGGTGGTCGACGCCGATCCCGACGGGGACCCGGCGTGGCTGGTGACCGCCTTCGTACCCGGCCCCACCCTGCAAGCGGTGCTCGCGCGCGTGGGAGCGCTGCCGCTGGACACGCTCACCGTCTTGGCGGCGGGCCTGGCCGAGGCGCTGGAGGCGATCCACCGGGCCGGGGTCATCCACCGCGACCTCAAGCCCGCCAACATCATCGTCGCGGAGGACGGGCCGCGCGTCATCGACTTCGGCATCGCGCGGGCTCTGGACGGTACGGCCCTGACGCAGACCGGGCTGCAGGTCGGCACGCCGGGGTTCCTGGCGCCCGAGCAGCTGATGGGCGGCGCCGTGACCCCCGCGGTCGACATGTTCGCTCTGGGGGTGGTGCTGACCCAGGCCGCGGGCGGCACGCCCTTCGGCGACGGCCCGTCCGCGGCCCGGCACTACAAGGTCGTCCACGAGCAGCCGGACCTGACCGCCGTCCCCGTCGAACTCCGCGAAGCCATCGGCGCCTGCCTGTCCAAGGACCCGGCCGCCCGGCCCACCCCCGCCGCCCTGCTGGCCGGCCTGACCGTCCGCCACCCGGCCGGTGGCGGCTGGCTGCCGGACGAGGCGTCCCAACTGCTTCCCCGCGAGGAGCCGGCGGCGCCGCCCGCCGCGCCGGCCTCTGCGCATGGCTCTGCGCATGACTCTGCGCCCGAGACCGCACCGGACACCCCCGCCCCCGTCGGCGCGGAGCCCCGTACGGAACAGTGGCGCACGGTGACGGGGCCCGCCACGCCGCTCCTCCCCGTACCCGCCGAGTCGCCGCAGCCCGGCGGGGCGTCGCAGCCCTCCGGCGAGCGGCGCCGACGGCGCACCGCGGTGGTGGCGGCGGCCGTCGTGGCCTCCCTGGCGACCATCGGGCTGCTCGTGTGGCATCCCTGGACGGGATCGGCCGATGGCGGCGGCAAGTCCGGCGGCACGGGACCCACCGGGTCCGCCTCCGCCCCGGGCCCCGCTCCGTTCCCGACCGGACCCCTGCTGATCCGGCAGGACCTCGCCTCGGGCCGGCCCGGCACCTGCCTCAGCACCATCGCCCGCCAGGACGCCGGAACGGACAAGCCCGTGCGGCTCGTGGCAGCGGACGCGTGCGACAGCCTGCCCCAATGGTCCCCCGACCACAGGTCCTTCGCGTTCACCCGCACCACGCCCGAGGGCCACGCCGTCTGGACCGCCAACGCCGACGGCTCGAACACGCGGCGGGTCGCCTCCATCGCCGGCGGCAGGGTGTCCTGGTCGCCGGACGGCACCCGGCTCGCCGTGCTCCGCAAGAAGGACGGCGTACAGCAGCTGTTCGTGGTGACCGTCGCCGACGGCTCGGCCGTCCAGCTCACCTCGGGCGCGGGCCAGGTCGAGGACCCCGCGTGGTCGCCGGACGGCAAGCGCATCGCGGTGTGCCTGCAGACCGAGCCCGAGAACTGGCAGATCCACCTGGTCGACCCCGCCGCCCCGGGCCGCGCCCCCCAGCAGGTGACCCGGCTGCCCCACCCGGCGCTCGACCCGGTGTGGTCCCCGGACGGCGCGGCCTTCGCGTACACCGCGGGGACCTACGGCAGCGGCACCCAGGGCGACATCCGCCTCGTGGACGCGGACGGCACCGACGACCGGGGGCTGGTGGCCGGCGCGGCCCACGAGATGGATCCCGCCTGGTCCGCCGACGGCGCCTGGCTGGCCTTCGTCCGCGGCCCGTACGAGAAGACGGTGATCTGGGCCGTACGCGCGGACGGGACCGGCGAACGCCAACTCGGCGCGGGCACCTCCGTCGAGGGCCACCCCTCCTGGCGCTGAGAGCGGGGAGGGGGACGTGTCGGTGGCCGGACGGACCGCCATCGCCGGGCAGGGGGACCGCGCGGTCCGCGTGACGCGGGTGGGTGCCCGGTGGCGGGTGACCCGGCCGTGGCCCGCACAGTTGCGGCCGATCCTGCACAGCTACGCCGGCTACTGGGATGCGGCGGCCACGCCCTACCGGGTGCGGCTGGTCCCCACCGGTCGGGCCGTCGTGGTGATCAGCCTGGGTGAGCCGTTCGCCCAGATCCGCCGGCTGGGCGACGCGGGCCCGGCCTTCAGCCAGGTGACCGGCTCGCTGGTCGCGGGGCTGGAGGACGGGTCCCGGGTGTGCGACCATCCCGGCGGCCAGGAGGCGATCCGGCTGGAGTTGACCCCGCTGGGGGCCTATCGGCTGTTCGCCGTGCCGATGGGCGAGCTGACCAACCGGGTGGTCGAGCTCTGCGACGTCCTCGGTCCGGAGGCCGGTGTGCTGGTGGAGCAACTGGCGGCCACCCGTGACTGGGCCGCGCGGTTCGACCTGCTGGACATCGCCCTGTCGGCCAGGCTCGCACGCGGGCCGCTCCCGGCCCCCGAGGTGGGCCACGCCTGGCGGCTGCTGTCCGACGCCCACGGGAACCTCCCGGTCGCCCGGATCGCGGCCGAAGTGGGCTGGAGCCAGGGCCACTTGGTCCGCCGCTTCACCGAACAGGTCGGCCTGACGCCCAAGATGTCCGCCCGGGTGCTGCGCTTCCACCGGGCCGTGCGGCTCCTCACGCGCGAGGACGCGACTCCCACCCGGGTGACCGCCGCCTGCGGCTTCTACGACCAGGCCCACCTCAACCGCGAGTTCCGCGCACTGGCCGGCACCACCCCCGGCCGGATGGCCACCGCCCGCGTGGCGGAGGGAGCCCTCGCCCTGTGAGGGGCGAGCGCAAATTTGTCCAAGCCAGGCCGCCCGCGCGCCGCTAGTGTCCCCGTTCGTAGTCGATCAGGAGCGGAGAACTCGATGGAAGACCTGCTGCGCATCCTCGTGTCCGGTGCGATCACGGGCGGCTTGATCGGTTTGGCGGCGGCCCTCGGCCGAAGCCGCCGCAGGCGTCGCGAGGGCGGTGACACGAGCGGCCGCTGACGCCGCGTGGTCAGGCGGCGCTCCATCCCCCGTCGACGGGGAGGGAGGCGCCGGTGATGTAGCCGGTGTGCGGGCCGCAGAGCCATACGGCGGCGCCGGCGACCTCCTCCGGTTCGATCAGCCGCTTGACCGCGGAGCGGCTGAGCATCACCTCACCGACCACCTGCTCCGGGTCGATGCCATGGGCGGCGGCCTGGGCGGCGATCTGCCGTTCCACGAGGGGTGTGCGGACATAGCCGGGGTTGACGCAGTTGCTGGTGACTCCGTGCGGGGCCCCTTCGAGGGCCGTGACCTTGCTCAGGCCTTCGAGGGCGTGCTTGGCGGTCACGTATCCGGCCTTGAAGGCGCTGGCGCGCAGGCCGTGCACGCTGGAGACGTTCACGATCCGGCCCCAGCCGCGTGCGTACATGTGCGGCAGGCACTGGCGGATGAGGAGGAACGGGGCCTGGACCATCACCCGTTGGAGGAGTTCGAACCGCTCCACGGGGAAGTCGGCGAGGGGCGCGACGTGCTGCAGTCCCGCGTTGTTGACCAGGATGTCGATCGCGGTGGGCAGCTCCGCCACGAGCCGGCCGTCGGCGAGGTCCACCACGTGGGCGCGCCCGCCGACCGCCTCGGCGACCGAGGTGGCCGCCGCGGCGTCGAGGTCGACCACGTGGACGAGCGCGCCGGCGGCGGCGAGCGCCTGGGCGCAGGCCCGGCCGATCCCGCTGCCGGCGCCCGTCACCATGGCGGTGCGGCCCGAGAGGTCGACACCTGCGGTTCCGTCGGACGGGGGTGTGATTCCGCTAGTCATGCCGGGAATCATGCGTGACGTGCGGGCACCGGCCCCATGTGTCCGGCCTCCACAGTCGTGGCCGGTGGGGTGGTGGAGTCCACCAGCGGGGCTCACGGGCCGAGCGGGCAGCTCGTCAGCAGTTCCCCGGGGCCGGCGGAGGCGGGCCGGGGCAGCGTGCGGCCGGCCGGCGGCCGCACGCCGCGGCCGATCCAGTCCTCCAGGGCCGTGAAGGCGGCGCGGTGGCACGGGAGGATGGGCCGGAGCCGGTCGGGGAAGGCGTCGAACAGCGAGTCGACGTGGGTTCCTCCTTCGACCCGGTAGTAGCGGAAGAGGTGGCCGCGCCCGGCGTCGCCGACCATGCGGGCGTAGACGTCTGAGTCCTGGCTGATGGGCAGCAGCACGTCGAGGGTTCCGTGCACCGTGATCAGGGGTTTGCCGATCCGGCCGGTGAGGGCGGCCTTCGAGACCGCGTCACGGACCGCGTCGGGCCGTGAGGGGTAGTCGTAGTCGGCGTCGCAGGCGGGGGTGCCGGGTGCGCAGAAGGGGTGGCCGGCCTCGAGCGGGCCGTCGTAGTCCGGGTCCAGCTCCTCGCGGTAGATGCGCTGGGTGAGGTCCCAGTAGTACGCGTGGTGGAAGGGCCACAGGAACTCCGAGCCGGCCGGGAAGCCGGCCGCGGTCAGCTGCCGGTGGGCGGGCCCGGCTCCCTCGCCGCCCGCCGCGTAGGCGGGGTAGGCGGCGAGGGCGGGCGGCAGGAAGGTGAGCAGGTTCGGGCCTTCCTCCCGCCACAGGGTGCCCTCCCAGTCGACACCGCCGTCGTAGAGCTCGGGATGGTTCTCCAGCTGCCAGCGGACGAGGTACCCGCCGTTGGACATGCCGGTGGCGAGCGTGCGGGCGGGGGGCCGTGCGTAGCGCTGGGCGACGACGGCCCGGGCGGCGCGGGTGAGCTGGGTGACCCGGGTGTTCCATTCGGCGATCGCGTCACCGGGTGCGCGGCCGTCGCGGTGGAAGGCGACCCCGGTGTTGCCCTTGTCGGTCGCGGCGTACGCGTACCCGCGGGCCAGGACCCAGTCGGCGATGGCCCGGTCGTTGGCGTACTGCTCGCGGACCCCCGGCGAACCGGCGACGACCAGGCCGCCGTTCCAGCGGTCGGGCAGCCGGATCACGAACTGGGCGTCGTGCTGCCAGCCGTGGTTGGTGTTGGCCGTCGAGGTGTCGGGGAAGTATCCGTCGATCTGGATTCCGGGGACGCCGCTGGGGGCGGCGAGTCCGGCGGGGGTCAGCCCCGCCCAGTCGGCCGGGTCGGTGTGGCCGGAGGCGACGGTTCCGGCCGTGGTGAGCTCGGCCAGGCAGGCTCTCTCCTGGTGTTCGGCGCCGGGCACCCTCAGCCGGTGGAGACTCGCGCAAGGGGCCGTCGCGCCTTCGCCGGTATCACCCCGCTCCTGGGCGGCCGCGGGGACGGTGGCGAGGGTGACGAGCGCCGCCGCCGCGGCGACGGACCGCCGCAGGGCGGTGGTGCGGGACAGGTGCACGGTTACCTCCGGTGGAACGTGTACGGGTGTCAGGGGCAGGTGCCGTCGGCGATGACGTAGTGGCCGGCCGGGGATTCCTTCAGCGTGTGCACGACGAAGGTGTTGTAGAGGCCCAGGTTCTGGTTCGAGCCCTTGGCGTAGGCGTAGCCGCCGTTGGTGGTGGCACGTCCGGCCTGGACGTGCTGGTAGTTGTTCGCGGTCCAGCACCGGGCCGCGGCGCCCGTGGTGGTGGCGCTGACGTCCGCCGAGCGGGCGCCCTCGACGCCGGCGCCGTCCCGGGCGGCGAGGGCGTACGTGTGGCCGGTGCCGGGTTCGAGTCCGGTGTCCGTGAACGGGGAGGCGTCCGGGGTGGCGATGCGGGAGCCGTCGCGGTAGACGGCGTACGAGGCGGCGCCGCCGACGGCGTTCCAGTCCAGGGTGACGGTGGTGTCGGTGACCCCGGTCGCGGCGAGGCCCGCGGGGGCGGGCAGGCCGCCCGGGGGCGGGGTGGAGGCGTCGAGGCCGAAGAAGCCGGTGATCCAGTGGCTGGAGCAGATCGAGCGGATGAAGTGCGCCGTCCCGGTGGCGCCGCACTGCTGCGGTCCGCTGCCCGGATCCACCGGAGTCCCGTGCGCGAGGGAAGGCACCCGGTCCACTTCGACGGCGACGCTGCCGTCCGCGGCCAGGTACTGCTCCCTGCGGGTGCTGTTGGGCCCGATGGTGGAGGTGCGGTCCGCGCTCTGGTCCAGGCCGTGGACGGCCGTCCACTGGTCGCGCAGTTCCTCCGCGTTCTTCGGTACGACCTTGGTGTCGCTGTCGCCGTGCCAGATGGCGACCCTCGGCCAGGGCCCGGTGCGGCCGGGGTTCGCGTCGCGGACGCCCTGGGCCCAGGCCGCCGGGGTGCGGTCCGTACCCGGGCTCATGCAGGAGTAGGCGGTGACCACCGAGTTCGCGCAGGCGTAGGGGATGCCGGCGATGACCGCGCCCGCCGCGAACACCTCGGGGTAGGCGGCCAGCATCACCGAGGTCATGGCGCCGCCCGCCGACAGCCCGGTGATGTACACCCGTGCGGGATCGGTGCCGTACGCGGAGGCGGCGTGCGCGACCATCTGCCGGATGGAGGCGGCCTCGCCCTGGCCCCGCTTGGTGTCGCCGGGCTCGAACCAGTTGAAGCACTGGCTGCTGTTGTTCGCGGAGGTCGTCTCGGGGAAGACCAGCAGGAACCCGTACTGGTCGGCGAACTGCGTCAGCCCGGAGTTGTCGGCGTAGACCTGGGCGCTCTGGGTGCAGCCGTGCAGTGCGACCACCACCGCGGGGCGGGCCGGCATACCGGCGGGCTGGTACGCGTACATGTTCAGCGCGCCCGGGTTGGTGCCGAAGGCGCTGATCCTCTGCAGGGAGACGGCGGCCCGGGCGGCGGGGGCGGGCGAGAGCAGTGCCGCCCCCGCCACCAGGGCCACCACCGCCGGCATCCGGCCGAGGGCCCGGCGCCACCGTCCGCCTCCCGGCGGGGTACGGGACGGCTGCGCGGACGGCAGCGGCTTCGAAGAGGTGGCGCGCGACGGCATGGCGGCTCCCTGTGCGGGTGGCAGCACCGTCCTCATCGGTACGGACGGGCTGGTGTGCGGGTAACCGTAGGAGCCGGAGCCGCCCGCCCAGTACGGTGGTGCACACCACAGCCGGCCGAAATGGCTGTGGTCCGCGCCCCGTTGCCCCGTCCCGGCCGCCCTGCTATCGGGTACGGACGGCCAGGCCGCCCGCGACCGCCAGTTCCGGGCCGGTGGCCGCCCGGACGTCGTCCAGGCTCACCCCCGGTGCGAGTTCGCGCAGCAGGAGGCCGGAGGCGGAGACGTCGATCACCGCGAGGTCGGTGATGACCCGGTTCACCACCCCCCGGCCCGTCAGCGGGAGAGTGCACTCCTCGACGAGCTTGTGGGAGCCGTCGCGTGCCGTGTGCTCCATCAGCACGATCACCCGGCGGGCGCCGTGCACCAGGTCCATGGCGCCGCCCATGCCCTTGACCATCTTCCCCGGGATCATCCAGTTGGCCAGGTCACCGGAGGCCGAGACCTGCATGGCCCCCAGTACCGCCACGTCGATGTGGCCGCCTCGGATCATCCCGAAGGAGAGCGCGGAATCGAAGTACGAGGCTCCGGCGGCGGCGGTCACCGTCTCTTTCCCCGCGTTGACCAGGTCCGGGTGGACGTCCTCCTCGTCCGGGTAGGGCCCGACGCCGAGGATGCCGTTCTCCGAGTGGAGGACCACCTCGATGCCGTCGGCGAGGTGGTTCGGGATGAGCGTCGGCAGCCCGATCCCGAGGTTGACGTACGAGCCGTCGGTCAGTTCGCGGGCGGCGCGGGCCGCCATCTGCTCGCGGGTCAGGGGCATCAGCGGGTCTCCTCGACGGGGCGCGGGCGGGTCGTACGCCGCTCGATGCGCTTGGCTGCGGCGGGATCGTCGGGCGCGACGCGGACGACCCGCTGGACGAAGACGCCGGGCAGGTGGACCTGGTCGGGCGGGATGTCGCCCGGGGCGACGAGCTCCTCCACCTCGGCCACCGTGACGCGCCCGGCCATCGCCGCGAGGGGGTTGAAGTTCCGGGCGGAAGCGTGGAAGACGAGGTTTCCGTGCCGGTCGCCGACGGCGGCCCGGACGAGGGCGAAGTCGGTGGTGATGGCCTCCTCCAGGAGGTACGCGCGGTCGCCGAACGTCCGCGTCTCCTTCGGCGGCGAGGCCACGGCGACGGTGCCGTCCTCGCGGTACCGCCAGGGCAGGCCGCCGTCCGCGATCTGCGTGCCGACACCGGCGGGGGTGTAGAAGCCGGGAATGCCGGCGCCGCCGGCCCGCAGCCGCTCCGCCAGGGTCCCCTGCGGGACCAGCTCCACCTCCAGCTCGCCGCTGAGGTACTGGCGGGCGAACTCCTTGTTCTCGCCCACGTACGAGCTGGTCATCCGGGCGATCCGTCCCTCGCGCAGCAGCAGCCCGAGCCCCCAGTCGTCCACACCGCAGTTGTTGGAGACCACCTTCAGGCCGCCGACCCCGCGCTCCCGGAGGGCCTCGATGAGGACCCCCGGGATCCCGCACAGGCCGAACCCCCCGACCGAGACCGACGCCCCGTCATCGATGTCGGCGACCGCTTCGAGGGAATCCCCGACCACCTTGTCCACACTCATCCGCGACTCCTTCCGTCCACCCTCGCGGGCCTGCGGCGAGCCTAGGAAGCCGGTCGGGGGGTGCACGATGGCGGACTTCCCCACAGCTCGGCGGCATCGGATGTGGCAGGGAACCAGTCCTGGGCAGGTCCTAGGCCGTCTCCCCTTGCCCGTCCGCGGGCCACGGCATGTGCGGGTGGTCCACGAAGCCCCCGTCGGGTTTGCGGCCGAAGGCGGAGGCGAGGACGGCGGGAAGGTCTGCCTCGGGGACCCCGGCACGCACTTCGGCCAGGACTTCGGGAAAGTCGTCATCGTGGAGGACACCCATGTGTTCCTGGCGCAGCCGGTGGACGACTTCGACCAGCTCGGGCCGCAGCAGCATCCAGGCGCGGGACGTGCGGATCTCCTCGTCGACCTGGTCCATGAACCAGCGCACGACCTCGTACGGGAGGTCCCGGTGCGGCTCGCAGGTGTAGAAGCACACCGTCGGCTCCCTGGCCGGGTCCTCGTCGGGGACGATCGCGGTCGCGAGGTGGAGTTCCTCGGCGGCGAGCGTCAGCTCCACGTACCAGGCGTCGTCCGGTAGGGAGTACATCGAGCTGATCGCGTAGTCGCCGTCGGCATGGGGGAAGATCATCCCCACATGCTGCCACGCCCGTTCGAGGACGCGCCCCGCCCCGGCTCCGCACCCGGCTGGGCAGCCCGCACGGCAGCAGGCGCCGCGCGCCGATCGGCGCGGGATCGGGGCGGCAAGCCCGACGGGTGGCGGATGACCCCGGGGGCGACGGACCGTGACGATGGCCCGCATGGATCCCGAACTCGATGCCGACAGCACGGCGGGGGTCCCCGTTACGTCCATTGACCGTGAAAGGACCCGTGTCTTGAAGATCCGCCTGATGATGTGTGCGAGCGTGACCGCCCTGACTGCCCTGTGCGTGGGTGCGGGCACGGTCACGGCGGCTCCCGCGCCCCCCGGGGCCGCGGCGCTGCGGTCCGCCCTGGACGACGTCCACCGCGCGGGGATGCCGGGGGTGTTCGCCGAGGTGCGCGACGCCGGCCGGACCTGGCGCGGCGCTTCCGGGGTCGCCGACGTCACGACCGGCCGTCCCGTGACGCCCGGCATGCGGCACCGTGTCGGCAGCATCACGAAGACGTTCACGGCCGCCGCCGTCATGCAGCAGGTCGAGCAGGGTCGGATCCGGCTCGACGCGCCGATCGGCGACTACCTGCCGCAGTTGGTGCCGGGAGAACGCGGCCGGAAGATCACGGTGCGGATGCTGCTCAACAACTCGAGCGGCATCCCCGACTACATCCCCTACGCGTTCCCGTCCCTCCAGACCCCCTCGCCGGAGAGCCTGGAGGACAACCGGTTCAGGCGGTTCCGCCCGGCCGAGCTGATCGAACTGGGGCTGGGCGCGCCTCCCGCGGGCGAGCCCGGAGGCCCCACGGGGGTGTACTCCAACACCAATTGGCTGATCCTCGGCCAGCTGCTGGAGCAGGTGACCGGTACCCCGGCCGAGGAGTACATCACCCGGAACGTCATCGAGCGCGCAGGGCTCCGGCACACCGGGTTCCCGTCCGGGCCCCGCATCGAGGGACCGCACTCGCGGATGTACGAGGCCCTGTTCGGCTTGCTCGACCCGCCGCGCGACTTCAGCGTGTACGACATGTCCTGGACGGGGACGGGGGCCGCCCTGGTGTCGACCATGGACGATCTCAACCGCTTCTACGGCAAGCTGCTCGACGGCAGGATCGTCAGCCGCTCGTCGCTGGCGGAGATGCAGCGCACGATCCCGGTGATCGCCCTGGACGGGACGACGATCCAGTACGGCCTCGGTCTGCACAAGGTCGACGTCCCCGGTTGCGGCACCTTCTGGGGCCACGACGGCACCGTCTGGGGGGCCGGGACGATCTCCCTGACCCGGGACGACGGCAAGCGCCAGATGTCCGTCGCGGTCAACCTCCAGAGGTGGCACGCGCCGGACTCCTCGGGGCAGCCGCAGCACCACCCCCTCGACGACGCGCTGAAGGCGCTGCAGCGGGAGGCGATGTGCGGCAGCGGCGGCGCCGAAGCCGGCCGGCCTGCCTCGCGTGTCCCGGCGTTCCTCCCGTAGCGCGTAGGCGGCGGGCCTGACCGGGGTCGAACGGCGCGCTCGACGAGGGCTCGCACGGGCCGGTCCTGGCCAAGCCGTACGCGTCCGGCCCGCTCCGTCGACCAGGAGCGGGCCGGACGCGGCGTCGGCTGCGAGCCGGCGAACCGGTCAGCCGGCGGCGGCGCCGAACCACTTCGTCAGGTGGGTGAGCAGATCCCGCTGGTCGTCACCGACCCACGCGACATGGCCGTCCGGCCGCAACAGCACTGCGGGCAGGTCCAGTTCCGCTCCGGCGTCGGAGACCAGGTCGACACGGTCCGCCCAGCCCTCGACGGAGAGCCGGCCGGTCTGGTCGAGCAGCAGCCCGCGGCCGCCGTGCATCAGCTCGTAGAGATGTCCTTGCTTCAGTTCCACGTCCCGCATCCGCAGGCCGAGCAGTTCATGGCCCTCGCCGAAGTCGTAGCGGACCCCGACCGCGGTGATCATCTCGGTCACGTACCGGTTCACCTCCTCGAAGTCCATCAGCTTCGCGAACAGTTCCCGCAGCGCCGTCGCGCCCGGATCGGTACCCAGCAGCGTGATCTGCGCGCGGGTGTTGTCCAGCACGCGGGCGCCCACCGGGTGCCGTTCGGCGTGGTAGGTGTCCAGCAGTTCCTCCGGGGCCCAGCCGGCGACCGCGCCGGCCAGCTTCCAGCCGAGGTTGAACGCGTCCTGGATGCCGAGGTTGAGCCCCTGTCCGCCGGTCGGCGGGTGGATGTGCGCCGCGTCGCCGGCCAGCAGCACCCGGCCGACGCGGTAGCGCTCGGCCTGCCGGGTGGCGTCGCCGAACCGGGACAGCCAGCGGGGCGAGTGCACGCCGAAGTCGGTGCCTGCGAAGGCCCGCAACTGCGTCTTGAACTCCTCCAGGGTCGGCGCGGTCGCACGGTCCTCGGACACGCCGTCGGCCGGCACGACGATGCGGTACGTGCCGTCGTCCGCGTTGCGTTGGGCACCGAACCGCAGTTGGGTCTTGCGGACCTCCGCGACGACGGCGGCGATCGTGTCCGGATCCTCGGTCGCCTCCATGTCCCCCAACAGCGTCTCGACGGTGGCGGGTTCGCCGGGGAACCCCACACCGATCAGCTTGCGCACCGTGCTGCGTCCGCCGTCACAGCCGACGAGGTAGCGCGAGCGCAGGTGCGTGCCGTCGGCCAGCTCGGCGGTCACCCCCTCTTCGTCCTGGCTCAGCCCCACCAGTTCGCTGCCGCGCCGGATTTCGGCACCGAGTTCGAGCGCCCGCTCGTTCAGCAGCCGCTCGGTGACCGGCTGCGGGGTGGCGAGGCCGAACGGGTGGGCCGTGTCCAGCCGGTCCGGCCACGGCTTCATGATGCCGCCGAACAGTCCGCCGACTTGGAACTTCTCGCTGACCGCGAGGAACCGGTCCAACAGCCCGCGCTGGTCCATCATTTCGACGCTGCGCGCGTGAAGGCCCTGCCCGCGGGACTGCAGGGTCGGCTCGGTCAGCTTCTCCAACACCACCACCTGCACGCCGTGCAGCCGCAGTTCGGCGGCCAGCATCAGACCGGTCGGTCCGCCGCCGGCAATGATCACGTCAATCATGAAGGGTCCGTTTCCGCAGGTTTCGGGCTCAGGCCGATGATTCTGCGGCACGGTGGGGGCCTTGCCGCAAGCCCCCCGGTGCGCTATATGTTGAGAGTGGCAAGGAGCGGATTACCTCCTTGCCTTTCTCTTTTCCCGGTGGCCGATGGCCTGTTGCCGCTGCCGGCTCACGCCCTTGCGCGCAGGTACCCCTCCAGCTCGGCAGCCCCGGTCAGCATCGCCCTCCCCCGCACGGACAGCCGTGCGTGCCAGTCCCCCAGCGCGGCCTCCAGCGGCTCCAGCCCGCCGGCCGCCCGTACGTGGCCGATCAGCGGGGCGATCTGCTCCAGCAGGTAGCCGCCCCGCCTCAGCTGGTGGGCCAGTCTGGCGTCCCGTACGTCGGCCTCTTCGTACACCCGGTACCCGGTCAGCGGGTCCCGGCGCGGGCGCACCAGGCCGGCCCGCTCCCACTTGCGCAGCGTCGCGGGGCGGATGCCGAGCTCGGCCGCGAGCGGCCCCACGAACGTGCCGCCGGTCCCGGCCGGCGGCGCGGTGGTGGGCGACAGGTCGCGGAGGGCGCGCTCCACGGCCCGGAGCGTCCGCCGGTCGTCGAGTAGTTGGGCGTGGCTCTCGTCGATGAGCCGGAACGCCTCGTCGGTCTCGTCCTGGTTCACGGCCCGCATGATCGACGTCGCCGTCCGGTGTCCGTGGCCGGGTACCAGGGCGAGGAACGCGCCGAGGGCCAGCGCGTGGAGCGGGGTGTAGGTGCGGTAGCCGTGGGGCGTGCGACCGGCGGCCGGGAGGATGCCGGCCTCCTCGTAGTTCCTGACGGCCTGGGTCGACAGGCCGTACCCGCGTGCGAGGTCGATCGGCCTGAGCTGTCGGTCCGTTTGAAGGTTTCGTCCCACAGATCCCACGATATCGCGGAAAAGTTTCCACCGAAGGTTCAACGATACCGTTGAAGGCATGGCAGCAGACATCAAGCACACCGCCCATGCCGTCGACGCCTCCGCCGTCCTTCGGCTGCTTCCGTCCCGGCCCCGGATGCTCGCCCTGGGCGAGCCCACCCACGGCGAGGACGCCCTGCTCGACCTGCGCAACGAGCTCTTCCGGCAGCTCGTCGAGCAGGAGGGCTACGGGACGATCGCGATCGAGAGCGACTGTCTGATGGGCCTGGTCGTGGACGACTACGTCACCTCGGGCACCGGCACGCTCGACAAGGTCATGGAACGCGGATTCAGCCACGGCTGGGGCGCCTCCGCGGCCAACCGCGCACTCGTGCGCTGGATGCGGGCCCACAACGAGGGGCGGCCCGCCCCCGAGCGGATCCGCTTCGCCGGCTTCGACGGGCCTTTGGAGACCACTGCCGCCGCCGGCCCCCGCCAGGCCCTGACCGCGCTCCACGGCTACCTCGCGGCCCACGTCGACCCCGGTCTGCTCCCCTGCACCGCGGACGCGCTCGACCGGCTGCTCGGCCCCGACGACGACCGGTGGACCGATCCCGCCGCGATGATGGACCCGGCCCGATCCGTGGGGCGGTCGGCCGAGGCGAAGGAACTGCGGCTGCTCGCCGACGATCTGGCGGCACTGCTCGACCAGCAGACGCCGCACCTGATCGCGGCGACCCCGCGGGAGGAGTGGGACCGGGCGCTCCTGTACGGACGCACCGCGACCGGCCTGCTGCGCTACCACCACTCGATGGCCGACACCTCGCCGGCCCGCCTGACCCGGCTGGTGAGCGTCCGGGACCGGATGATGGCCGACAACCTCCTCGCCCTCGCCGCCCGGGGTCCGGTACTCGTCCACGCCCACAACTCCCACCTCCAGCGGGAGAAGAGCACGATGCGGATGGGCGGGGCACCGCTGGAGTGGTGGAGCGCCGGGGCGCTGGTGAGCGCCCGGCTCGGCGAGGAGTACGCCTTCGTCGCCACGGCCCTCGGCACGATCCGGCACCAGGGCGTGGACACGCCGCCACCGGACACCCTCGAAGGACTTCTGTACGCGCTCCCGGAGGAGCGCTGCCTCATCGACGCCGCGCGGCTGGCCGCCGCCCTCGGCGGCACCGGGCCCGCGCCCCGCGTGTCGCCCTGGTTCGGCTACGCCCCGTTCGACCCGGCCCACCTGGCGGACAGCGACGGGCTCGTGTTCGTCAGGGACCTCCCCCGGAGCTAGTGGCAGGCCGCCCGGACGCGGGCCACGTGGGGTGGGATGCCGGGGTTGCGGGCGGCGTCCCGGGACGCGTCGGGATCCCGGAGCAGTGCCGTCAGGACGCTCGCGGGAAGGTTCCGCTCCCGCAGCACGACCCCACGGACGGAGTCGTCCGGGTCCTCGGCCAGGCGGGCCGCGTCGGCGAGGGTCAGCCGCGGGTCCTCGGCGGCCCGGTAGCGCACTTCCGGGTCGCGGTCCCGGGCGAACCGGGCGACGAGTTCGGGGGTCGAGAGGGGGTCGTCCAGGGCGAGCCGCCGCATCCGGCCGTGCGGATCGTCCGCGTAGCGCAACAGCCCCTCGCGGGGGAAGTTCGGGTGCGTGCGGGGGCGCCCCGGGGAGGACAGGCTGCCGGTCCACCAGGTCCACACCCGCAGCAGCATCTCGGCGGGGGCGTCCTCGCACGACTCGGCGAGGAACAGCTGGACGACCCGGTCGCGGTCCCAGGCCAGCAGCTCGACCACGTCCGGGGGCAGACGCCGGGCGCTGGCCACGCTCCGGCGCACCAGGTGGTGGGAGGAGCGGGCGAGCCGGCGCATGGCCTCCGGGTCCTCGTGGAGCTCCGCGACCCAGGGCAGGGTGACCGAGTGGCCGTCCGGGTCGATGTCCACCGGGATCGTGGTCCGCTGCTCCTCGGTGAGGTCGGCGCGCAGGGCCACCATGTGGCGGACCCCGGCGTCCGTGTCCCGGGCGAGGCGTGCCACGGTCTCGGGGTCGAGGCGGGGATTGGCTGCCAGCGCCGCACGCATGCGCGCGTTCCCAGTCGCGAGGAGGTGCTCGACGAGGTCGGGCCCCAGACGGCAGTCCTCGACGGCCCGCTCCCCCAGCTCTTCGCGTACGAAGACCTCCCGCGAGAGCGGCTCGTCCCGGTGGTGCCACAGCAGTGCTGCGGTCCGTACGCGGGCCGCCTCGTCGGTGAGCAGGGCCTTGCGGCGCTCGGCCGACAGCACGGGCCAAGCCGTCCGGCAGACCAAGTCCCGGACCGCGGCGTCCGTGTCCTGCGCCAGGGCGGCGGCGTGTCGTGGGGGCAGGCCGGTGAGCCGGGCGGCCTCGGACCGGACGTTGGCCGACGGATCGGCGACCAGGAGCGCGTACGTGTCCTCCGCGAGCTCGACGCGCCGGTCGGCGGCGAGCATGGCGAGGAGCCGGCGTTCCCGTTCGGTGTCGGCCGCGCGGATCAGCCGGGTCCAGTGGGCGGAGGTCAGGCGCGGGTGCGTATCGGCGGTGGCGAGCCGGAGCCGCGGATCCGGCTGTGCCAGTACCGCGTCCACCAGCTCGTCCGGCGGGAACCGCCCCAGCAGGTGCGGGGAGGGCCGGAGCAACTCCCGGCGCATGGCCTCCGGTGTGCTCCAGTCCGAAGCGAGGTCGTCGGCAGCGGCTTCGAGGAGGTCCGGGTCCGGGTCGAGACCGGCCAGGTAGGCGGCCCAGGCGGCCGCGCCCTCTTCGTCGCTCTCCCGGGCCGCGGACTCGGCGGCCGCGTCGACGCGGGCGCTGATGCCGGTCAGGAAGATCAGCCGCGGCTGTCCGTCGGCACCCGGCACCGTGCCGGCGAAGGTCTCGCCGTCCGGAGCGGACAGGAGCAGGCCGCGCGGGTCGGGGTCGGTCGCGGTGAGGAGGCCGGCGAGGGCCCGGACCGGGTCGGCTGCGAGGATCCGGACCCGGCGCCACGCCCTCCCGTTGTAGCCGCCGGGGGCGTGGGGGCCGTCGAAGGCGAGCAGGAACTCGCGGCCCCCGCCGAGTACGAGCCCGGCCACCTCGGCGGGCCCGGCCGCCGGTTCGCCGGCCGCTGCCGCCAGCAGGCGGCGCGCCGTGCCGGCCTTCCGTATCCCCGGAAGCCACCAGGTACCAAGGGGCTCCAGCCCCATCGTGGCGAGCAGCGCCTCGCAGCTCTCGCGGTCCCGCAGCCTGTCGTCGTTCACGTCCGCCGTGCCCCTTCCCCCCTCGTGCGTCCCGCCATCATCCAGGAGGCTGTGGGAGGACGGCGGGCTGGGGTGCCTCTGGCCTGCGACGACGGTCACTCCTCGGGGATCATCCGGCCGTCCTCGTCCAGCGCGGGGTGGATGCGCGCGGGGTCCTGGCCGTTCACGTCGGACGGGCGCGGCCCCTCGGGTCCGTCGGGGCCCCAGCGCAGCAGGCGGCGGGTGCGGACGAGCTGGTACACGGCGCCCTGGAACTCCAGGCGGTTCACGCGCCCGGCGCGGAGCGAGTCTGCGGCCCCGGCGTACGCGGCCAGTTCCGCGGCCCTCCGGTCGGCGGAGCCCGCCCCGCCGGCCGTCGCCGGGGTGCGGGCGTCGGAGCGCGGGTCGGCGTCCTCGGGGATGTGGCCGCTCATCCGCGGCCACATCCACGTCAGGAAGAAGTCCAGGGACTTGCGCGCGGCGTGCGCGGTGGAGTGCGGGCCGGTGACCGGGCTCCAGCCGCGCGCGGCGGTCTGCTCCACGACCGTGAACGTGGCCGGGAGCAGCAGGACGTCCGGGTGGGTGTCCAGCGCCCGGTGCGCGTCGGCCCGTACGTCTTCGGGGAACCGTTCGCCGGTGTAGCGCAGGGTGCGCAGCGCCAGTTGCTCGAGGGCCTGGGTGGGGGTGACCGGTGCGTCGGGGTCCAGGAGGAGGCCCTCGTCGATGCCCGGGTCCTTGGCGGCCCGGTCCCAGTTCGGGACGGCGGGCTCCGGATCGGTCGGGCGCGGCTGTTCGATGCCGTCCGGGCCCGCGACCGCGTACTCCTCGGCGCGCACGACCCGGTACCGGGTTCCGGCGGCCGTGAGTTCGTCGACCCTCTCGCTCTCCAGCCGGGCGACCGCGGCCAGCAGTGAGCGCCGCTCCTCCCTGTCCTGTGCGTGGTCCTTCGCACGGAACCACAGCATCGAGTTCAGCGAGTCGCGCGCCTGCTGCGGGCAGCCGGCGGTCACTTCGAGCACCACCCGCCAGCGCGGCCCGTCCCCGGCACTCTGCGCGGCCACCCCGAACAGCGGGCCGCGCACCACCACGTCGCCCGCCCGTGCCGCGGCGTCGACCGCGTCGGCTTCGACCGCGGCCTCCACCGGCTCGACGGGTACCCGCACCACGACGGGCCGCGACGCGCCCGGCCCCACATCCCGAGGATCCATGGACCCATCGTGGCAACCACGGCGCGGCGCCGCCGCGGATTCGCCGATTCCCCACCCGCGGGTGTCCCCGCCCGGCGACTCTGCTGAGTCGGCCCGCGCCGCCTAGGCTCACCAACTTCATTAGTTATCCCTAGCGTTGTGCATCCATAGTTGCGCACATGGAGTTGCTGCGTATGTCCAAGGCCGCGAAGCGTCTGGGGATTCACCCGATGACGCTTCGCCAGTGGGCTATCGACGGCAAGATCCCGTTCTCCTGGGTCGGTCGTGAGCGTCGGTTCTCCTCGGTCGATGTGGAGAACATGAAGCGCGGCAGCAACTCCGCAGCCTCCCGCCCGAGGCGGGAGGTTCTGTATGTGCGTGTGTCGGGTTCGTCGGGGCAGGAGTCATCGCTGGCCGCGCAGGAGGAGGAGTTGCGGGCCACGTCCGCAGGCGAGGTCGTGAAGGTCGTCAAGGATCGTGGTTCCGCCCTGCGGGAGAACCGGCCCGGCCTGAATCGGGTTTAGGCTATGGTCTCCGATGGGTCGGTGACGGCGGTGCGGGTGACGCATGAGGACCGCCTGGCCCGGTTCGGTGTGGGCTGGCTCAAGCGTTTGTTCGCCGTGTACGGCGTCACCCTGGAAGTCCTGCACCCGAAGAAGTCCGGTGGCCGTGATGAACTCCTCGAAGACTTCGTCTCGTTGGTCGCCACCTTCGCGGGCCGCTTGTATGGGATGCGGTCGGCAGAGGCCCGCAAACGGCTGCTCGCTGAGACCAGCCAGTGCACCGAAGACGGTGGTGGCCGGTGAGCCGGAAACTGCCGCTCGCCGAGGGCGAGACCTCCCGTACTGCGTGCGCCCGTGGCCTGCTGCGTACCGGTGTGGACGAGAAGACCGGCGAACTTCTGCCCGCCACCACGCTCGCACAGCGTGTGGGATGGGCCGTTGATCTGGTGTCCGGCATGACCGGCGCACTGCTGGCCGAGCACTGGAACACCACCGACGTGGACAGCCTGGCGTCCGGTGAGGACGCGGGCGGCCGGAAGCTGCCGTCGAACGCGTGGATGGCGCTGCGCCGCCTGGGCTGGACAGTCGCCGCACCGGACGGTATCCGGGTCAACGACCGGATCGTCCGCATGGCCCAGGAACAGGCCGGGCGCGCTCTGCGGTCGGCGAAGTGGCGTGCCGACCTGGCGTGCGGTGTGCTCGCCACCTGGCCCTGCGATCCGGCGAAGCGGACCGCAGACGAGTGGGACGCGGTACGGGATGCGGTGCCGGGCGGCCAGTTTCTGCCGGACAGCGTGATCAAGTCCCGCACCCGGCAGATCGCCGCCTTCACCGCCAAGAACGGCCGGATGCCGGTTGATGTGTTCGAGGTGGAGACCGTGCCCCGGATAGCGCGGATGCTGCTGCTGTCCGCCTGCGACGGGCAGCAGGCCACCATCGAACGCGCCGACGAACCAGGCCGCGCACTCCTGCGCCTCCAGCTCCCCATTCGGCCCGATCCGGCCTCGTACAAGGACTGGACCTGGGTGGCCTGCCCGATCTCGCTGCCGCCGACGATCCCGGGCGGTGCGGTGCTGCACCTGCCCACCCTGCGTATCCACCAGGGGCAGGTCCGGGCGGATCTCGCCTACACCCACGCCGTTCCCCATACCGCCCGCACCGGTCACACAGTCGCGCTGGGCGTGGACTGGGGCCTGAACACCCTGCTGTCCGCCGGGGCCACGCGCCTTCACCACGACGGGCGGATCACCGCCCTCGGCTCTGGTGCCCAGTTCCGGGCCGCCGGGGTACTCGCCAAGCAGCACCGGCTCAGGCGGCTGTCCGAGCACCTGCACACCAAAGCCGACCACTACCAACGGCTCACCGCAGGAGACCAACAGCACGTCCTGGCAGACAGGCACCAAAACCTGCGAGACGAGATCCGGCATATCTCCGACCGGCGCTCCCACCTCAACGACGCCCTCGCGTGGGCTTCCGCACGCTGGACGGTGGACCAGGCCATCGCCGCCAGGGCGACCGTCATCTACCTCGAAGACCTGCGGTCGATGGAAGCCCAAGGGATGGGCCGCACTCACAACACCCGCATGTCCCAGCAAGTGCGCGGGCAGATCGTGGACCACATGCGCCACCTCGCCGCCGAAGCGGGTATCGCCGTCGTCACCATCCCGGCGCGGAACACCTCCAAGCACTGCCCCCAGTGCCTCACCCCGCTGCGGCATCGCAAAGCCCCCAACCGGCCCACCACAACTGGGTGGAAGTGGGCCATCTGTCCGAACACCTCCTGCCGGTGGCAGGGCGACCGCGACAACGGGGCGTGGCGACGTATTGCCGCACGCGGCCTCACCCACCAGACCAAGACCGTCGTGGACCGCGCCAGCGCCACCATGGTCATCCACTCCGTGGTGGACAAGCTCGAAGCCCGCGCAGTCATCACACCGACTGCCGACAAGACCCGCCGGAACGACCGGTCCAAGACCGGCCCCACCCGGCCTCGAACCACACGTCCGACGCCCAGGCGACGCCGGACACCCTCCCCCACCAGACCCACAGGTCCGGCGGGCAAGCGTCCGGAGGGACACGCTCACACGGACCGGACCCGGCTGCCCCGCGCAGCCCACCGGCACCAGGGCGTGACAACGATCAGCACACCCACCACCAGCCGACACCGGCCACACGGAGCAGCACTGGGCGCGGGATTCCACCTCCACGCTCACGCCACCCCACCACGGTGGGCAATCCCGTTGCCAGACACTACGTCTGACATGGGATCGCTTAGCTGATTAGAGACGCTTCCGCCATGAACGACGGAACACGCGGAACACACGGTGCGCACGGCATACGGATCAGACCGGGCCGCCTGGCCGACGCGCCGGCCGTCCTGGCCATGCTCGACTCCGCGGTGGCCTGGATGAACGCGCGCGGGAACACCGAGCAGTGGGGCACGACGCCGTATTCGCAGAAGCCCGGCGGGGTGGCGCGGGTCGAGCGGTACCTGACCGAGAACGCCCCGCACATCGCCGAGTTGGACGGAACTCCCGTCGGAGCCCTGGTGCTGGACACCGGCCCCAGCCCGCAGCTGCCGATCGCGCCGGCCGGGGAACCCGAGCGGTACGTCCGGCTGCTGGTCACGGACCGCCCGCACGCCGGCCTGGGTATCGGCGCGGCGCTGCTGGCCCACGCCGCCGAGGAGGCCCGCCGGGCCGGGGTGGACCTGCTGCGGGTGGACTGCTGGGCGGGCGGCGGGGGCGAACTGGTGGCGTACTACGAGCGCAACGGCTTCACCCGCACCGGAGGCTTCCTCTCCGGGGCATGGCCGGGGCAGGTGCTGGCGCGTCGGGTCGGCTAGTGCTGTGGCCGGAAAGGTCTGCCGGTCGCGGTGTCCGGTGCGGTGTATCGCAAGACGGAGGGCCGCGGCTCGCACTGGACGTACTTGCGCGGTCCGACAACACAGCGAGGTGCCGGGCCGGGCGCCGTGGCCCGGTGAACCTTGCCGGTCACAGCACTAGGAGGCCGGATCCAGCAGGTGGGGGCCGTTGTTGCGGACGCTGTTGACCGCCGTCGACACCGCCGTCACCGCGAGGCGGCCTCCGGCCGGGGTGTGGAGGAGGGCGCGCAGATCCGCCGTGTCCTGGTGGGCGGGGTCGAGCCAGGTGTCGTAGTCCCCCGGGTCGAGGGCCAGCGGCATGCGGGGGTGGACCCGGCCCGCCCGGTCGGTGGCCTCGGTGGTGATGATCGTGGCGGTGATGAGCCAGGCCGCGGGGTCGTCGTCGTCCTTGACGGCCGGGTCGCGCCAGAACTCGTACAGCCCGGCCATCGCCATCACCGCGGCGTCCTCGGGGCGGATGAAGTACGGCTGCTTGTAGGCCTTGGCCGAGCCGGTGGCGGGTACGGCGACCCATTCGTAGAACCCGTCCGCGGGCAGCAGGCACCGCCTCCGGGTGAAGGCGCGCCGGTACGCCGGCTTCTCGTGCACCGTCTCCACCCGCGCGTTGATCATCCGCGAGCCGACCGCGGGGTCCTTCGCCCACGACGGCACCAGGCCCCACCGCACCGGCCGCAGCCGCCGCGCCACCTCCCCGGTGCCGCGGTCGGCCCGCTCCAGGACCGCCCACACGTCATCGGTGGGGGCCACGTTCCAGGAGGGCCCGAGATCCTCGGCGCCGGGATCCCGCTCGGCTTCGAAGAGGCCCGCGAGGTCCTCCGGGGCCCGGGAGGAGGCATATCGACCGCACATGCCCCCACCCTGCCACCCCGCCGGCGGAAACGGGCCGCGAACCACACCGGCGGTCGGGAACCGGCGCTCGTCCCGATTGCGCGCGGCCCGCGCGCGGGACCCGGCGCCGCTCGCCGACGAGCGCGGTGAGCTCGTCCAGCGTGAAGTCCGCGCCCTCGGGGTACATTTCGGTCACGGTGAGCCCGGTCCGCGCGGCGGGTTCACCCCCACCACACGGGCCCCGGCCGAACCGTGGACGACCTCCCGCTCGTTCTCCTGGGACAGCGGTCGGCGTCGGCGCCGCCGCCCCGCCCGTTCCGCACGCCTGCTGCCGCACACCCCGAGGAGCCCCCGTGTCCGTGCTCCCCACGATCGCCGTGGTCCTCGCCGTCTGGTGCGCCGCCGGCCTCGTCACCGCCGCGCTGTACGCCGCCCTGCGCGGCCGCCACGTCCGCCGCCAGCGGGCAGCGGCGGCCGCGCTCGGCGGCGCTGGCGACGGCCAGGGGGCGCCGGCCGAGGAGCCCAGCGACCTGAGCCCTTCGGCCTGATCCGTCAGCGCAGGTCGAACCGCATGAGGATCCGGGGATGGCCGGCCAGCACCGAGGTGGTGTCGGCGGCATGAACGAACCCGGCGCGTTCGAAGTTCTTCCGGATCCCGGCGTAGGCCATCGTCGTGTCCACCTTGGCGTCACCGTTGTCGAGGGGGTACGCCTCGACGGCCGGTGCGCCCTGGGAGCGGGCGAACTCCACGGCGCCGGCGATGAGGGCGTGCGAGGTCCCCTGCTTGCGGTGGCCGGGTCGTACCCGGATGCACCACAACGACCAGACCGGCAGGTCGTCGACGTGCGGGATCTTCCGGCTGTGCGCGAAGGAGGTGTCCGCGCGCGGCGCCACCGCCGCCCAGCCGACCGGCGTGTCGCCGTCGTAGGCGATGACTCCCGGAGGGGGATCCGCGCGGCACAGCCCGGCGACGTACTCACCGCGGGCGGGCCCGCGGAGCTCGTTGTTGAGCTTGGACGGGATCCGGTAGCTCAGGCACCAGCAGACGTTGGACTCGGGCGACTTCGGTCCGAGCAGCAGGCGGGCGTCCTCGAAGGCCGAGGCCGGACGAACTTCGATGGTCATGCCGCAACCCTGTCACGAAGCCCGCGCGTCCTGCGCCGCTCCGGTCGCGAGGAGGCGCCGTAGCCAGCGGGTGCGGGTGGCGCGGGCGTCCTGGCTGATGGCCGCGTTCGGTGCCAGGCCGTCGAAGCCGTGGAACCCGCCGGGCCACACGTGCAGTTCGGCCTGGCCGCCGGCCTGCCACAGCGCGTTCGCGTACGCCGCGTCCTCGTCCCGGAACATCTCGGCGGACCCGACGTCGATGTAGGCCGGGGGAAGCCCGGAGAGGTCCGTGGCGCGGGCGGGGGCCGCGTAGGGCGGGAGGTCGGCGGCGCCGTATCG
This sequence comes from Streptomyces sp. NPDC091371, assembly GCF_040684275.1. NCBI lineage: Bacteria > Bacillati > Actinomycetota > Actinomycetes > Kitasatosporales > Streptomycetaceae > Streptomyces > Streptomyces sp. NPDC091371. The sequence goes on from NZ_JBFBFP010000004.1 coordinate 154,473, forward strand.
GTCGCCCAGGAGTGCCTGCCACACGGTCGCGTGGGAGGTGAGGTCCCATACGCCGAGGCCCGACATCTGCCGGCTGGAGAACGTGTCCGCGCGGTCGTCGAGCATGGGGCAGAGCAGCAGTTGCCCCAGGGCCCGGGGGCCGCCCCGGTCGCGGGCCAGGAGGGCGAGGGCCGCGGCGAGCCCGCCGCCGGCACTCTTGCCGCCGATGACGATGCGGTCGGCGTCGATGCCGAGTTCGGCCGCGTGTCCGGCCGCCCAGACGAGGCCGGCGTAGCAGTCCTCCAGCGGGTCCGGGTACCGCACGTGCGGCGCGAGCCGGTACTCGACCGAGATGACGGCCAGTTCGAGCGGGAGGGCCCACTCGCGCAGGATCCTCGGCAGCACGGACCACGCGTTGCCCATGACCATGGCGCCGCCGTGCATGTAGTACAGCAGGGGCAGCGGCCCCGCGAGTCCGGCGGGCCGTGCGCTCACCAGGGTGACCTCCGGCCCGCCGGGCGGTCCCGGCACGGACAGCTCCGTCACCTCGAACCGGCCGCCGGCGCGCAGGTCCTCGGCCGTCGGCCGGGGCCGGCTCGCGGCGTCGCGCTCCTGCCGGGCCCGAAGGGTGTCCGGGGTGATCGGCTCCCGGGCCTCCTTGCTCAACGCCGCCAGTACGAGGCCCAGTTCGGGGTCGAAGGGCGGCGCTGCCGACTCCGCTGCCGGAACACGGATGCCGTCGCTCATGACCCGCCCCCCGATCGTTCGTACGCACTCCCCCATGTGACGGACACTCGCCTGAGACCCATACGGCCCAGCCAATCACACCGCCGGGCGGACGCGCACGCCCCGGATCCGCGCCGCGCAACCCGCCCCGTCAGGGGGCGGCTCGGAAGGCGGTGGCGCGGACGCTCGTGCCGCAGAGCGCGAATTCGCCGCCGTCGTCGACGCCCAGCTGGAACCGGCCCCCGGCGATGCCCACGACCATCGAGGGCGCGACGAACGGCTCTTCGGGGCTCGAGGCGCAGTACCCGTCGGCCTCACCGAGGACCGGGGTGAACGTGACGAGGGCCTCCGCCGCACCGCCGACGGGCAGCCGCACCGGCTGCGCGGCGCCCTGCCGGTGCACGGCGAGGGGCCTGTTCCGGTCCGGCGAGCCCTGGCCGGCGAGGGCGAGGGTGGGGTGGCCCTCGAGGACGCAGGGCCCCGGGCCTTCGTTGACCACGGTGATCCGGATCCGGGTCGCGCCCAGGCGCTGCGCGCTGTCCGCGACGAGATCGGCGCTGCGGCACGGGGGCGCGGGAGCTGCCCGTTGCCCGGCTCCGCCTCCCGCGGCGGCCGCGGCGATCGGGCCCGTCCAGGCAAGCAGACCACAGGCCACCGCCGCGAGCGTGCGCGCATGGGTCATGGCTCTCCTCCCGGGGCACCGGGTGCGGCGCCGCGCGGACCGTCCACCTCCCTGTCCAGCGTGGCACCGTCCCGGCCCGGGCGCGCGCCAAGGGCGGCCCGGCGGAACCGTTGCCCGGCGCGGGCCATCCGGGCGGGGCGTGGGGGGCGTACGGCATGGCGGTTCTGGCGGTGGCGGGGTGCGGGCGGATGCTGGTGGCTCCCCGCGCAGGAGAGGCCCGTGAGCGATACCAGTGCCCGAGTGACCCCGAGGCCGGCGTCCGCCGCGGCAGGTGGGGAGGTTCCCGCTCCCGGAGTCATCGGCATCGGGCTCGCCGCCGTGCTGACGTTCGCGCTCGCCCAGGGCTCGTGGCAGTGGTTCGCCACGTTCATCGGGGTGACGCTCCTCGCGGTGATGCTCGCCTTCCAGCGACGGGCTCAGTGGACGCCGGACATCCGCTCGGCGTACGTGCGCGGCCTGGTCGCGTACGCGCTGGTCGTCGGGCTGTGCGTGGCGATCGCACTCGCGCCGCTGCTGCAGCGCCGGGCCTGGCTCTTCCCCATGCCGGGTACGCGCAGTGAGTGCGTGCTGCTGGGCAGGTACGAGGCCTTCCGGACAGAGGCCGCGCTCGGGAGCCTGGCCGGCAGTGACGGTGCGGCCCTGGCGTTCGCGCGGGAAGCCCACGCCCGCACGGCCGTTGCCGAATGCCTGGCGGCCACGACGACCTTGTGGCTGCCGCTGTACGGGGTGGCCGTGGCGGCGCTCGTGGGCACGGTGGTGTGGTTCCGCGACCGGGCCAGGGCCCAGGACCGGGACCGGGCCCAGGAGGCGGGGCCTTCTTCGCGCGATCCGCAGGCGGCCCCGTAGCGTCAATGCGTCCGGCGTCAGGCGTCAGGCGTCAGGCGTCAGGCGTCAGGCGCACCCGTCCAGATGGCGGTGCACCGCCGCGGTGGTGCGGGCGGTGTCGCCGGTGGCGAGGAGGTCCAGCAGGGCTCCGCGCAGCACGGCGAGGACGAGGGTGCGCTGCGCGAGCGCGGCCTCCGTGTCGCGGACCCCGGCGGGCTGGGCGGCGGCCAGCAGCGCCAGCCAGTCCCCGACCGTATCGCGGGCGAAACCGGCCCACGGCCCGTCGGGGTCGACGAGGGAGCGGGCGTAGCTCTCGACCCACAGGGTCAGCAGGCCCCGGTGCGCCTCGTCCGCCAGCCATCGCCACAGCTCACGGGCGACCGCCCGCAGCCCGTCGGGCCCGTGCTGCGCGTCGGCGAGCTGCTGTACGCGGGCCAGTTCGTCGGCCCTGGCCCGCGCGAGCAGGGCGCGGATCAGGCCGTCCTTGCTGCCGAAGAGGTACAGCAGTACGCGCGGGCTGGATTCGATCTCCTCGGCGAGCGGCCGCAGGGACAGCTCGCCCAGGCCGCTGCGCAGGGCGTAGGCGTAGGCGGCCTCCAGCAGTTCCTGGCGGCGCGGGGAGGGGTTTGGCTCGGATCGGGTCACCGGGCTAGTCTACTGAAACAGTCGTTTCAGTAGAGGTGAGGGTGTCATGGCGGAGCGCGAGGTGGTCATTCGGCCGCTGGACCGGCCCGGGGACCTGGGCTGGGTGGTGATGGCGCACGGCGAGCTCTACGACCGCGAGTTCGGCTGGGACACGGACTTCGAGGCACTCGTCGCCCGGATCGTCGCCGACTACGCGGTGGGGAAGCACCCCGGGCCGCAGGCCGCCTGGATCGCCGAGGTCGACGGCGCACGGGCCGGCTGCGTGTTCTGCGTACGCGCGGACGAGGAGCGGACGGCGAAGCTGCGGCTGCTGCTCGTCGACCCCGCGGCGCGCGGGCTGGGCCTGGGGGCCCGGCTGGTCGAGGAGTGCCTGGGGTTCGCGCGGGAGGCCGGGTACGAGTCGATCACCCTCTGGACCAACGACGTCCTCGGCTCGGCCCGGCGCATCTACCAGAAGCAGGGCTTCGAGCTCGTCGCCGAAGAGCCCCACCACAGCTTCGGCCACGACCTCGTCGGCCAGACCTGGCAACGCCGCCTCTGACCGGGCGCCGCCAGGAGTCGCTCCGGGAGCGGCGTGGCCGTTCGGCCAGGCGGCACCTCGGGATCCTGTTCATCCGCACAAGATCATCCCGGAGCCCGCCGGTCGTAGCCTGCCCATCGAGGCTCGTGCCACACGGCAGCGGCAACACGGGGGGAAACAGATGTACACGGTGGTCTCGTCCGACGGAACGCCCATCGCCTGCGAGCAGCACGGAGAGACGGGTCCCGCGCTGGTCCTCGTCGGAGGCACGCTGATGACCCGCGCACGGCACGCGCCTCTCGCCGCGCTGCTGTCACGGGACTTCACCGTCTACAACTACGACCGGCGGGGACGCGGCGACAGCGGTGACCATCCGCGCTACGACGTGCAGCGCGAGATCGACGACCTGGACGCCGTGATCGAGCGGGCCGGCGGGCCGGTGCTGCTCTTCGGGATGTCCTCCGGAGCCGTTCTGGCCCTGGAGGCCGTGGCCAGGGGCAGCGCGGTCCGCGCGCTCGCCCTGTACGAACCGCCGTTCATCGTCGACGGGACCCGCCCGCACCTGCCGTCCGGATACGTCGACCGCATCAAGGCCCTCGTCGCGCGGGGAGACGCGACGGGGGCCCTCACCTACTTCCTGACCGAGGGCCTGGCCATGCCGCCGGCCGCCATCGAGGAGATGCGGCACACCCCCGCCTGGGCCGCATGGGAAGCCGTGGCCCGCACCCTTTCCTACGACGGCCTGCTGATGGCCGACTTCATGACCGGACGCCCCCTGCCCACCGACCGCTGGGCCGGTGTGAACGTCCCGGTCCTCGTCGGCCACGGCGACGCGGGCGAGACGTACCTGGCCAACGCGGCGAAGGCGCTCGCCTCCCACGGGGACCACTACACCCTCCACACGCTCCCCGGCCAGAACCACAACGTCGACCCGCACGCCCTCGCACCCGTACTCACCGACTTCTTCACCACGGCGGGGCCTTCGGATCGATGACCGCGCGCGGTCCGGTGGTGGCCCGTCAGCCGCTGGACCGCGTACTGCGGAAGGTGCGGCGGTAGGCGTCCGGGGGGACGCCTACCGTGCGGTTGAAGTGGCGGCGCAGGGATGCGGCGGTGCCCATGCCGGTGGCCTCGGCGATGGCGTCGACGCTGTCGCCCGTGGTCTCCAGCAGTTCCTGGGCGCGCCGGATCCGCTGCGTCAGCAGCCATTGCAGCGGGGTGGTGCCGGTCACCGACCGGAAGTGGCGGCCCAGGTGGCGCGAGCTCATGTTCGCCCGGCGGGCCAGGTCTTCCACGGTCAGGGGGCGGTCGAGGCGGTCGATCGCCCAGGGAAGCAGGTCCGCCAGGGGGTGGTCGTCCTGGGCGGGTACCGGGGCCGGGACGAACTGGGCCTGGCCGCCGGCCCGGTGCGGGGGCACGACCAGGCGGCGGGCGAGGGCGTTGGCGACGGCCGAGCCGTGGTCGAGGCGGACCAGGTGCAGGCACAGGTCCATGGCGGCGGCCTTGCCGGCGGAGGTGAGCACGCTCCCGTTGTCCACGTAGAGCACGTCCGGGTCGACCTCCACCCGCGGATGGCGTTCGGCCAGGGCCCGGGTGTGCGCCCAGTGCGTCGTGGCGCGCCGGCCGTCCAGCAGGCCGGCCGCGGCCAGGATGAAGGCGCCGGTGCACAGCGAGGCCACGCGTGCGCCGGCCTCGTGGGCGGCGCGCACGGCGTCGACCAGTTCGGCGGGCGGCTCCACGTCGATGTCGGCCCAGCCGGGGACGATCACCAGGTCGGCGTGGGCGAGCCGGTCGAGCCCGCTGTCGGGTTCCAGGCGGAAGCGGCCGACCCGGACCGCGCTCGGCCCGCAGAGGGCGAGGCTGTACCAGGGGTCGGCCACGCCGGAGAGGTCGTAGCCGAAGACCTCGCACGCCAGGGAGAGTTCGAAGTGCAGCATCCCGTCGGTGACGGCCAGCGCGACAGTGGTCATGTCCGAAATTGTACGGGCCATGTCGTTCCGGACACTCGCGGGGACCGCCCGAGGCCCGCATGATGTTCGTAGTTCAACATTCAAGCGCGGGCGGGAGAAGCTGATGAGTGCAGGTCAGACGGGGCAGACGGTGGCGGTGTTCGGGGCCTACGGGCACACCGGGCGGTTCGTGGTGGCCGAGTTGCTGGAGCGCGGGTTCGTCCCGATCGCGGCCGGACGCGACGCCGGCAAGCTGCGGGAGCTCGCCGCCGCCCATCCGGGGCTCGACGTCCGGCAGGCCTCGGCCGAGGACCCGGCCTCGCTCGACCGCGCGCTGGCCGGGGCGGCCGCCGTGGTCAACACCGCCGGGCCCTTCGCCACCACCGGCGGCCCCGTGATCGAGGCGGCGCTGCGCGCGGGAATCCCGTACGTGGACGTGGCGGCCGAGATCGAGGCGAACGCCGACACGTTCACGCGGTACGCGGACCGCGCCCGGGCCGCCGGCACCGTCGTGATCCCGGCGATGGCCTTCTTCGGCGGCCTCGGCGACCTGCTGGTCACCGCGGCGATGGGCGACTGGGCGGGGGCCGACGAGGTGCACGTGGCGTACGGGCTGAACAGCTGGCACCCCACGGCCGGGACGCGCGCCGCCGGCAAGGTCTCCGGGGAGCGCAGGGCCGGCCGGCGCGTCCGCTACAGCCAGGGCGCGCTGCGCTACCACGACGACGCCCTGCCGACCCTGAAGTGGTCCTTCCCCGAGCCGGTGGGGACCCGGGAGGTGATCGGCGAGTTCACGATGGCCGACGTCGTCACCGTCCCGAGCCACCTGGCCGTCCCCGAGGTGCGCACGTACATGACGGTCGAGGCGGCCGGGCAGCTGGCGGCGCCGGACACCCCGGCGCCGACCGCGGTCGACGCGCGCGGGCGGTCCGCGCAGTCCTTCCTCGTCGACGTCGTCGTCCGCTCCGGCGGCGAGGAGCGGCGCGCCGTGGCGAGCGGCCAGGACATCTACGCGGTCAGCGCGCCGCTCGCGGTCGAGGCGGTCCACCGCGTCCTCACGGGACGGGCCAGGACGGCCGCCGGTGTCGTCTCCGCCGGGGCGGCCTTCGACGCCCCCGGGTTCCTCCGCGCCCTGTCCGCGCACCTGTCGGTCGAACTGCGCGGGTGAGGCCCGCGGACGAGCCGCCCGCTCAGCCGCCGACGTACGCCGCGAGGTGCTCCCCGGTGAGGGTGGAGCGGGCGGCCACGAGGTCCGCCGGAGTGCCCTCGAAGACGATCCGGCCGCCGTCGTGACCGGCGCCGGGGCCCAGGTCGATGATCCAGTCGGCGTGCGCCATGACCGCCGGGTGGTGCTCGACGACGATCACCGACTTGCCGGAGTCGACGAGCCGGTCGAGCAGGCCGAGCAGCTGCTCCACGTCGGCGAGGTGCAGGCCGGTGGTCGGTTCGTCGAGGACGTAGACCCCGCCCTTCTCCGACATGTGCGTGGCCAGCTTGAGCCGCTGGCGTTCGCCGCCGGAGAGGGTGGTGAGCGGCTGGCCGAGGCTGAGGTAGCCGAGCCCGACGTCGGCGAGCCGCTCCAGGATCTTGTGCGCGGCCGGGGTGCGCGCCTCGCTGTCGGCGTCGCCGAAGAACGCCTCGGCCTCCGTCACCGGCATGGCGAGCACCTCGCTGATGTCGCGCCCGCCGAGGTGGTAGTCCAGTACCGAGGCGTCGAACCGCTTGCCCTCGCACTCCTCGCAGGTGGTGGCGACCCCCGCCATCATCGCCAGGTCCGTGTAGATGACCCCGGCGCCGTTGCAGTTGGGGCAGGCGCCCTCGGAGTTGGCGCTGAACAGCGCCGGCTTGACCCCGTTGGCCTTCGCGAAGGCCTTGCGGATCGGGTCGAGCAGTCCGGTGTACGTCGCCGGGTTGCTCCGCCGCGAACCGCGGATCGGGGCCTGGTCGATCGACACCACCCCTTCGCCCATGGGGATCGAACCGTGTACCAGGGAGCTCTTGCCGGAGCCGGCGACCCCGGTGACGACGCAGAGCACGCCGAGCGGGACGTCCACGTCGACCTCGCGCAGGTTGTGCGCCGTCGCGCCGCGGATCTCCAGCGCCCCGGTGGCCGTCCGCGTCTTCTCCTTCACGGCGGCCCGGTCGTCGAGGTGCCGGCCGGTGATGGTGCCGCCGCCCCGCAGCCCGTCGACGGTGCCCTCGAAGCAGACGGTGCCGCCCGCCTGGCCCGCGCCGGGGCCGAGGTCGACGACGTGGTCGGCGATCGCGATCGTCTGCGGCTTGTGCTCCACGACCAGCACCGTGTTGCCCTTGTCGCGCAGGCGCAGCAGCAGGTCGTTCATGCGGCTGATGTCGTGCGGGTGCAGGCCCGTGGTGGGCTCGTCGAAGACGTACGTGACGTCCGTGAGCGAGGAGCCGAGGTGGCGGATCATCTTGACGCGCTGCGCCTCCCCGCCGGACAGGGTGCCCGCCGGCCGGTCGAGGGCGAGGTAGCCGAGGCCGATCTCCGTGAACGAGTCGAGGGTGTGCCGCAGCGAGTCGAGCAGCGGCGCCACCGAGGGCTCGTCGAGGCCGCGGACCCATTCGGCGAGGTCGCTGATCTGCATCGCGCAGGCATCGGCGATGCTGATCCCCTTGATCTTCGAGGACCGGGCCCCCTCCGTGAGCCGCGTTCCGTCGCAGTCGGGACAGGTGGTGAAGGTGACCGCCCGGTCGACGAACGCCCGGATGTGCGGCTGCATGCCCTCTTTGTCCTTGGCCAGCATCGACTTCTGGATCCGGGGGATGAGGCCCTCGTACGTCATGTTGATGCCGGCGATCTTCATCCTGGTCGGCTCCTTGTGCAGGAAGTCGGCCAGTTCCTTCTTGGTGAACTTGCGGATCGGCTTGTCGGGGTCGAAGAAGCCGGACTCGCTGTACAGCCGGGAGTTCCAGCCGCCGCCCGCGTATCCGGGGACGGTGATCGCGCCCTCAGCAAGGGACTTGGAGGCGTCGTAGAGCTGGGTCAGGTCGAGGTCGGTGACCGTGCCCCGGCCCTCGCAGCGCGGACACATGCCGCCGGTGATGCTGAAGCTGCGCCGCTCCTTCACCTTCTGCCCGGCCCGCTCCATGGTGACCGCGCCCGCCCCGCTGATCGAGGCGACGTTGAAGGAGAAGGCCTTGGGCGAGCCGATGTGCGGCTTCCCGAGCCGGCTGAAGAGGATGCGCAGCATCGCGTTGGCGTCGGTGGCGGTACCGACCGTGGAGCGCGGGTCGGCGCCCATCCGCTGCTGGTCGACGGTGATGACGGTGGTCAGCCCGTCGAGGACGTCCACCTCGGGCCGTGCCAGGGTCGGCATGAAGCCCTGTACGAACGCGCTGTAGGTCTCGTTGATGAGCCGCTGCGATTCCGCGGCGATCGTGTCGAACACCAGCGAGCTCTTGCCCGAGCCGGACACTCCCGTGAACACCGTCAGCCTGCGCTTCGGGATCTCGATGCTGACGTCCTTGAGGTTGTTCTCGCGTGCGCCGTGCACGCGGATCAAGTCGTGGCTGTCGGCAACGGGCAGCGCGGATGCCTTCGTGTCCGTCCTCGTGGCCTTGCTCATCGTGTCTCCATCTGTGCGCCGGATCTGGTGCGGAAGAACTGTTCGATCTAATCAGCTTCGAGCCCGGCTCAGCTCGTTGATCCGGATCAGGTTGCCCGCGGCTGTTCGACGGGCTCCTGGACGAACTCGGCTCCCGCGGCCCGCAGCCGTTCGAAGGCGCCGGCGAGGCCGACGTCGCTCAGCACCTCGAAGCCGAGGGTGTCACGGTAGCCGCGCCCGTGTGACCAGGGCTTCTCCATTCCTGATCGGTTCCGGCCCGTGTGACCATGTCCCGTCAGCACCGCCGCATCTCATGGGGGGACCATGCGCACCCGCACCACCGCCGCCACGACCTGCCTCGCCGCCGCCCTCGCGTCGCTGCTGATCCTGGGCGGCTGCACCGCACCGGACGGGGCCCGGAGCGGGACGGCGGCTTCCGCGGCTCCCCCGCCGGCGCCGGCGCCCGCGCAGAGCGGCGGGGGCGGGGGCGGGGGCGGTTTCGAGGGGCCCCGGCCGCAGGACCAGAACCTGCTGGCCTGGACGGGCGACCCCAATGACGCGGGGCACGTCACCGCCCAGTCGGCCGCCGGGGTCGCTGGACGGGTCACCCTCGTGCGGATCGTGCTGCGCGAGCAGATCACCTGGTCGAACGTCTGGCTCGGCCTGGCGGGCATCGACCCGAACGCCCAGCTCGCGAACTGCTACCTCGGCGTGTACGACGCCAAGGGCGCTCTGGTCGCCTCCAGTGCGGACGTCTCGCCCCAGCTGATGACCGACCCGATCGCCAAGCCGTTCGCCCTCGCCAAGCCGTTCACCGCCGCCCCCGGGACGTACTTCATCGCCCTCCTCCTCAACGGCACGTGGGCCACCAACGCGCTCACGCTCAAGTCCACGGGGGCCGGCATCTCGGTGAACGCCGGCCTGACGCCGCCGCAGCTCCGCTACAGCACGCTCCTGACCGGCCAGACCTCGCTGCCGCCGACGGTGAACCTCGCCGACCAGTCGACCAGCACCATCAACACCGGCTGGGCCAGCCAGTGGTACGGGATCTCCTGAACCCCTGCCCGAGTCAGCCGACGTACGTGGCGATGGCCTGCGCGCAGAGCAGGGACTCGGTGTGCGTCGTGTCCACTTCCAGGTCGTAGAACACCCCCTCGTGGACCGCGTCCGCCTGCGCCGCGGCCATCCCCCGGACGCGGTCGCCCCGGGCGATCTCGCGGCCCGCGGCGACCTCGCTCTCACACCGGACGCCCACCCACAGCACGTCCAGTCCGCCGAGGGCCTTCTGCCAGCGCTGCTGTGAGGCCGCTCCGCCGAGGAAGACGTCGTCGATGATGACCTTGGCGCCTGCCCTGGCCATGGCCGCGACGCCCTCCGTCCAGGCCGCCTCCAGCGCCCGGAACTCCGGGCCGACGCTCACCGCGCCGTCCGCGGCGAAGGTGATGCCCCCGTCCGACTCCTGCATCCGCGCGGGCATGGCGTCCACGAAGGAGTCGCAGCCGAACGCCAGCCACGGATCGGGCAGTACGGCCTGCAGGCACCGTACGATCCCGGACTTCCCCGAGCTGGAACCACCGTTGAGAATGATCATCCGAATCGTCACCGCGCCACATTAGGGCGCTCCCCGCACAGGACGCAGCGAGTTTCCGGCGCTATCGCGGCGCATAGCGTTCGGCCAGCGCGGCGACCGCATCGGCGACGGCGCGGCGGAGTTCGGGCGGGCCGAGGACCTCGGCCTCGGGACCGAGGCGCAACAGGTCGCCGACCGCGACGGCATGCGTCTCGACGGGCAGGCGGACCTGGAGCCAGCCCTCCGCGTCGAGGGCGTCGGGGCCGGCCGCCTCCGCTTCCGCGAGGGCGCGCACGGCCACCGACCCGAAGTGCATGGGCAGCAGCTTCCGGGCGCGCGGGGAGAGCCGTACGACGGCGGTCTGGCGCAGGAGCGAGGTCTCCAGGCGGCGCGAGCTCTCCTGCCAGTACGCGGCGAGGTCGAAGCCGGCGGGCCGCTCGAAGCCCTCCTCCAGGGTCTCCACGGCCAGGAACCGCCCCACGCGGTAGCTCCGCACCGCCTCCTGCGCGAGGGCGACGAGGTACCAGATGCCGCCCTTGACCACGAGGCCGAGCGGGCGCAGCTCGCGGTGGACCTCGCCGCCCCAGCGGCGGTAGCGGGTGCGCAGGATCCGCTGGTCCCACACCGCCTGGGCGACCTGCGCGAGGTGCGGGACGGGGTCGGCGTCGCGGAACCAGGCCGGGGCGTCCAGGTGGAAGCGGGCCTGGATCTGCCGGGCGCGGGCGGCAGGTTCGGCGGGGAGCGACGCCTGGAGCTTGAGCTGGGCGGCGGCCAGGTCGGCGCCGAGGCCGAGCTCGCCCGCGGGCCCGGGCGCACCGGCGAGGAAGAGGGAGCCGGCCTGGGCGTCGGTGAGGCCGGTGAGCCGGGTGCGGTAGCCGTCCATCAGGCGGTATCCCCCGGCCGGTCCGCGGTCGGCGTGCACCGGGACTCCGGAGGCGCCGAGGGCCTCGATGTCCCGGTAGACGGTACGGACCGACACCTCCAGTTCGGCGGCGAGTTCGGGGGCGGTCATCCGGCCGCGGTTCTGGAGCAGCAGGAGCAGGGAGAGGAGCCGGTCGGCGCGCATGCGGGTCATTGTCCGGGATACCTGACAGAAGGTGTCAGGTACCCCGGACAGGCTGTTCTCACGCCGGGGGCACGAACCCCGCCGCCGGCCGGCCCACCGACCGATCCACAGCTCCTGGAGGACCACCATGTCCCAGACCCCGCAGGCCGGCGGCAGCTTCACCTTCGCCGACTGGACGGAAGACCCCGTCGGCCCGGCCGACAGCACGCCGCGGCTCGCCCGTGCGCAGGTGACCAATTCCTTCACCGGCACGATCGAGGCTCCCGGCACCAGCTGCTCGTACACGATCGCGTACACCGGGGAGACGACCGGTTCCTACAGCGGCATGGAGCTGCTGTCCGGCAGCGTCGAAGGCCGCAAGGGGACGTTCGTCCTGGAGGAACGCGGCGAGTTCGACGCCTCCGGCACGCGCTGCCGCTTCGAGGTGGTCCCGGGCTCCGGCACCGGTGAACTGGCCGGGCTCACCGGTTCCGGCGGCTTCACCCACCGCCACGGCGAGGAGTCCACCGAGTACACGTTCGCGTACGCGCTGTGACAGGCCGGCTCAGTCGGTCACGGCGCGGCGCACGGCGGCGCCCAGTGCGGCGATCTGACGCTGTGACACCTCGGCGGAGGTGATCGCCTGCGAGCCGTGGAACGTGCCGGCCCACTGGTGCAGTTCGACGGAGACGCCCGACCGCAACAGGCGCAGCGCGTAGTCGATGGCCTCGTCGCGGTTCGGGTCGAACTCCGCGGTGGCGATGTGGGCGGGCGGCAGGCCGGACAGGTCGGTGGCGCGGGCCGGGGCGGCGTACGCAGTGGCGGGCTGCGAGCCGAGGTAGTGCCGCCACGAAGCGCCGACGTTCTCGCGGGTCGCCCAGGGCGTGTCGGTGAAGTTCCGCTGCGACCACGTCTCCTGCCGGTCGTCCAGCGAGGCCTCGTTGAGCAGCTGGAAGCGGATCGGCGGGCCCTGCTCGTCGCGGGCCCGCAACGCCACCGCGGCCGCGAGGTTCGCGCCTGCGCTGTGCCCGCCGACCGCGATCCGCTCCCGGTCTATGCCGAGCTCGGCGGCGTGCTCCGCCGTCCAGTCCAGCACGGCGTAGGCGTCGTCCAGGGCGGCCGGGAACCGGTGCTCGGGCGCCAGCCGGTAGTCCACCGAGACCACCACCGCCCCGGAGAGCCGCGCCATTCCGGCGGCCCACGGGTGTTCGGTGTCCAGGTCGCCCGAGACCCGTCCCCCGCCGTGCAGCCAGACGATGGCCCCGCGGGCCTGCCGCGGGCGGTAGATCCGCACCGGCACGCCGGGATCGCCGGGCACGGTGCGGTCCTCGACCTCCAGGCCGGTGGTGTCGGGCGCCGGCCTCGCGGCGGCGAGTTCGGCGTAGTGCTTGCGCACCCTGAGCGGGTCGCTCAGGTCTTCCGCGGGGAGCAGCGGGACGAATGCTTCGAGTTCGGGATCCATGACGACCATCCTCGGGGCCGTCCGCCCGGGAGGCACCCGCCATCCGTCGCGCGTCCCGGCCCGATCGCGCACCGATCGGCGCGCCCGCTCCGTGTCCCGGGGCCCTATCCTCCTGGCATGGAGGCACTGGCCGTACGGCTGTCTGGACTGGATCCGTACGTCGACGGCGTGATCCGAGTCGTCGCGTTCTACGACACGTTGATGCGCCGTCGGGTCGATCTGGCGGCGCTCACCCGGGCCTCGGCGGGTCTGGCCGAGTGCGTGGCCGGGATCCGGCTGCACGGCACGGGGCGGGTGATCCGCGTGGCGCCCGACGGCAGAGAAGCGGCCGCCCCCACCGCGCCCGCGCCCGCGCCCTTGTCCGCTTCCGCGTCCGCGTCCGCGTCCGCGTCCGCCACGGTGGCGATCGTCCTCGACGACGAGGAGATCGGCACGGTGTGGCTGGAGCGCCCCGGCCCGCCCGGCCCGCTCGACGAGGCGCTGCTGGAGCGGTTCGCGCTCGCGGCCGCGGCGGTCGCCGAGCGGTACGGTCCGGCCCGCACGACCATGGCCGACCCGGCCCTCGTCGAGCTGGTGATCAGCCCGGACACGGACGAGGCGGGCCGGGCCCGGGCGCTACGGCTCCTGGGTTTCGCCGCCGACCTGCCGGTCCGCGTGGTCGCCGTACGGACTCAGGTCCCGCTCGACCAGGTCGGCGGCCTGGTCTGCCCGGCCCGCCCCGTGAAGGCGGCGCTGCTCGCCGACGTGGGCGTCATCCTGGCGACGACGGTGGACCGGGACCGGTTCCCGGCGGGCGTGCGCGCGGGCATCGGGGCCGCCGAAAGCCCCGACCGCTCCTGGCGGGAGGCCCGCACCGCGCTGCGCTTCACCACCCCGCGCCGACCGGTCGTGGACTTCGAGGGCCTGGGGGCCCTGGCGCTGCTGGCCGAGATCCCCCAGGACGCCTCCCGCGACAACGCCGACGTGGCCGCCGTAGCCCGGATCGCCGCCAACCGGGAGGACCTGGAGACCCTGGACGCCTACTGCGCCACCGGCTCCCTGCGCCGCGCGGCCGACCTGCTGCACCTGCACCACAGCAGCGTCGCCCGCCGGCTCGAACTGATCGCGAAGGCGCTGGGCATCGAACTCACCGAACCTGCCGGGCTGGTCCGGGCCGGACTCGCCCTCACCGCGTGGCGGCTGCTCGACGACCGCCGGCCGACGTGACCGCACCGGGGCGGAACTACCGGTACGTGGGCCCGGCGGAGCTGCGGCGGCTCGTCCGGCCCGGGGCCGCGGGGCGGAGCATCCGCTCGGCCGCGGACTTGGACGGCTGGGTTTCGGAGCAGGCGAGGGGGGACCTGGCCGAGCCCTTCACCTTCGTCGTGGACCCGGCGGGTGTGCTGCGGCTCGCGGCGCGCCGGAGCGAGCACGTGGCGTGCGCCGACGGAGGAACGGTGCTGGCCGCCGGGGAGATGCGTTTCCGCCGGGAGTCCGGGCAGTGGTCGGTCGCCGAGGTCAGCAACCAGTCGACCGGGTACTGCCCGGACGTCGGCTCGTGGGCGGCCGTCGCGGAGGCGCTGGACGCGGCCGGCATCGAGCGCCCGTCCGGCTTCACCCACGCGGTGGTGTTCCGGCGCTGTCCCGCCTGCGGGGAGGTCGGCATCGTGCGGGACGAGGACTACGTCTGCGTCTTCTGCGGTGGGGCACTGCCGGCGCGCTGGAACGTGGACGGGCCCGAGCGGGCGGGCTGAGTCCGCGCGGCTACCGGTCGCGTGCGGCTCCGGTCGGCGGTGGGTCGAGGCGGGCCGCCTGTTCCGGCGACGGGGTCCGGCCGATCGCGCCGATGCTCCGGCCGGTCTCCCGCGCGACCCGTCGAGGCGGTCGACCACGTCGTTTCCCAGCCCGGACGAGTACGTCGAGGGCGGACAGCACCTCTACCCGGTTCGGTGAGGCGGCCGTGCTCGGTGGCCCGAACGGGCGTCGTCCGCCGCCGAGCGGGCCGCGCGGGCGGCCGTCGCACGGGCCGGGCCTCACCGGTCCGGCCGCCCCGGAGAGAGGTGGTCGACCAGTTCGGCGAGGTCCTCGCAGACCTGTTCGATCTTCAGGCGGATGTTGTTCTGCTCGGTGACGAGCGCCGACAGAAGCAGCCCGGTCAGCGCCGCGGCCCCGTTGAGGGCCTGGAGGTTGACCATGATCTCGAAGAGGGTGTGGCCCGCGAACGGCCCCTCGCGGTCGATCGCCGCCGAGATCGCCAGGACGGACACGAGCAGGGCGCACGGCGCGCTCCCGGCCAGCTGGAACCGTACCGCCGCCCAGATGAGCAGCGGGAACACGAGGAACAGCAGGGAGAGGGAACTGCGGGTGGCCACGTAGGTGACGACACCGGCGCCGGCCAGCAGCCCCACCGCCTCGGCGGCCCGGTAGGCGTCCTCGGGCAGCCTGACGGTGGGCAGGACGAGCAGCAGCGGGGTCACGATCAGCACCCCCATCGTGTCTCCCGCCCACCAGGCCGACCAGGTCGGCCAGAACTGGGCGAGCGGCAGGTCCCCGGTGAGCACCAGGGTCAAGGTTCCGGCACTCGCGCTGATCAGCATCGGCAGGAGGCCGCCCAGGAAGACCAGGGCCAGCCCGTCCCGCAGCCGGTCCAGCTCGACGCGGAAGCCGGCCCAGCGCAGCAGCAGGCACGCGCACACGGGAGCGAGGGTGTTCCCGGCCACGATGCCCAGGCCGGGCAGGTCGAAGCTGCTGATCCGCTCGATGGCGAAGTACGTGCCCAGCGCGATCCCCGGCCAGAGCCGGAGGCCGAGCCAGAGCAGGCCGGCCACGGCGATGCCGGTGGGCGGCCACAGGGGCGTGACCACCGCGTCCTCGACGACCACACGGTGGCGCAGGCCGAGCCGGCCGCTCGCGTAGTAGGCCACGGCGAGGGCGAGGATCGGCAGGAGGACCGCGGGGAAACGTCGCCATCGCTCGGTGCGCACCACAGCATCAGACAACAGTCCCCGGGTCCCGGCGGATCGTGACACGCGCTATCGGGGTCGGGGGCGCCCTCCGCGTCACGGCTCGTCGTGGCTGAGGACGAGCACGGCCGCGTCATCGGCGTGGCCGGTGGAGTCGGCCACCTTCATCACCTCGGCGGCGAGCTCGTCGGGATCGGTGCCCGCCCCGTCCCGCACGACGCTGACCACCCGCTGCAGCCCGACGTCGATCGGGAACGCCGGCCCTTCGACCACGCCGTCGGTGAGCAGGACGATCGATCCGGCCGTGGCGAGCCGGCGCCTGGTCACCGCGTAGCCGCCGCCGGGCAGCATGCCGAGGGGCAGACCGCCGGCGTCCTCGGCGATGCCGTAGCGGCCGTCGACGGTGGCCCAGACGGCGGGGACGTGCCCCGCCCGGGCGCTTTCGATCTCCCAGGTCTCCGGATCGAAGCGGAGCAGCGTGCAGGTGGCGAAGAGCTCCCGTTGCATGGAGAGCAGCACCTCGTTTGCCCTGGTCAGCACCTCGCCGGGATCGTCGACCACGGACGCCACGGCGCGCAGCCCGATGCGGACCTGCCCCATGAAGGCGGCCGCCTCGACGTCGTGGCCCTGTACGTCGCCGATGGAGAAGGCGAGGGCGCCCTCGGGCAGCCGGAAGCCGTCGTACCAGTCGCCGCCTATGTCCAGGCCGTCCCGGGCGGGCGCGTACCGGGCCGCGCTCCGCAGCCCCGGCAGGCCGGGCAGCGAGGCGGGCAGCAGCTCGCGCTGGAGGGCCACGGCCAGCTCCACCCGAGCCTGCTGGAGCTCCACCCCTTCCCGGGTCTGGGCGGCGAGCCGCCTCAGGGTGGTCAGCAGCTCGGCGCTGGTCACCCGCGGGGCGCGCCGCGGGGTCACGGACCGCTCCGAGGTGCAGGTGCATCCATTCGTCTCTGCTTCCGCCGTGCGAAAAGCCCGCCCTCATCGTATTTCCGGTCCGCCCGGCGCGCGCGTCTCATCCGGTCGGAGCGGACGGGTCCTCGCCGGTGTCGCGCTCGAAGTCCGCGCTGACGGCGCCGTTCGAGGATCCGGGTCTGAGGGTGTAGGTCCGGTCGGCCAGGCGGATGCGGAGGGTGTCCCAGTTCTGGAGGACGCGCTTGTCGCCGGCCGGACGGATCTCGTTGACGAAGTCCTCGACGGGCGCGCACCGGGCGTCCGTCACGGAGACCACCTGGAAGATCTGGCCGGACGGGAGGAACCGCATGCGGACCGCTCCGACCGCGCTCCCCCCGTCACTGAGCGTGATAACGAAGTCCCCGGTCTTCGACTGGTCGGTGCGGAGGAGGGGCTGAGCACGGGCACCGGCTTCCAGGGTCCTGCGGCGGTCCTCGGGAATGTCCGAGAGGAGCCTCCCGTGGCAGGTGGTGGGCCCCGCGGAGGTGGCCGGACGAGAGGTGGCGGGCGGGGTGGAGCCGCTCGGCTGCGGCTTGAGGAAGGCGAGGGCCAGCAGGGCGGCGCCGATGGCGATGAGGGGGAGTCCCGCGCCGAGGGAACTGATGCGCACCGTCTGCCCGCCGAACTCCACCTCTACGTTGCCGCCCGGACGGTCGGGGAACCGGAGCAGGACCAGGGCCCCGAGAACGAGCAGGCAACCGCCTGCCGCGAGGAGCACGAGCAGAACAGGCATCCTTCACGCTATCGCCGGCGATGGCGGGCGGGGGCCCGGCGGGGCCGCGGGGTTCGCGGTCGTGACCCGTTGGGACTCGTCGTTCCGAGTGGAGCGCGCCCTTCGTAGACTCCCCCGATGACCAGCGATCTTCTCCGTCTGACCGTCCTGGGTTCCGCGACGCCCTACCCCGACGTGGACAACGCCTGCTCCGGTTACCTGGTGTCCGGCGGCGGCACCCGGGTGTGGGTGGACGCGGGCACCGGGACCCTGGCGCAGCTGCGGCGGCACGTGCGGCTCGACGAGCTGGACGCGATATGGATCTCGCACCTGCACGCGGACCACACCGCGGACCTGCTCACCGCGTACTACGGCGCGCTCTTCGCGGACGTGCGGCTCGCCGCGCCGATCCCGCTGTACGGGCCGCCGGGCATCGCCGACCGGCTGGCGGACTTCCTGACCAACACGGCGTCCCGCAGCCCGGTCGAGTCCGCGTTCGCCGTCCACGAGCTGTACGACGGACACCGCGCGCGCGTCGGTTCGCTCACGCTGACCAGCCGGTCGGTGGCGCACGGCATCCCCGCATTCGCCGCACGGATCGAGAGCGCGGGCGCGTCCCTGGTGTACTCGGGGGACACCGCCCCGTGCGCCGCGCTGACGGCGCTGGCCGAGGAGTGCGACCTGCTGCTGTGCGAGGCCGACAGCGCCGAGGCGCCGGCCGGCGGCGAGCCGGTGCACCACACGCCCGAGGACGCCGGTGACACGGCGAGCGCGGCCCGGGCCGGACGGCTGGTCGTCACGCACGTCGGGCCCTTCCTCACGCCGGAGCAGGCGGTGACCCGCGCAGCCGGGCGCTACGAGGGGCCCGTGGAGTACGCCGCGCCCGGCGCGGTGTTCGTCATCCGCTAGCGGTCATTGGCGTTTCGGCGTGCGCGGGGCGGGCCTCGTGGGCGACGGTGGGAACCGCCGGACCCGCCGGCACCCGTGAGGAGGCTCTCCGTGAACTGGACACTCGAAGTGGTCCTGGTGCCCGTCACCGACCTGGACCGGGCGAAGGAGTTCTACGCCGGCAAAGTGGGCTTCGGGGTCGACCTCGACGACGAGGTGCCTCCCGGGGTGCGCATCCTCCAGCTGACCCCGACCGGCTCACGCTGTTCCATCGCCCTGGAATCGGGCCTGCCGCCGGCGCCCGGGGCGAAGCGGGCGGAGCCGGGGTCCCTGCAGGGCCTCCAGCTCTGTGTCACGGACATCGAGGCGGCCCGTGCCGAGCTGGTGGACCGGGGCGTGGACGTGTCGCCCGTCCGGCACCTCGGCCCTGCGGGCTGGGAGGACGGGAAGGGCGACACCTGGAACTCGTTCATGACGTTCCAGGATCCGGACGGGAACGGCTGGATCGTGCAGGAGGCCCCGTCGGAGCTGTCGGAGCGCTGAGTGCCCCCGTCGGCGCCAGCGGCAGGCGGACGACCATGCGGGCCCCGCCCGGGGAGTCCTCGGCGGTGAGCGTGCCCCCGTGGTGGGCGGTCAGGTCGCGGGCGATGGCGAGGCCCAGGCCCGCGCCGCCGTGGTCGCGGCTGCGGGCGTCGTCGAGGCGGGTGAACCGCTCGAAGACCCGCTCCCGGTCCTCCGGGGGTATGCCGGGGCCGTCGTCGGTGACCTCCAGCACCGCGGTGCCGTGGGCGGCGCGCAGGACGAGCCGGACCTCCCGGTCCGCGAAGCGCTGGGCGTTGTCGAGGAGGTTGGTGACCACGCGGGTGAGCCACAGTTCACTGCCGCTCACCACGAGCGGCGGAGCCTGGGGCGCCCGTACGGGGACGCGGTCGCCGACGCGCGCCTCGACGGCTGCCCCGACGAGCGCGGTCAGGTCCAGCGGGACGGCCGCCACGGGCTGGGCCGCGTCGATGCGGGCGAGCAGGAGCAGGTCGGCGGCGAGCTGCTGGAGGCGCTCGATGTCCTGGAGAGCCCCGCCGATCAGCTCGGGCAACAGCTGCGGGTCCCGGACCGCGAGGGCCACTTCCAGCTGGGTCCGCAGCACGGTGATGGGGCTGCGCAGTTCGTGCGAGGCGTCCGCGATGAACTGGCGCTGGCGGGCGCCGGAGGCCTCCAGCCGGTCCAGGGTGGTGTTCATGGTCTGCGCGAGCCGGGCCACCTCGTCGCGGGTGGCCGGTACCGGGACGCGGCGGTGCAGGTCGCGGTCGGTGATGGCGGCCACCTCGGCGCGGATCGCCTCGACGGGTTCGAGGGCGCGCCCGGTGACCCGCCAGGTGACGAGGGCCACCGTGGCCAGGAGCAGCGGCACGCCGAACGCGAGGGCGGCCGTGGTGATGTCGTCGGCCGCGTCCACGTCGCGCAGGGAGGTACCGGCGTAGACGGTGAGGATGCCGTCCGGGGTCTGCGCGGTGACCTGGACGACCCGCTGGCGGTGCTCGTCGCCGAGCGGGCGGACCTTCCAGGTGTGGACGCGGCGGCCGGACGGCAGGGGTTCGGCGGGGTGGATCGGCGGTACGCCGGCCAGGTTGGGGGTGGCCAGCAGGACCCGGCCGTCGGCGTCGACGACCTGGACGAAGTCCACGCCGTGGACGAGCGGCCGCACGCGCTCCAGGTTCCCGGCGGCGGCGAGCCGGGCGACGGTCTGGGCCTGCCGCAGCGCGTCCGCCTCGGCGCCCCGGAGCAGGTTGGATTCGAGCAGCCCGAGGAGGGCGTACGAGGCCAGGGTCAGGGCGGCCGCGACCACGGCGACGGCGCCCGCGGTGGCCCGGCCCCGGACGGTCGTGGGCCACGGGCGTCGGACTCGGAGCGTATGGCCGAGACGGCGGAGACGGCGGAAGGGGCGGCGCGGGGCCGCGGGTTCAGCCACCGTCGGCCGCCAGCCGGTAGCCGGCGCCCCGTACGGTCTCCAGTGCGGCCCGGCCGAAGGGGGCGTCGATCTTGCGGCGCACGGCGCTGATGTGCACCTCGACGACATTGGGATCGCCGTCGAAGGCGCTGTCCCAGACCTGTTCGAGTATTTCCCGCTTGGGTATCACCTCGCCGGGCCGCCGGGCGAGGTACTCCAGCACGGCGAACTCCCTGGCCGTCAGCCGGATCTGGGTGTCGCCGCGGGAGCAGAGGTGCCGGGCGGGGTCGAGCAGCAGGTCGCCGAAGCGCATGGTCTGCGGGCTCCGGCGGCCGGTGCGCCGGCCCAGCGCGCGCAGGCGGGCGACGAGGACGAGGTAGGAGAACGGCTTCGAGAGGAAGTCGTCGGCGCCGGTGTCCAGGGCCTCCGCCTCGTCGTACTCGCCGTCCTTGGCGGTGAGCATGAGGATGCCCGATTCGTTGCCGGCCGCGCGCAACCGGGCGCAGACCCGGTAGCCGTTGAGGCCGGGCAGCATGATGTCGAGCACGATGACGTCGTAGTCGTGCTCGGTGGCCATCCACAGCCCTTGCGGGCCGTCGTGGGCCAGGTCCACCGTGAACCCCTCGGCTTGCAGCCCCCGCTGCAGGGCCACGGCGAGCCGCCGTTCGTCTTCCACCACCAGTACGCGCATGGCGCCCAGGGTCTCAGGCCGCCCGGCCGCCCGGCTGAAGGGGTCTTCAGGCGGCTTCAGGTGGGCTTCAGGTTCCCTCTCGCATGCTCTGGGCGAACAGCCGGGCGGGGTGCCCGGTGGTCCTGAGGAGTACCCGTATGCCTGAGTCTTTCCCCCCGCCGCAGCAGCCCGAGCAGCAGCCGGAGCAGCAGCCGGAGCAGTCCGAGCAGCCGTCCGCCCCGCCGGCGAAGCCCGACCGCCTCGGACGCCTGGTTCCGCGGAGCCGGGGTGCCCGCTGGGCGGCGGTCGGCGCGGCCGTGGTGCTCGTGGGGGCCGGGGCGGCGGCCGTGACCGCGGCCGCCGTGTCCGACCACCACGGCGATGGCCGTCCGGTCCGGTTCGAGGTGCGCGAGGGCGGTCCCGGGGGCCTGCACAAGGCGGGGCCCGAGGGCATGGGCAAGGCCGGTCCCGAGGGCATGGGCAAGCACCGCGAGGCGCTGCCCGGCGGGCCCGGGGCACGCGGTGGTGACGGCCCGGGCCTGCCCCGCGGCGCGGCGCCCGCGCCGATCCCGTCGCTTGCCATCGGCGAGGCGGCGGAGAAGGCCGCCGCCGCGGTGGCCGGCGGCAAGGTCGAGAGCCTGCGGGTGGTCGGCCAGGAGGGCGGCGGCAGCGCGTGGCTGGCGGTGGTGCTCGGTCCGGACGGCGTCCGGCACGCCGTCACGGTGTCCGGCACGGACGGCGCGGTCACGGGCAACGTGGCGCTGTCGGGGAGGTGAGCGGGCCGGGGCGGCGGCCGCGCGCCCGGCTGAAGTAGCGTGCAGCCATGAGCATGCCCCCGCCGCCCCAGCAGCCCCCCGGCCCGTACGGGCCCGCGCAGCACCCGAATCCGTACGGCGCACCGCAGTACCCGCAGCAGCAGTACCCGCCGCAGCCGTTCCCCCAGCAGCACCAGCCGTATCCGCAGCAGCCCTACTCCGGCCAAGGCGCGTGGGGGCAGCCGCCGATGGGACCGCCGCCGCGCAAGAGCCGGACCGGCATGGTGGTCTGGATCGTCGTGGGCTCGCTGGTCGGGCTCGGCGTCCTCGGCTTCGCGGTGAACCGGCTCTCGGAGGCGGGAGCCGTGGCGAGCGGTGCCGGCTTCCCCGCGGCCGAATACAAACTGACGGTGCCCAAGACCCTCCTCGACGGCCGGTACGAGCTGGCCCAGGACCTGTCGCAGACCGAGGGCAAGAAGGCGCTCAAGAACACCTACGACTCGAAGATCCGCAACCCCGAGCCGGCGGTCGGCCAGTACACCTCGGCCTCTTCGAAGGCGCCTGGCGTGCTCGTCTTCTCGGGGATGTACGGCCAGTTCAAGGATCCCGAGGGCGCCCGCAGGAAGATGCTCAAGGGTGCCGCGGACGCCGACGGCGCGACCGTCGCGGTCCCCGCCCGGGACATCACCCCCAACGGCTCCGACATCACCGTTTCGTGCCAGGTGCTGACCTCGAAGCAGGAAGGTGCCACGGTCACCCTGCCGATGTGTGCCTGGGCGGACGGGAACACGGGAGCCTCGGTCGCCGTCGTCACGCCGGAGACCTCACAGCAGGCCCCCCGGTCCGTCGACCTCCCGAAGATGGCCGAGACCACCCTCAAGGTACGTGCGGAGGCCCGGCAGCCGATCGGCTGACCGGGCGGCGCCGCCGACCGGGCGTCCGGACGCGCCGCCGACCGGTTCGGTCGGCGGCGGCGTCTACTGGGAGCGTCAGAACAGGACGGCTTCTGTGGAGGACGGGCCGGCATGCGGAAGATCGCGGCGCAGTTTTTCATCTCCCTCGACGGCGTCGTGGAGGCGCCCGACCAATGGCACTTCCCCTATTTCAACGACGAGATGGGGGCGGCCGTCGACGCCACCCTCGGCACGGCCGACACCCTGCTCCTCGGCCGCCGGACCTACGACAGCTTCGCCGGGGCCTGGCCCGGACGGGAGGCGGCCGGCGGCGAGGACGCCCCCTTCGCGAAGCTGCTCGGAGACGCCCGCAAGATCGTCGTGTCGAACCGGCCGCTCGAATCCGGCTGGCGCAACTCCGAGCGTGTCGGGGGCGATCTCGTCGCGCCGGTCACGGCCCTGAAGAACGAACCGGGCACCGGTACCGTCTGGATCAGCGGCTCGGTCTCCGTCGTGCGTCAACTGCTGGCCGCGGGACTGCTGGACGAGCTGAACCTGCTGGTGCACCCCATCGCCGTCCGCAAGGGCCTGCGGCTCTTCGAGGAGGGCGATGCCCCGGCGCCGTTGGAACTGCTCTCCTGCGAGGCCTTCGCGACGGGCGTGCTGAACCTGTTCTACTCCCCCGTCACCTCGTCCGGACACGGAACCTACGACGACGCCAAGACCCACCTGCCGCAGCACTAGCCGCCGGAGGGCATGGCCTGGCCACCGATGCCCGGGGCGCCCGCGAGCTGGCCCTGCCACCAGGATTCGGCCTCGCGCCGGCCCATCGCGGTCCAGTCGGGGGTCTGCTCCACCTGGGCGCGGCCGAGGCGGCGGGCCAGGGCGACCAGTTCCCGCCCGGCCGCGCCCCGCGCGGTCTGGTAGACGTCCAGCAGGTCCTCCCAGGACCCGGCGGCGCGCCAGGCGGAGGCGAAGACGGCGGCGTCCTGCAGGGCCTTGGCCGCCCCGCTGGTGTTGTGCGGTCGTACGACCGTGGCGGCGTCACCGGCCAGCAGGACACGCCCGGCGGTGGTACGGGCGCTCTCCAGGTCGTAGATCGGCTGGACGAAGGTGTCCTCCGGCGGGGTCAGCGCGATCAGGCGGGCCCAGTACGGGGGGGGAACTCCCGGTCGAGCAACTCGGCGAGGCCGGTCGCCAGCTCCGCCGTCAGGTGTCCCGGCGGGAAGCTCGTGGGGTCGTCGAGGCGCAGGGTGCCCCGCGGGGGAACGGCGTACAGGACCCAGTTCACGCGGGTGCCGTCCGGTCCGGGGATGCGGTAGACGACGCAGCTCCCGCCGGGGAAGCACACGGTGGTCACGGCGTCGGAGGGCCAGACGTCCGCGCCGAGCCGCTCCAGCAGCCGGGCGTCGAAGTTTCCGCGCCAGCAGACGTATCCGGCGTAGTGCGGCCGGGATCCGGGGCAGACGGCGTCGCGGACCACCGAGCGGTAGCCGTCGGCGCCGACGACGAGGTCGTGGCGTTCGGCCGCCCCCGCTCCCCCGTCCGCCGGCGCCAGCGCCACCTCGGCCCCGGCACCGCCCCCGGTCACGCCGGCCACCGTGACGCCCTGCCGGTAGACCACCGAGGCGGGCGTCGCCTCCCGCAGCCCGCTCCACAACAGGCCCCAGTGGTAGGAGTGGAAGGGGAACGGCTGCTCCCAGAACGGCTTCCCGGCCGGCTCCGCGGCGTCCCGTACCACCCACCGGCGCCGGGTGAGCCGGTGCGTGGGGACTCCCGCGGGCAGGGTGCCCGCGGCGGTGAGTTCGGCGGCCCAGTCGTCGTGGACGCACAGACCCACTCCCCGGTCGGCCATCCGGCCGCGGGTGCGTTCGTAGACCACCACCTGCTCCGCGCCTGCCCGCGCGGCCGCCGACGCGAACGCACAGCCCGCGATGCTCCCGCCGACCACTGCGACCGAACCGCCCCGCATCCCCGCTCCTTCCGTCGTCCCGATGCTGATGCCGATGCTGTCCGGACGGGGGCGGGGAGCGCGAGGGTTGGCCGAGTATGGCGTCCTCACGGGTGTATCGGGCCGGGAATCGACGGTCCGAACGGGGGAGGTCGTCGATCGGGTTGCCGATCGGAGGCGTCAATCGGCCGTCGGCGTCCACCTCGTGCACAGGGACCAGATGATGAACACGTCGATCGCGATGATGATGATCGACCACCAGGGCTGGTACGGCAGCCACATGAAGTTGACGATCACGCTGAGGCCCGCGATCGCGATGCCCGCGCCCCTGGCCAGCTCCGAACCGGCGAACAGCCCCACTCCGGTGAGGGCGACGATGACTCCGATGACGAGGTGGATCCAGCCCCACGTCGTCAGGTCGAATTCGAAGACATAGCTGCCGATGCGCGCGTACACGTCGTCCTTCGCGATGGCCGCGATGGCCTGGAAGATCGCGAGGATTCCGGTGACCAGGAGGAGGACCGCGGCGAACACCGTGCCCCCGCTCGTCTTCCCGTACCCCGCGGCCGGTGTCGGCTGAGCCATGGAAATCACCTCACAGTTGGTTCGACGTCAGGCGGGCAGCCGGCGCATTTCGAGCACCCGCAGCCCCAGCGACTGGAAGCGCGTGAGGAGCCCGTACAGGTGTGCCTCGTCCGTGACGGTTCCGTGGAGGAGCGTCTGTTCCCGTACGGGGATCCTGGCGAGCTCGGGGAATTCGGCGGCGAGTGCGTCCGGCACGACGCCCGAGATGCGGAATTCGTAGCGCATGGGCTCATCGTCGGCCCTCGCCCGGGCTCGCGGCATCGCCCGGTACGGGGGATGCCGCTGCCGGGGAGGAGCCCCGGCTCACAGGATCCCGAGGTCCTGGGCCCGGTGGACGGCCTCGCTGCGCCGGGTGACGGAGAGCTTGCGGTAGATGCTCTTCAGGTGGGTCTTGACGGTGTTGGCCGATACGTACAGCTCGGCCGCGATCTCCTCCGTGGACAGCAGCTCTGCGGCCTTGCGCAGCACCTCGGTCTCCCTCGGGCTCAGCGGCTCCAGTACGGGTGGCGGCCCGGCCGCCGGCGGGGCGTGCGCCCGCGCGGGGGCGCGGGAGAGCAGCCAGCCGTGGAGGCGGGCCAGTGCCGGGTCCCGGCGCAGGGTCCGGCGTACCCAGGGACCGCTCTCGGAGAACATCCGCCGCAGCTCCTCGGCCCGGGCGATGCCGAGCGATTCGGCCAGCCTGCGGTGCGCCTCCGCGGCCGCGCCGTCCGCCGCGGCCGCCTCCGCCAGGAGCAGGCACGCCCGGGCCCGTACCGGCACGGGGACGTGGTCGTCGGCGGGCAGGGCGGCGAGTACCTCCCGGGCGTGGTCGCCGCGTCCGGCGGCGAGGAGGGCCCGGGCGCGGGCCACCGCGTGCTCCGGCAGCCGGTCGCGGGCCGTCCCGTCCACGCGGTCCAGGGCCTCGAGGGCAGCCGCAGCGTCACCGTGGGCCAGGTGCACGGCCGACTCGGCCACGGCCAGCTCGGCCTGCGCCCACGCCTGCGACGGCTTCGGGACCCCGGCGGCCGCCACCGCGTGGAGGGCGGCGATCGCGGCCCGCCCGTCGCCCTCGGCCGCCGCGATCCGGGCGCCGATGACGGCGGCCCCGACCGCGGCCGCGGGCTCCGGTCGGGGCCCCGCACCGCTCGTGGCCCGGTCCAGGTGGCGCCGGGCGGCCGCCAGGTCGTCGTGCTCGGCGGCCACGCCCGCGAGGACCAGGTGGGCCACGCCGGGCCGGCGCTCGGGCGGGAGCGCCGAGTCCTCTGCGGCGGCCAGCGCCGCGCGCGCGTGCCCGGCGGCCTGCCGCAGCCGGCCGCCCTTCAGCTCGACGAGGGCCAGCGAGCCGAGCGCGTCGCAGAGCGGGTACGCCGTCTCCGGAGTCCCCTGAGTCTCCGGAGACCCCGCGGTCGCCGAGTTGCCCGCCGCCCCCGGCGCCCCGCACGCCTCGACGGCTGCGGTGAGGGCGGACTCGGCGCGGTCGAGGCGTCCCGCACCGAGCTCGGCCGCGCCGAGCGCCGCCAGCACCAGGGCCTTGATCTCACGGCGCTCGGCGAGCAGCTGTCCGGGGACCTCGCGCAGCAGGCGGTCGGCGTCGGCCGCCGCCCGTTCGGTGGCCGCCGGGTCACCGGCCAGCCGCCCCGCGAGCACGCCGACGAAGGCGCGGCCGAGCCTGACCGCCGGGCCGGACGCGGTGGCGGCGGCGGTGGCGGGGCCGATGTACGAGTCCGCCCGCCGCAGCCCGGCCTCGCACCCGGGCAGGTCCTGCTCCGCGAGCCGGCAGGCCGCGCCGACCAGTGCGGGAGCCGCGCCCGGCGTACCGGCCGGCATCGCGGCGAAGGCCCGCCCGAGGCGGTCCGCCTCCAGGCCGGTGAAGAGGCGGCCGAGCGCCAGGCCGTCGACGAGGAGCCCGGCCGCGAACGGCCAGTCACCCGCCGCGGCGGCCTGCGCCACCGCCTCCGTGAGCCGCCCGGTCCGGGCGAGCCAGCGCGCCGCCCGCCCGCGCAGCCGGGGTTCGAGGCCGGGCCGGCGCTGCCGCAGGTGTGCGCGGAGGACTTCGGCGAAGAGGGGGTGCGGCCGGTACCAGTCCGAGGCGTCGACCCGTTCGAGGAACGTGTGGTCGCGGGCCAGGTCGGCCAGTGTCCGGGCGGCGTCGTCCCGGCCGGTCAGCGCGTCGGCGAGCGCCGGATGGATCCGGTCGGTGACGCTGGCGCGCAGCAGCAGGTCCTGTACGGGCTCCGGCTGGGCGTCGAGCACCTCGCGCAGGAGGTAGTCGGCGATGGTGGTGCGGTCCGCGGCGAACTGGCGGAGGAAGGCCTCGGGGTCCGGGCTGCTCTGCATCGCGAGGGCGCACAGCCGCACTCCAGCCGCCCAGCCCTCGGTCCGCTCCATCAGCAGCCGGATCCCCTCCGGCGAGATCTCCAACCGGTGGTCCTCCAGCAGGGCCTCGGCGTCCTCGTCGGCGAATCCGAGGTCCGCGTACCGGATCTCCGCGATCTCCCCGGCCGCGCGGTAGCGGTGCAGGGGCAGCAGCGGGTCCGTCCGGCTGGTGAGGACGACGCGCAGGCCCGCGGCGGCGTGCCGGAGTACGAAGTCCAGTCCCTCCGCGATCCCGGGCGCCCCGGCCGTGTCGAACTGGTCGAGCACGAGGACCGCGGGCCGCGGGGACTCGGCGAGCCCCTCCGCCAGGCGGACCAGGAACGAGCGGGTCACCCCTTCGGCGCGGCTCGGCCGGCCCACCCCGGCGGCCGGTGCCGCCCCGCCCCGGTGGAGGGCCTCCAGGAGGTACGCCCAGAACGCGCCGGGAGCGTCGCCGGGCTCGACGGTGAGCCACGCGAGGGGGCCGGGCGCGGTCCCCTCGGCGGCCCAGTGGGCGGCGAGCACCGTTTTGCCCGAGCCGGCCGGACCCGTGACGAGGGTGAGCGGCCCCTCCACCCCGGCCGTCAGGCGCTTGAGCAGGTGGGGCCGGTGGACGAGGTGCTTCGGCACGGCCGGGACGGTGAACCTGACCGTGAGCATCGGGTCGCCGCCCGGTGCCCGGCTCCCCTGCGCCGGAGGTACGGCCTGTGATCGGCCCACACCCTCCACTGAAGCCGCGTTCGGTGGTGATCACCAGTCGGGTCACCTATTCCGGGTGATGTGCCCGGCGGCGGCTTTCGAGACTGGAAGTCCCATGGCAACGCACTCAGGCCCGCACGGGCGGAACCCTGCGGCGGGCCCGACGGCCGTCCGGGAGGTCCGATGAACGCTCTCGCGGCAGCCGGATGGGGCGCCCTCGCGGCGTTCTCCCTGCTCATCGGTGCCTGGCTGGCCTTTCACTACCGGCCGTCGCCAGGACGACGGGCCTGGTCCTGGGCTTCGGCTCGGGAGCCCTGATCGCGGCGGTCGCCTACGAGCTGGTCCCCGAGGGGCACGTGGAAAGCCGTACCCGGCGCGGCTGCCGCCCGCGCGTTCGACGGTCGTCTGGCCGCACCCCCCGGCCGTCCTGCAACAGGTGGACGTGAAACTGCTGCTCGGCGTCGCACGGGACGCGGACGCGGTCGTCGTGCTGCGCGAGGTCCCGGGCGCCCTGCTGCGGCACGGCACCGCCCTGGCCGATGCGAGGGCGAACTGGCGGCCTCCGCCGTCCTCGACGGGCTCGTGGCCGGGGACGAGCGGACCTTCGACCAGGACCCGATGCTCACCTTCCGGCTGCTCGCCGACATCGCGCTGCGGGCCCTGTCCCCCGCCGTGAACGACCCCGCCACCGCCGTCCAGGCCCTGGACGGCATCGAAGGCCTGCTCGGCCGGTCCGTCAGGGCCCGGGCCGGCCCGCGCCAGGTCACCGACGCGGAAGGTGCCGTACGGCTGGTGGTCCCGCTGCCCGGCTGGGAGGACTTCCTGCGGCGTCTGGGAGTGGACCGCCGACCGGTCCGGTCCGGATGGGGAACACCCCGGAGTCCTCGACGGGCAACATCGGCTTCCGCTGCGCGGGACCGGGCTGACACGCGGTCGCGGTGCGTGCCCCCGGAAATTCCCGTGCCCCGGGGCGCGTTCGCTGCCTAGACTCGCCACACGCGCTGCCGAGGGGGCACCGCGCCGCCTCATGCCGAGCGAAGAGAAAGGGGAGCCGAGCCATGTGCGTTGACCGCACCGCCGCTTTCGCTCCCCGTTCCCGGTACGACGTGATCCCGGTGTCTCGGAGCGTGCGGTGCCGGCCGCGCGGCCGGCACCGTATGCCCGTGACGCACAGCTGAGTTCGCCCTCCCCGTGCGGCCGTCCGGCCGGCGCGGGCGAGGTGCGCGTCCGGGAATCGCGCTGCCCTCTCCCTCGTCATCCGAAAGGCCTCGGGCCATGCGCAGCACCCTTCTCACCGCCGTCCGCAATCTGGGCATCCTCGCCCACGTCGACGCCGGCAAGACCACTATCACCGAACGCATCCTGTATGCGACCGGCGCCGTCCACAAACGCGGCGAGGTCCACGACGGCACGACCGTCACCGACTTCGACGCCCAGGAACGCGATCGCGGCATCACCATCTTCGCCGCGGCCGTCAGCTGTTCCTGGGGTGGACACCGCATCAACCTCATCGACACTCCGGGCCACGTCGACTTCGCCGACGAGGTAGAGCGCTCCCTGCGCGTGCTGGACGGCGCCGTCGCGGTGTTCGACGCCGTCGCCGGAGTGGAACCGCAGAGCGAGTCGGTGTGGCGCCAGGCCGACCGGTACGGCGTGCCGCGGATCGCGTTCGTGAACAAGCTGGACCGGGCGGGCGCCGACCTCGACACGGCCGTCGCCTCGATCCGGGAGCGGCTGGGCACCGTTCCGCTGGTGGTGCAGCTGCCCGTCGGGCGCGAGGACGCCTTCACCGGGGTCGTCGACCTGCTGGGGATGCGCGCACTGCTCTGGAGTGCCGGGTCCGACGCGTACGAGGCCGGTCCCGTCCCCGAGTCGCTGCGGGAGGAGGCCGGACGGCGCCGCCGGGCGCTGGAGGAGGCGGTGGCGGAGCTCCACGCGGAGGCCCTGGAGGAGTTCTGCGCGACGTCGGCGCTGACCGAGCGGACCCTGATCCGCGCGCTGCGGGAGCTGACGCTGCGCGGGGATGCCGTGGTGGTGCTGTGCGGTTCGGCGTACCGCAACCGCGGGATCGAGCCGCTGCTGGACGCCGTACTGGCGTACCTGCCCTCGCCGGCGGACATGCCGCCGGTGCGCGGGACGGTGGCGGGCGGCGCGGAGCAGGAGCGCGCCCCCGACCCGGCGGAGCCGTTCGCGGCCCTCGCCTTCAAGGTGACGGCCACGGCCACCGGCCGGCTCACCTACGTACGGGTCTACGCGGGCACGCTGCGCAAGGGCGAGTCCGTCCTGGATCCGGCGACGGGCCGCACCGAGCGGGTCGGCCGGATCCTGCGGGTCCAGGCGGACCGGCACGAGGAGCGGGAGGAGGCGAGCGCGGGTGACATCGTCGCGGTGATCGGGCTGAAGGCGGCCCGGGCGGGCACGACCCTGTGCGCGCCGGGGGCGCCGCTGGTCCTGGAGCCGCCGTCGGTGGCGGACCCGGTGGTGTCGGTGGCGGTCGAGGCCCGTCGCAGCACGGACACGGGGCGGCTGGCCGCGGCGCTGGCACGGCTGGTCGAGGAGGATCCCTCGCTGGCGGTGCGGTCCGACGCCGAGACCGGTCAGACCGTGCTGTCGGGGATGGGCGAGCTGCACCTGGAGGTCGCGGTGGAGAAGGTCCGCCGCGGTCACGGGGTGGAGGTCGACGTCGGCCGGCCGCAGGTGTCGTACCGGGAGACCGTGGTGCGCGGGGTGACCGGCCTGGTCTACCGGCACGTCAAACAGGACGGTGGCGCCGGGCAGTTCGCGCACGTCGTCCTCGATGTCGAGCCGCTGGGCGAGGCGGGCGGCTTCGAGTTCCGGTCGGTGGTCGTCGGCGGGCGCGTGCCGCAGGAGTACGCGCGTGCCGTGGAGGCCGGCTGCCGGGACGCCCTCGCCGAGGGACCGCTCGGCGGGTACCCGGTGACGGGCGTGCGGGTCACGCTCACGGACGGGGCGACCCACTCCAAGGACTCCTCGGAGCCGGCGTTCCGCGCCGCGGGCCGGTTCGGTCTGCGCGAGGCGCTGCGCGCGAGCACGGTGGAACTGCTGGAGCCGGTCGTGGAGGTGACGGTGAGCGTCCCCGAGGACGCCGTGGGCGGCGTCCTCGGTGACCTCGCGGCACGCCGGGGCCGGGTCTCGGCCTCCACCGCCGGATCCGGGGCCGCGGTGGTGACCGCGGCCGTGCCGCTGGCCGAGCTGTTCGGCTACGCGTCCCGGCTGCGCGGCCGCACGCAGGGCCGTGGCACCTTCACCACCCGGCCGGCCGGTCTGGCACCGGTTCCGGCCTCGGTCGCCGGGGTGGTGCTGACCCGGTAGCCGGCGGCAGCCGCTCGTCCGACCCGCCCGTCCCGGTCCTCGGGACGGGCGGGTCCGGCCGGTGCCCGGGCGTTAGGCTGCGGAGCCCGGGGATCTTCGTACACAGGCAAGGTGAACATGTTCGAGTCGGCGCAGGACAATCCGTACCCTGACACCCACGTCCTCGGTGAGGGGCCCGAGCCGCACCCGCTGCTGAAGCCCGTCCTGCCCCTGATCGGGCGCTGGCACGGGCGGGGGGAGGGCCAGTACCCGACCCTGGAGAGCGACTTCCGGTACGAGCAGGAGGTCACCTTCAGCCACGACGGCCGGCCGTTCCTGCGCTACGAGGCACGCGCGTGGCTGATCGACGGGTCCGGTGCTCCCGTCCGCCCGGCGGGGCGCGAGGCGGGCTGGTGGCGGGTGACGCCCGACGCGACCCTGGAGGTTGTGCTCGCGCACCCGACCGGCATCGTCGAGACGTACGTCGGACGGGTCTCGGACACGGAGATCGAGATCGAGACGAAGGACGTGGCACTCACCCCGCTGGCCAAGGAGGTCACTGGGACGCGGCGCCACTACGCCCTGGGCGAGGGCGAGATGACGGTCACGCACGACATGGCGGCGGTGGGTCAGCCCTTGCAGCACCACCTCACGACCCGGCTGCGCCGGATGCCCGTCTGAGATCACCCGGGTGCCCGGCACGGCCTGCCGGGCACCGCGGCCCGGGGTCTCCATAGTCGTCGCAGGCCGTGACGCGGCGGCCGGGCTGGAGGGAGCGACGATGGTGGATCCGGTACGACGCGCCGCGCTGGCGGCGCTGTCGCTGGCGGCCGCGGGGCTCGCCCCGTGTCCGGTCGCATCGGCGTCGGCGTCAGACCCGGCTGCTGCGGTGCTCGCGGGTCCGCGGCCGCCCGCGGAGCTCCTCGGCGAGGAGATCCGCCGGATCCCCACCTCCCGCGAGGTCGTCGCCCTGACCTTCAACGCCGCCTGGGACGAGAGCGGGATCGACACCGTCCTCGGCGAGCTGCGCCGCCGCAAGCTCTCCGCGACGTTCTTCCCCACGGGCCTGTTCGCCGAGGCGCACCCCGCCGCGGTGCGCGCCATGGGCGCCGCGCACGGCCTGGGCAACCATTCCCACAGCCATCCCTACTTCGACGACCTGAGCACGCAGGAGCGGGCGCAGGAGGTGCGCCGCGCCGATGCGGCGATCCGTGCGGCGTCGGGTGCGGAGCCGCTGCCGTTCTTCCGGTTCCCCTACAGCGCCACCTCCGAGGAATCCGTCGCCGACGTCAACGACCTCGGCTACGCGGCGATCGAGTTCACCACCGACACCAACGGCTACCTCGGCCCGGACGGCGGGATGAGCGTCGACGAGGCGGTCGAGCGGGCCGTGGACGCGCTCGCTCCCGGCGCGATCCTCCAGATGCACGTGGGCAGCACGGGCGACGGTGTCGTCCTCGACGCGCTGGCACTCCCCCGCATCATCGACGCCGTCCAGGACGCGGGCTACGAGGTCATCGACCTGCGCGAACTCCTCACCTCCGCAAGGGCTCGCTGAGTTCGGCCGAGCGGAGGGCGGCGGCGAGCGCCCGGTCATCTCCGACGTCGAGCGCGGTGTCGGTCGGTTTGATCACGTGCTCGTCGCCGTGGGCGAGGGCTCCTCCAGGTGCGACGCGTACAGGTCCACCCGGCCGTCTCAAGACCAGTCGATGTCGGCCAGGCTCTCCAGCGGCGTCCGGTCGTCCAGCGACTCGGGCACCACCAGCGTGTCCGCGTCCGCCATGACGGCGGGGAAGCGGATCCGGGCCCGCTTCTGGACCTCGCCCAGTTTCACCTGGAAGACGCGGAACTCGTCGAGTTCGAGCGATTCGGCCACTGCCAGGCTCTGGGTCAGCAGGAACGCCTTGCACTTGAGCGTTCCGCCCTCGGAGTAGACGAGGACCTTCCAGAACTCCCGCGGCAGCTGGACGCCCCGGAAGACGCTGTCGTCCTCGTGGAAGACCGGGCCGCCGAACACGTTCACCTTGAGGTCGTCGACGTCGACGTCCTCGAAGACGGCGTCCTCCAGCCTTCCCCAGACGCCGTTGCGCGCGCTCTGGTTGAAGTCGTCCATCTGCGGGGTGATGTTGGTGTAGAAGAACGAGTCCTTGTTGGCCTTCTCCGCCTCTGGCAGCGCGCCCCACAGGAGGTCGGCGCGGCGGGCGATGTGGCCCCGGTCGAGCCGGTTGTCCTTGTACAGCTCGTTGCTGACCTGTGCGGTGGCCGGCAGGCGCGGGTCCTTGACGAACTCGATGCCGCTGCGGCTGAGCTTCTTGAGTGTCGCGCCGTCTATGTTCCACGCCACCCAGAAGGCGAAGCGCCGCGGTTTGCTCAGCGCCAGCGAGAAGTGGGTGTACGGGATCACCTCGGACCCGTCGAGGAGGACGGCGTCCGCCTTGATCGACGGATTGAGCTGCGGCGTCCCCACGGGGACGGAGAGGAAGCCCGGGTCGTAGCCCGTCACGGCTTCCAGCGATTCGAGGGCCGGCCGGTCCAGGGTGATCTTCAGCTCCTGGAAGACCGCCTGCGGGAAGCAGGCCAGCGCCCGGTCCTCCGGGTCCGCGTCCCCCTCACCGCCGAAGTGCAGCCCTGCCAGGACGTCTGTGGGCTTGCCGGTGCGCGTGGTGAACATCCACGCCGATCCGGAGTCTCCGGGCAGGCTGATCTCGTCCCCGTCCGGGGGTTTGCCGGGGTCGGGGCTTATCTCGAAGCACTCGATCTCCCGCACCCCGACCGGGGATCCGTAGTCGATGCTGACCTTGGCGAAGGGACGGGTCACGACCCCGTGCGTGACTCCCGTCGTACGCCCGCTCTTGACGACCTTGTCGTCGATCTGCGGTTCGCCCAGCTTCGCCGGCGTGACACCCAGGTCGAGGATGTCCGTGTCGAACTCGCGGTCCGTGAGCGTGGAGACGGCGCAGTCCCCGATCCTGCCGAGGTGGGAGCGGCGCAGGGAGCCGAGGCGGTTCAGGGCGAGGCGGCTGTCGTCGGCCGTCCCGGGCTGCACGACGTCGTCGCCGAGTTTGCCCTTGCGGCCGTTCAGCACGTGCCAGTTGCTCAGCAGGCAGGTGGATCCGTCGTTCTTGTCGAAGACGATGCACCCGAGGGTTCCGGCGGACACCTTGACGTTCCCGACGCTCACACCGGGGCGGACCGGGACGACGCGCTTCTGCCGCTCCGGCGTCTGTTCCTCGGCCACGACGAGGAAGTGCGGCTTGTAGCTGCGCTGCACGACGTCGGTCGGCACCTTGACGCCGCCGCCTATGTCGATGAGCTTCGGTATCGCCACGCTGCTCAGATCGCCCACGAGCTCCGGCCTGACCTTTTGGTCCACCGTGAACTGGAGGGTCAGTTCCTTGCCCCGTTTCCCGTCCTTCTCCTTGTAGCCGATGCCGATCGAGGACACGTTGGGGTCCTTGAGGTAGCCCGACCCGCGGGTACGGATGAACTGCTTCAGCGAAGTGACGAGCTGTTCCTCCCCGTCGGCCGACGTGGCCGCCTTCGGTTTGGCGGACGTACGCTTTTTGGTAGCCATCGGGGGCTCCCTTCGGGCAAGTGACTTCCCCCGAGGTAGTTGAATTCGACGCGAACAGCCTGGGGCTTCCCGCCCATACGTACGATTCCAGCGTACGACCGCGGGGGTCGCCGGGCGCGTCGAGCGCGGGTGGGCCCCCGCGCCGCGGACGGGTTCCGGCCGCCGGTCCGGCTGCCGGCGGGCCGGCTCTGATCGTCGGTCAGGACCGGCCGTCCCACCCCTGCCGGAGGGGCGCCCCGCTTCCGCCGTCGAAGGTGAGCCAGGTGCCGTCTCCGAGCGGACGCGCGACCGCCGGACAGCTCGGGCGCCGCCTCGGCGAGCACGGCGCCGTCCAGTGCGTGCAGGCTCAGGTCGGCTCCGTAGTGCTCGACCGTCAGGAAGCCCGGAATCCCGGGGTGAACGTCCATCAGGATGCGGTCCATGGTCCGGTTGAGGTCCCAACCGGTCAGCGTGCTGCCATCCCAGCGCGCCCAGTGGAGCGGAATGCCGCCCTGACCCATGCCGATGCACAGACCCAGGTGGATGCCGTCCGGGTGGGACAGGTGGTGCGAACCGGAGGCCGCGCTGTCCAGGGGAAGCCGGGCCAGTTCGCGTCCGTCCCCGGCCGGCAAAGAGGAGCCGAAGGGGTGTCCGACTCGGGACCTTGGCCTTCCTTTACCTCTTCTTTGCCTCGTCGAGACTGGTGGCACCTCGGGACGAAGGCGTCCCGCGGAACTCCGGCGCGATGCAGGGAGAGCTCATCGTGGATTACGCACAGACGGCCCCGGCCGTCCTCAAGGCTGTCGGCGGTGAATCCAATGTGGATTCGTTCGCACACTGCGCCACCCGCCTCCGCTTCGTCCTCAAGGACCCCTCGAAAGCGGACAGGGCCACCGCCGAGGCAGCCCCGGGTGTGATCACCGTCGTCGAGAGCGGCGGTCAGTTCCAGGTGGTCATCGGGAACGATGTGGCCAAGGCCCACGGGGAGATCCTCAAGATCTCCGGGCTTGGGGAGCGGTCGGGCGCGGCCAAGGGCGGGAGCAGGGGCGGGGCCCGGCGGAGCGGCAATCCGCTCGCGCGGCTCGTCGACGTCACGAGCAGAACATGATGATCCTGCACGGCGCCGCCATCGGCACCGCCGGGACCGTCTCCGACGACCCGCAGCGCGAGCTGTACCAGCAGAACCACCACATGATGCTGGCCCAGGCCCGGGTGACGAAGCTCTGCCACGACATGCTGCCGCCGCCAAGATCGGGCCCGCGCCGAACATCTCCGTCGTCTACCCGGCGTCCAGCAGGCCCGAGGACGTCCTCGCCGCTTCCGACTACAACGCCATCCGCAACTGGCTGTACCTCGACATGGCGGCGTACGGGACCTACAACCCGACCGCCTGGGCCTGGATGACGGAGAAGGGGATCGCCCCCGAACTCGCCGAAGGCGACCTGGAGACCCTCTCCGCCGCCCGCGCCGACTTCGTCGCGATCAACTACTACACCACCGCCACGGTGGCCGCCCCCCTGGACAACGGCGAGGTGACCTTCGAGGGCGGCGACCAGCAGCTCGCGGTCGGCGAGCCGGGCGTCTTCCGCGCGGTGAGCAACCCGAACCTGGCGACGACCGAGTTCGGCTGGGAGATCGACGCCATCGGCTTCCGGACCACGCTGCGCGACGTGTACGACCGCTACCGGCTGCCGGTCATGGTCACCGAGAACGGCCTCGGGGGCTACGACACGGTCGAGAACGGGGAGATCCACGACGGCTACCGGATCGACTACCTGGCCGAGCACGTCGAGCAGATGCGCCTCGCGGTCACCGACGGGGTCGACGTCATCGGCTACCACCCCTGGTCGGCGATGGACCTGATCTCCACCCACCAGGGCGTGGCCAAGCGGTACGGGTTCATCTACGTGGACCGGGACGAGTTCGACCTCAAGGAGCTGCGGCGCATCCGCAAGGACAGCTTCTTCTGGTACCAGCAGCTCATCAAGTCCAACGGCGAGAGCTGAGACCCCTGCCCGGGTGGCCGGCCCCCTCCAAGCAGGGGGCCGGCCACCCGGGTTCCGCCCTCCCCTTCCCCCCACCGAACTGGAGAGACCAGCCGTGACCGCGTTCCCCTTCCGCCTCATCGCCACCGACCTCGACGGGACCCTCGCCCGCAGCGACCACTCCGTCTCGGCGCGGACCAAGGCCGCCCTGGCCGCCGCGACCGGCGCGGGGGCCCGGCACGTGGTGGTGACGGGGCGGCCCGCGCAGTGGGCCAAGCCGACGCTCGACGAGATCGGCTACCGGGGCCTCGCGGTCTGCGGCCAGGGCGGCCAGCTGTACGACGCGGGCAGCCACACCCTCGTACGCTCCGTGGGGCTCGACCGCGCGGTGGCCGGGGCGGCGGTGGCGAAGGTGGCGGACCGCACCGGCGCGCTGGCGCTCGCCGCGATCCCGGAGCGGCTGGAGGACCCGGTGGTGGCCGGCCCCGGCTTTGAACTGATGCCGCTCGCCGAGGAGATGTCGGAACGGGTCGAGGACGTGGCACGGCTGTGGGACCGCCCGGTGGGCAAGGTGATGCTCCAGCATCCGGAGCTGAGCGACGACGAACTCGCCGACGCCGCCCGGGAGGCGGCCGGTGAGCTCGTCACCGTGGTGATGGCGGGACCGGGGTGCGTGGAACTGCTGCCGCTGGGGCTGTCGAAGGCCACGGGGCTGGCGCTGGCCGCGGAGGCCCTGGGGGCCGACGCGTCGAGCACGATCGCCTTCGGCGACATGCCCAACGACATCCCGATGTTCGCGTGGGCCGGGCACGGGGTGGCCATGGCCAACGCGCACCCGGCGCTGAAGGCGGTGGCGAACGAGGTCACCGCGACCAACGACGAGGACGGGGTCGCGGTGGTGCTGGAGCAGTGCGGGCGGGTGTGAGGGCGGCGGGGGCTGACGGTTACTCACGGGTCGTAACGGCGGGAATTCGGCAGGTAGTAATTGGATGAATCCCTGACTGAATTCCCGTCAACAAGCAAACCCGCTCTATCTCGATTCGATAACGAAAGCCGGGAGAAGGACTGGACCAATCCAATGCGACGCGCGTAACTCGCCTTGTTTAATGGGCAGTTGATTGTTCATCACATTTGAGCATCAGGTAACAGAACGATTTCTTGAGCACCTCTCACCTTTGTCCGAATTCTCCGGCACATTCGTCTGGCAGGCTTCCGCGCACCCAGTCATCCGACCAACGACTTGAGGTGCCCATGACAGGACGACGCAGACGACGCGAACACCGCCGCAAACCCCGGCGGTTGATACTCCTCACCGCCGCCATGGCCGCGGCGGCGGTGATCACCACAGGCATCGCCTACTCCGGACTCGGCGACGGCGCCGAGGCCGCCGCCCCCGGACAGGCCGCGGGCCCCGGTACGGACACGGCCGTGATGGCCGCCGAACCCGCCCGGGACCAGGAGCCGGCCCCGCTGTCCGGCGCTCCCGCCAACGAGAGCGCCCGCGGGATGGTCTACGACGGCCTCCAGGCCGCGCCGAAGGGCGACCGGTGCGTGGGCGTGTACCGCACCCAGGGCGGCCTGTGCACCCACGGCCCCGACGCCCCGCCGCAGGGCGTCGACATCGCCAAGGAGATCCCACCCGCCGTCAAGCAGACGGCCGCGGCCGCCGATCCCTCCCACCCCTCCGTGGAGGACCCGGCCACCACGGAAGGCGGCGGGCGTCCTCAGGACGCGCCCGCCGCCGCCGACGCCGGGTCCGCCAAGGCCAAGGCCGACGCCCCCGCCGCCCCGGCGGGGGGTCAGACCGTCGCCGCCGGACCCGCGGGGCAGACCGTCCAGTGCGACGGCGACGGCAGCACTGGCAACCGGGTCCAGGTCGTGTACGTGCACGCCCCCGGCCGCGACCGGTACGCCGAGTACGCCGCCTCGTTCCGCAAGTGGGCGGCCGACGCCGACCTCATCTACGCGACGAGCGCCCAGGAGACCGGCGGGGTCCGCCACATCCGGTACGTGACGGCCGCCGACTGCACCCCGACGGTGCTGAACATCGAGCTCCCGGCCTCGGCGCTGGCCGAGTTCAGCGCGACGAACTCCGCGCTGGCCGGCAAGGGCCTGGACCGCCGCGACCGCAAGTACATGATCTTCGCCGACGCCCAGGTCTACTGCGGCATCGGCACCTTCAACGGCGACGAGCGCCCCGGCCAGGCGAACCAGAGCAACTTCGGCCCCTCCTACGGGCGTACGGACTCCGGCTGCTGGGGTGGCCACACCGCCGCGCACGAACTCGGCCACAACCTGGGCGCGGTCAACAACAGCGCCCCGAACACCAGCCGCGGCGCGCACTGCACCGACGAGTTCGACGTGATGTGCTACTCCGACACCCCGTACTACCCGCAGATGCGCAACATCTGCACCAACCAGGCGTCGGAGAACATCCTCGACTGCAACCACGACGACTACTTCCACACCAGCCCCAAGGCCGGCAGCTACCTGGCCACGCACTGGAACATCGCCGACAACCAGTTCCTGATGCGCTCCAAGGGCGGCGGCGGAGGCGGCACCGACCCCACCCCCACGCCGACCCCCACCAAGAAGCCCACGTCGAGCCCGACGAAGCAGCCCACCGGGGGCCCGGCGGTGACCGCGGGCCAGATCCGGTCCGACTCCGTGGTGGTCAGCTGGCCGAAGGTCGACGGCGCCGCCTGGTACCAGGTCCTGCTGAACGGCAAGCACCTGACCTGGGTCCAGTCCCAGTCGCTGCGCATCTACAACCTCCGCCCCGACACCGAGTACAAGGTCGCCGTGTCCGTACGCGACGGATCGGGCCGCGACAGCGGACCGGGCAAGACCACCTCCTTCCGCACGGCGTCGGGCACGGGCGGCGGCGGCGCGACCACCACCCCCGGCACGAAGTACACGCTCGGCAACGGCAGCACCGGCATGGCCGCCGAGCTGTGGGGCGGCCGCACCGCCGACGGCACGGTCCTCGTCGGGGCCCGCGCCAACGGGTACGCGCAGCAGCAGTGGTACTTCGACGACGCGGGCGGCGGGCAGGTCCGCATCCGGTCCGCGGTCTCCGGCAAGTGCCTCCAGCCGGGCGGTACCCCGGCCGCGGGCATGTGGGTCGCCCAGGAGCCGTGCGGCGGGAGCGCCGCGCAGGCCTGGCGGGTCACGTCGAAGTCCGGTGCGGTGACGGTCACGGACCCGAGCGGCGGCTTCGCCCTCACCGTGAGCAGCCGCCCCTACTACGGGAACTGGCTGCTCGACCTCCAGCGCGCGGACGGCCGCGCGACCCAGGTCTGGACCCTCCAGAAGGCCGGCTGACGGCCGGTAGCTGATCCACCGCTGCCGTGAAATCCACCCGGCGGACGGCCGCCCCGCGCGGCGGCCGTCCGCCGGACCCCTCTTCCCGAGCGGAGCACCGCGACGATGCGCACGAAGATCGCTTCCCCGACCGTACTGACCGCCCTGGCCGCCGTACTCGGCCTCATGTTCCTGACGCCCGTCGCGGCCCACGCCCACGGGGACACCGTGAAGGTGGTGGTGACCGGGCAACGGGAGGGCCGGGTCACCGCGGACATCACCTGGGAGAACGACGGGGACGCCGTCGAGGAGGCCGTCGCCGCCACCGTGAACGCGACGAACCCGGACGGCTCGCGCACGCTCGGGCCCTGGCGCCTGGTCCGCGACACCGGCGCCTCGCGGGCCGCGTGGACCACGGCGGAGGCTCTGCCGCCGGGCTCCTGGAAGGTCACCGTGGACGTGG
Organism: Streptomyces sp. NPDC091371; assembly: GCF_040684275.1. Classification (NCBI taxonomy): domain Bacteria; kingdom Bacillati; phylum Actinomycetota; class Actinomycetes; order Kitasatosporales; family Streptomycetaceae; genus Streptomyces; species Streptomyces sp. NPDC091371. Next base: position 195,380 of record NZ_JBFBFP010000004.1, read on the forward strand.
GCTTCCCGGCGCTCGGCCACGGCGAACTCGAGGTCGCCGTACCGGTGGTGGACCCGGCGCCGACCACCGGCACCCCTGCCGCCTCCACCGCGCCCCCGGCGGCCACCACCCCGGCCGCGCCCGTCACCGCGCCCGCCCCGACCCCGGAGCCTGGCACCGAAGACACCGGCACCGACAGCGGCCTGTGGTGGACGACGGCCGGCGTGGCGGTACTCGCCCTGGCGGGGGCGGCCACCGGGATCCTGATCCGCCGCAGGCGCAGGCTCCGGCTCAGGTGACCTCGGAGTACAAGCCCAGGTAGCGGTACGCGCCCGACTCGACGCGGTAGAGGTGGGACGTGCGCTTCCTGGGCAGTTCGTGGCTGTCGGCGTCGAAGGCCAGCGGCTTGGCCAGGCCTTCGTGCGCGGTACGGAAGATCCTTCGGGCCAGGCCCGCCCGGTCACGGGCCTCCGCCGCCAGCCCTGTCAGCGCGTCGGCGACCAGGCCCACGCCGTCGTAGGCCTCGGTGGCCCAGCGGGCGGGCGCTTCTCCGTACGCGGCCCGGTGCGCGGACACGAACTCGGCGGCGGCCGGCACGGCCACGGGGTCGGTGAAGAAGGCGCTGAACGCCCAGCCCTCGGCCGCGCCGCCGGCCGACGTCAGGAACTCCGGCTCCATGACGTACTGGATGCCGACCCGGGGGCCCCGGAACCCGGCATCGGTCAGGGCACGGGCCAGGCCGGCCGCGCGCTGCGGAGAGGTGCCCGCGTAGACGACGCCCTCCGCTCCGGCATCGGTCAGCGCGCGTACGACGCCCGCGAAGTCGGAGCCGCCTTCGGGCATCCGGTGGACGCTCACCGAGCCCGCCGCCGGGGGGCTCTGCTGGAGCTCGCGGCTGAGCTGCCAGGCCGCTCCCGCGCCGGCCGCTTCCTCCACGAGCGCCGTGCGGCGCGAGGGCCGCACCACGGTCAGGTAGTGGATCAACGGCTCGGCGAACGCGTCCTCGGCGGGGCGGGTGCCGCAGAGCGTCCGCCATTGGATCCGGGCGTCGCCGGGGCCTGCCACCGACACGAGCAGCTGCGTGAGACCGGCCGCGCTGCTCGCGGCTGCGAGGTCGGGCACGGCGGCCTCCCAGGTGGGCCCGGTGAGGGCGACCACGGCGGGGTCCGCGGCCAGTTCCTTCACCGCCTGCGCGGCGCGCCCCCGGTCGCCGCCGTCGTCGGCGACGCGCAGCGCCAGCCGGAACACGGCGTCCTTGCGGGCGTTGTGCCGGTCGACGGCCAGCCGCATGCCGCGCTCGTGCGCCTGGCCGGTGGCCTTGCCGGGCCCGGTCAGATCGGCCTGGAGGCCGAGGGTGAGGACGGGGAGGTCCCGGTCGGACCCGGCCGGGGTTTTGCCGCCGCCGTTCCCGCGCGTGCTGAACCAGGCGATCGGCGCGCCGGTCACGACCAGGGCCCCGCCCGCCGCGAGGAGCCGCCTGCGGGTGAGGCCGCGCGCCGGGACCTGCGGGGTGTCGATCCGGGTGGGCTCGGGGGCGGGGAGGTCCAGGGCCCGGGTGGAGCGCTCGGCGATGAGCCGGGGCAGCGGGGCCGGCAGCCAGTCCGCGCCGGCGGCCTCCTGCGGAGGGTCTCCGAGGAGGGCGGCGAGTTCCGCGAGCGTCGGCCGGACGTCCGGGTCCTTCGCCAGGCAGGCGCCCACGGCCTCCAGCAACTCTGCCGGGAGCCCGTCCAGTTCGGGCTCGTCGTGGACGGTACGGAAGACCACGGCGGCCGGGTGTCCGCCGCCGAAGGGGCCCCGCGCGGTCCCCGCGTACGCGAGGACGCAGCCGAGGGAGAAGACGTCGCCGGCCGGGCCCGGCGGGGGGCCGCCCGCGCGGGCCAGTTCCGGCGCCAGGTAGCCGGGGGTGCCGACGACCGCGTCGGCGGCCGTCAGGGTGGGCGCGCCGGCCGCGCGTGCGATCCCGAAGTCGATGAGGCGGGGGCCGTCCGGGGCGAGCAGTACGTTGCCCGGCTTGACGTCGCGGTGGACCAGCCCGGCCGCGTGCACCTCGGCGAGGGCCTCGGCGAGCCGCGCGCCCAGGATCCGTACGCTCCGGGCGGGCAGCGGACCGTAGCCGCCCACCGCCTCGGACAGGGCCGGGCCGGGCACGAACGGGGTGGCCAGCCAGGGCTCCCGGGCCTCCGGGTCGGCGGCGACCACCGGGACCACCCAGCGCCCGGTCAGCCCGGCGGCGGCCTCCGCCTCGCGGCGGAACCGGGCGCGGAAGGCGGGGTCCGCGCCGTGGTCGGCGCGGATCACCTTGACCGCGACCAGGTTCCCGGCGGGGGAACGGCCGAGGTAGACGGTGCCCATGCCGCCCGAGCCGAGGCGGCCCAGCAGCCGGTTTCCGCCGATCGCGGCCGGATCGGCGGGCAGGAGGGGGCGCATCCGCCGCTACGTCGCGGTGGGCGCGGTGACCGGGCCCACGTACCGGATCCGGCCGCCGTCCACCTGGTGCACGTAGTACGCGCTGCCCTTCACCTGCTGGTATTTGTCGAAGACGTACTCCTTGGTCAGGCCCTTGAAGGAGCCCTTGGCGAGGGCGGAGAGCAGCTCGGCGCGGGCCGGACGGGCGCCGCCGCCGGCCGCGGTCACGAGCCGGTCGATGACCAGAGCGGTCGCGTCGTAGGCCTCCGCCGTCCAGACCTCGGGCGCCGTGCCGTGGGCTGCCCGGTGCGCGCGGGCCATCTCGGCGACCTCGGGGGCGTCCGGGCCGGTGTACGGGGCGAGGAATTGCCAGCCCTCGGCGGCCGGGCCGGCTGCGGTGAGGAACTCCGGGCCCGCCAGGGTGTAGTCGGCGACGCGGGGCCCCTTGAAGCCCGCGGCGGCAAGCAGCCCGGCGGCCTTGGCGGCGCCCGCTGCGGTGCCGGAGTAGAAGAAGGAGTCGATCCCGTGGGCCAGCATGTCGCCCACGACCGGAGCCAGGTCCGCGGTGCCGCGCGGGACGACGCGTCCGTACAAGGTGGCCTGCGGGGCGACGTAGGCGAGGGTGCGGTTCGCCTGCTGGACTGCCTGCCAGCCCTCCGCGTCGCCTTCGCGGTCGCAGAGGGCACCGAGGCGGCGGACTCCCTGTTTCCCGGCCAACTGGAGGTTGACCGCGGATCCTTGGGCGATGGAGAGGGCGCTGGTCTGGAAGAAGCTGCGCCGGTCGCTGACGCCGAAGGAGGTCGCCAGGGCCGAGACGGTGAGCAGGGGCAGGGCCGCTTCGCCGTACAGCTCCAGGCATGGGGTGACCGCGGCATTGCCGGTCGGGCCGATCACGGCGAGCACGTCGCGGTTGGCGATGAGGCCGGTGGCTGCGGCTGCGGAGCGGTCGGCCCGGCCCGCGTCGTCGGCGGTGGCGACGGTGAGCGTGAAGGGTTTGTCCTTACGGGAGTTGAAGGCGTCGACTGCGAGCCGTACGCCCCGTTCCTGGGCCTGTCCGAGGGCCTTCTGCGGGCCGGAGAGGTCGGCCTGTACGCCGATCACCCACTGCCGGGGCGCGGGCGCCGCCCCCTTCTTCGGCTTGTCGTCCTCGCGCAGCGCCAGCCAGGCGGCCAGGCCGCCGCCCGCCGCGAGCACGGCGCCGCCGGCGGCGAGGCCGAGGAAGCGCCTGCGGGAGGGTGCGGGCTCGGCGCCGGGGGCGGGGGCCGCGTCCGGGTCGGCGACGGTCTCGTCGATGCCGGGCAGGGCGAGCAGGGCGGCGGCCCGCTCGGCGATGGTGGCGACGACCGGATCGGGCAGCCAGGCGGTGCCCTCCCCCGGCGCGTCCTCGGTCAGCGCCTCGTCGAGCTCCTCGGCGGTGGGGCGGATGTCGGGGTGCTTGGCGAGGCAGGTCCGCAGCAGCGCGGCGAGCTCGGGATCCGCGAGGACCTCCGGCCCGAACTCGGGCTCGTCGTGGACGGTGCGGTAGAGCACCGCTTCCACGGTGCCGCTGCCGAAGGGCAGCCGCCCGGTGGCGGCGTAGGCGAGGAGGCAGCCGAGCGCGAAGACGTCGCCGGCCGGTTCGGCGGGGCGGCCCTCGGCCTGCTCGGGCGGGATGAAGCCGGGGGTGCCGAGGACGGCGTCCGCGGAGGTCAGGGCGGTGTGTTCGCCGCCGCGCGCGATCCCGAAGTCGATGAGCCGGGGCCGGTCCATGCCGAGCAGCACGTTGCCGGGTTTGACGTCGCGGTGCACGAGGCCCTGCGCGTGCATCACCCCGAGGGCCTTGGCCATGGCCTTGCCGAGGACCCGTACGGCGCGCAGCGGGAGCGGCCCGTGGGCCGCGACGGCCTCGGCGAGGGAGGGTCCGGCGACGAAGGCGGTGGCCAGCCACGGTTCGTGCGCGTCCGGGTCGGCGCCGGTGATCCGGACGGCCCACGGACTGTCCACTTCGGCGGCGATCTCCGCTTCGCGGCGGAAGCGCGCCCGGAAGTCGGCCTCGTCGGCGTACTCGGCGCGGATCACCTTGACGGCGGCGAGCGCGCCGTCGTCGGTGCGCCCGAGGTAGACGACGCCCATGCCGCCCGCGCCGAGCCGCCCGAGGAGGCGGTAGTCGGCGATCCGCGAGGGGTCCGAGGGGTTCAGCCGCTCCATCAGCCCGCCGCCTTTCCGAGCGCCTGCTTCGCTTGCAGCATCATCCGGGCGGTGCCCTGGACGACGAGCGTGTTCAGCGCCTCGGAGGTGAAGCCCTCCGCGCCCTTGCCCGCCACGGCGATGGTGACCGGCCCGAACTGCCCCTGGGACCAGAGGTAGGGGTGGGGGCCGCCGCCCTCCTTGCTGACGTACTCCCCGGATTCGGTGAAGGCGTCCTCGGTCCAGCCGTTCAGCCCCTGCCCCTGGTAGAGGGAGAATCCGATCAGGCCCTTGAGTTCCTCGCCGGCGCGCAGCCGCTGGTCGGGGCAGCGCAGGATCTCTTCCATGGCGTGGGCGGTCTCCCAGCCGGATTCCTGGCGGTTGCGGTGGACCGTGACGGTCGCGTTAATCCGCACGAGGCCGTGGCCGTCCTTGGCCGGGACCTGGAAGTAGCGGGTGCTGGTGGCGAGCACGTCCTCGGGCAGGCCCGCGGTCTGCCAGACGCAGTCCTCGCCGAGGACGGGCCAGCGCGCCGGATTGCTCTCGAACGGGGTGGCGCGCACCACCTCGGGGCCCAAGGACTCCTGGCCGATGACGATGCGGCCGATGAGCGCGCGGGCCTCGGCGGCCGTCCGGGGCTGCTTGGACTCGTCCAGGTCGGGGACGAGCGGAGCGGCGGCCGTGGCCGACGGCGCGGGTGCGGGCGTGCCGGGCGTACCGGCCGCGGTCGACGCCGTGGCCGACGGGGTCCGCTCGCCGCCGCTCTTCCCGCCGCCCCCGCTGGAACAGCCCGCCAGTGCCAACAAGCCCGCGGCCAGGCACCCGAAAGTGCGCAGCGCGGAGCTGCCTCTTTGTGTCATGTCTCCCCCCACGGCAGCGATCGTACCCAGGCCCGGATCCAATGAACTCCCTTACGTAAAAGGGATCTTGGAGTGGGAGAATGCGGTCCATGCGTATTCGAGCCGCACGCCGGGACGAACTGACCGCCCTCCAGGACATCGAGAGGGCCGCCGGGCTGTGCTTCCGGGACATCGGCATGCCGGAGATCGCCGACGACGAGCCCCTGCCCGTCGAGGAACTCGCCCGTTACCTGACCACCGGGCTGGCCTGGGTCGCGGTCGACGGGGACGATGCCGGGGCCGCGCCCCCGGTCGCGTACCTGATCGCCGACCGCGTGGACGGCGGCCTGCACGTCGAGCAGGTGTCGGTGCGCCCGGACCATGCGCGCCGCGGTATCGGCCGGGCCCTGCTGGAGCATCTCGCGGAGCGGGCCGTACAGGAGGGGGCGCCGGCCCTGACCCTCACCACCTTCACCGAAGTCCCGTGGAACGCCCCGTACTACGAGCGCTGCGGCTTCCGGGCCCTGGAGGACTCCTCGCTCACTCCGGGCCTGCGGGAGATCCGGGCGCGGGAGGCGGAGCACGGCCTGGACCGGTGGCCCAGGGTCTGCATGCGCCGCACGCTGTAGCGAATCCGTAGCAAGGGACCCCCTTCTGGCCTGCGCGGACGGCTCCGCATACTGACGTCGTGAGAGACAACGTCAAGTTCCTGCCCCCGGCCGCGATACCCGAAGAGGGCGCCGGTGACTGGGCCGTCGGCGACGCCCGGGAGTGGTGGGCGGCGCGGACGCCCGGCTTCTTCTCGCCCGCGGTCGGCGGTTGGGTCCTCGCCCCGCTCGTGGTCGCCGGGTCGATCCTGGTCGGCTGGAACGAGCCGGAGGAGGTCGGCCGGGTCGGCACCGATTGGGCCGGTTACTGGGCCGCGATCCTGCTGTTCTGCCTCCCCTTGTGGTTCCGCTTCCTGCCGGCGGCGGCCATGGTGTCCACGGCGGTGGTCGCGGTGACCGCCGGCATCTCCCTGCCCCCGGCTTCCGAAGCGGGTGACACCGCGGGCCTGGTCGGCGCGTGGCTGATCCTCGGATGTTGCGCGTACGCCTTCACCGGGGCGCTGTGGCGCCTCGCCTCCCGCAGCAGGCAGCGCGAACTCGCCCTCGCCGCCGCCGGGAAGACCCGCGTGCCGCTCCCCTCCAAGCTCCCCAGTGCCCACCGTCGGCGCGGCCTGCGGCTGATGCTCATCGGCGGCGGACTGTGCCTGGCCGCCGTCGCTCTGCTCGCCTGGGGCCTGGTCCAGGACCGCGGCGCCCAGGGCGGCGAAGCCCCGTACGACGCCGTCGGCCAGCAGGTCCTCGCCCTGCTGCCGCTCATCCCGGGCACTCCCCTGCTCGGCCGCGGCCTCACCGCGCAGCTGGCCGCCCGGCGGCTGCGCACCCGGCCCCAGCCGGTGCTGCGCGTGGGCGTCCGCGCCCGCTACTCGGGCCGCATGTGGCTGTACCCGGACGCCCGTACCACCGACGCTCCGGCGCTGATCGCCTTCCGGGACCGCGGGGGGAACACCGAGGAGCGGACCAGGACCCTCGTCGGCGGCACCGAGGCCCGGCTGCGCAGCGAGCACCACGACATCGACCCGAAGGCCGAGCCCTTCGAGGCGCTGCTGTACGGCCTGCCGTTCGAGGGCGCCGAGATCGTCCTCGAGTACGCGGCGATCACCGCCGCCACCATCGACGCCGACGTCATGGCGGTCCAGCTGGTTCCCGAGCGCCGCGACAGGCCGGGATCGTGGTGGCCGCGCGAGACCTCGTACCGTGTCAAGGAACGGGAGCGGGAGGCCCGTCGCCGGGAGGAGTGGGCTGCGAGGAGCTCCGATTCGGGCAGCGGGAGTGGGAGCGGCTCGTCCAGCGGCTGCGGCTCGTCCAGCAGCTGTGGCAGCAGTTGTTCCAGCAGCTGCGGGGGCGGGGGCGGCTGCAGCTGAGCCGACGTACGTCAGCGCCCCGGTCTCGTCGCGACGATGGCAGCGAAGGCGACGGGCCGCTCGGGGGTGAGGGTCTCCGTCCGGGAGAACACGGACTTCGCGAGCCGGTCGGCCGACTCCTCGAGCTCGTCCGGGGAGGTGATCAGGGCGATGCCTCCCCGGGGCGCGAGCAGGGTGTCGAGGTCGGGCAGCAGCCGCTCGAGGTCCGTCCGCCGGACGGCGCCGCCGATGACGCCCAGGTCGATGCGCGGCAGGCAGAGGCGGGTGACGGCGGAGGCGTCGCCCGCCAGCCAGGAGAGGTTCGGACATCCGCGTTCCTCGGCGAGCCGGCCCCCCTCCGCGAGCACGGCCGGATCCGGGTGGACGGCGTAGACGTGGTCGACCACCGCGGCCAGTGACAGCGCGAGCGCGCCGGGCCGGGGGCCTGGGCCGTCCGAGCCGGCGGAGCCCTCGCCCAGCTCCAGTACGGTCTGCGATCCGTCGAAGACGAACCTGTCCGCGAGCAGCGCGTGGAGCTCCGCCTCGTACGGCTTGCGGTGACGGTCGTCGGACGCGAAGGGCGTGGTCATGGGGTCCTCCTTGGCCGGGGTTGTGTCCGCCGATCGTGGATCAGAAGCGGGCCGACGGTGGAGGTTGACACCGGATGTCCCCCATATTGATTCCGCGTGAACGCACGGGATGGACGACGCCCGCCGGGTCACGGTCGGAGCGGGACCCGGCCGAGGAATTCGCGGATGAGGGCGGCGATCTCGGGTCCGTGGGTCTCCAGAGCGAAGTGGCCGGCGTCCAGCAGGTGGATCTCGGCGTCGGGCAGGTCGCGGGCGAAGGCCTCGGCGCCGGCCGCTCCGAAGATCTCGTCGTTCTTGCCCCAGGTGACGAGCAGCGGGGGGCGGTGGGTGCGGAAGTACTCCTGGAAGGCCGGGTAGCCGTCGAGGTTGAACTGGTAGTCCCAGAAGAGCTGGAGCTGGATCTCCTTGTTCCCGGGGCGGTCGAGGTAGGCCTGGTCGAGGGTCCAGGTGTCCGGGCTGATCCGGTCGAGGCGGTCGGCGGGGACGCCGTGGGTGTACTGCCACTGGGTGGCCCGGGCCGTCAGCAGCTCCCGGACGTCCGCCTCGTGGGGCGCGCGGTCCTTGGCGTGCGCGAACAGGACGTCCCAGAAGGGGGTGAAGCCCTCGACGTAGGCGTTGCCGCTCTGGCTGACGATCGCGGTCACCCGCTCCGGGTTGCGGCTGGCGATGCGCAGTCCAATCGGGGCGCCGTAGTCCTGGATGTACAGCGCGAACCGCTCGACGCCGAGGGTGTCGAGCAGCGCCAGGGTGATGTCGGTCAGGTTCTCGAAGCTGTACGGGAACTCCTCGACCGGCGGGGTGGCCGACTGGCCGAACCCGACGTGGTCGGGTGCGATCAGGTGGTAGGAGTCGGCGAGTTCGCGGATCAGGTTGCGGAACATCGCGGAGCTGCTGGGGAAGCCGTGCAGGAGGACGAGGGTGGGATTGGCCGGGTCGCCGGCCTCCCGGTAGAAGACCGGCAGGCCCTTGATCTCGATGGTGTGGTGGCGTACCCGGGTGGTGTTCGGGGTGTCGCTGGACATCTGTTCCTCCGAAGGGTGCGTGGTGGGTGACGGCGCTGTCGGCGGTGGGGGTCAGATCTCCTCGGCCACGCCCGGCGTCAGCCGGCGCAGGCGGCCGGCGAGGTCGGGGGCGGCGAAGGCCTCCTCGATGCGGGCCGGGTCCTCGGTGAAGTGCTCCCAGGACTCGAAGTGCAGGGGGATCACGGTGCGGGCGCCGAGGGTGCGGGCGAGTTCGGCGCCCTCGGCGGCGCTGAGCGAGAAGGCCTTGTCCCCACTGGTGGGGAAGTGGGCGTCGCCGAGGTGCAGGAAGGCCGTGTCGACGGCGAAGCGTTCGCCGATCTCGTCGAGCGCGTCGTGGCGGACGGTGTCGCCGGAGATGTAGAGGGTGCCGCCGTCGTACTGGACCACGAAACCGGTGACGGTCCCGGTCGCCCCCTCGGTGCCGGGCGGCCCGTGGCGGGCCGGGGTCGCCGTCACGTGCACGGTCGTGCCGCCGACGGTGACCTTCCGGCTCTCCCAGGGCGCCAGCCCCTCCACGTCGCTGCCGAGCCGGCCGGCCGCTTCGGGCGTGGTGAGTACCCGGCCGGCGCCGGCGAGGACCTCGCGGCCCGATACGTCGAGGTTGTCGGCGTGCTGGTCGTGGGAGAGCAGTACGAGGTCGACGGGCGGGAGGTCGGCGGCCGCGAGGGCGGCTCCGGCGGTGCGGCGCAGCGGTCGCGCGGCCGGGTACTGGGTCGCGGATTGGTCGAGGGCCGGGTCGGTGAGGACGGTCAGCTCGCCGATGCGCAGCAGGACGGTGGCGGTGCCGAGGTGGGTCGCGGTGATCGAGGAGGACATGGCTGGCGCTCCGAGGGTGAGGCGATCTCGATGCACCAAAACTAAACCGATCAGTTCACTTCGTCAACTGAACAGTTCAGTATTGACAATGAACCGAATGGTGTAGTTCATTGGGGAGGGCGCGTCTCTACCGAACCGTTCAGTTCATATACTGAGACCCCCCACCCAACCGAAGGACACCCATGGACGCCGACGCCACGAACCCCACGGACGCATACGGCATCCCGATCATTCCGGACCCCTCCGACAACGCCCAGCGCAAGCGTCAGGCGATCATCGACGCGGCCGTCGCGGAGTTCCTCGCCGAGGGGTACTCGGCCGCCTCGATGGACACGATCACCAGCCGCTCCGGCGTGTCCAAGGCGACGATCTACAAGCACTTCGGCAACAAGGAGCGGCTCTTCCTCGCCGTCATCGCCGGCATACTGCCCGAGACGTACGCCGGCCTGGAGCCCTGCAACTCCACCCTCACGCAGGCCCCCGACCTGCGGGCCGCCCTGATCGGCCTGACCTCCGACTTCGCGACCGTGCTGCTGCGCCCCGACATCATGTCCCTGCGCCGCCTGGTCATCGGCGAGATCGACCGCTTCCCGCAGCTCGGCCGGCTCTGGTACCGCGTCACGTACGACATGAACAACGGGCCGCTGACGCAGGCCATCGCCGAGCTGGGCGAACTCGGGAGGCTCGACGCCCCCGATCCCGCACTCGCCGCCCAGCAGCTCCTCGGCGCCACCGTCGGCATCCTCCAGCTGGTCCGCACGTTCGCCCCCGACTCCGAGATCGACCACGCGGAGCTCACCCGCGTGGTCACCTCGGGCGTCGACCTCTTCCTGGCGCGCTACGCCGTACCGCCCACCTCGTAGGCGTCCATCGGCAGCAGCCGGGGCCGCTTGGCCGTGCGGCCGTCGCCGGAGGAGCGGCCGCGCAGGCGGCGGCCGAGCCAGGGGCCGAGGAAGCCGCCCAGCCAGCGCACTTCGGCCACCGCCGTGCGCATCCCCGAGGCCTGCGGGAGGGGCGGCAGGGGGTCGGCCCAGCCGGCGTCGCTGCCGGGCAGCCCGAGCGCGTGGGCCATGGCGGCGGCGATCCGCTCGTGGCCGAGCGGGCTCGCATGGAGCCGGTCGACCGCCCACAGCCGCGGGTCGGTGGAGACGGCCTCCCGGCCGGTCTCCGCGACGGTCACCCCGTGCCGGGCAGCCGCGGCGCGGATGCGGTCGTTGAGCTCGGACACCCGGGGGCGCAGGGGCCGGGCGAGGGGCGCGATCTTCCCGATGTCGGGGAAGGTCGCGGTCACCACGTCGGCGCCGGCCGCCGTCAGCGCGGCGAACATCTCCTCCATGTGCCCGACCGTCACCGCGGCGTCGAACGAGGGCCGCAGCAGGTCGTTGACCCCGGCGACCACGCTGGCCAGGTCGGGGCGCATGGCCAGCGCCGGTGCCAGCTGTTCGGCGTGGATCTGGGCGGCGACGCGTCCGCGTACGGCCAGGTTGGCGTACTGGAGCCGGGGTTCGGCGGCCGCGAGGTGCTCGGCGAGCCGGTCTGCGAAGCCCCGGTGGCCGACGGTGTCGTCGCCGTCGCCGAGCCCTTCGGTCTGGCTGTCGCCCAGGGCGACGTATCGCAGGTACTCACCGTTCGGCACGGGCCGCCCGCCTTTCCTTCAGTACGGACATGGCGCGCAGGCACCAGTCCCGGTGGCCCTGTTCGAAGGCCACGCCGCGCAGGGCCGTCAGGTATCCGCCTACTCCCTCGCCGCGGAGCAGGAACTCCTCCTCGTCCATGTCGCCGCGGATCCGGCCCAGCAGCTCGCCGAGGTCCTCGATCCTGGCTTCGGCCTCGGCCGCGCGCTCTTCGAGCTGCTTGATGACGGGCTCCGTGTCGATGCCGTCGGCGGCCTGGACCATGACGAGGAGGTCGTCGCGGATGACCGACGGCTTCAAGCGGCCCTCGGCGAACGCCTCCAGCTCGGCCCGGCCCGCGTCGGTGACGTGGAACAGCCGCTTGTTGGGCCGCGACTCCTGGACCACCTCGCGCCCGGCCACGAGGCCCTGCTGCTCCAGCTTGGCCAGCTCCGCATAGAGCTGCTGGGGCGACGCGTACCAGAAGTTCGCGACACCGAGGTCGAACACCTTCGTCAACTGGTAGCCGCTGTACTCGCCTTCCAGCAGCGCCGCCAGCACGGCATGTCTCAACGCCATGGAAGCAGCCCCCCTTCCCTTTTCCCGTTCTCCTCTGCATCCTACTCATGAACATGATTACTCATATTCATGAGTAGGTAGTTCTTGGGCACGAGGAGGGGTCATGGAGACGGCCGAACGCTTCCGCACCGCGGTGGAGAAGCGCGATCTGACCGCGCTGGACGAGCTGTTCACCGACGACATCCGGCTGTACAGCCCGGTCAAGTTCAGGCCCTTCGAGGGCAAGCCGATGGTGCTGGGCCTCTTCGGCGTGCTGCTGCGCACCTTCGAGGACCTGCGGTACGTGGGCCACTTCGAGGGAACGGCGCAGACCAGCGGGGACGGGGCCGAGGCCCCGTCGGCGATCCTGCCCTTCCGGGCCACCGTGCGGGGCAAGGAGGTGCACGGGATCGACCTGCTGCAGTTCGACGGGGAGGGCCGCGTAAAGGAGTTCACGGTGATGGTCCGCCCGCAGTCCGCGGTGCGCGTCCTGGGCGAGGCCGTCCTGGCCGGCCTGATCGCCGACGGACTCGTCCCCGATCCCGCCGGCGCCTGACGCTCAGGCCGGTTGAAGGCCCGGTTCACCGGCCGCCACGGCCCAGGAGGCAGTGGTCCGCACCGGCGACTGACGGACCGCGATGCTGTCGACGGTCCGGAGGTCGGTGATCCACCGCTGCCGGTCGATGTTCAACCGCAGATAGCCGCGGCGGGACCCGTCGAAATAGCGGACGTGCGGATTCAGGACGGGGTTGTACGCCTTGAGCGGTGCATCGAAGGCGATGGGGAAGTCCGAGCTGACGCTGGTGGCCGTGAACTCGACGGCGACCGGATCGCTGCTGAGATCGTCGCGTGCGATCCGCAGATCGCTGAACCAGGAAGAGTGGGCGTCCCCCGCGAGCACGATCGGGTTCGCGACCCCCGCGTCGCGCAGGAAGGTGAGCAGCCGGGTGCGGGCGGGGCCGTAGCCGTCCCACTGGTCGAGGTTGGCGATGGGGGGCAGCGGCTGGGTCGGGTTGAAGAAGTTGGGGAGCCGGATCTGGCTCATCATCACCTGCTGGGCGATGACGTTCCACCGGGCCGGGGACCAGGCCAGTCCGCGCCTCAGCCAGTTCTCCTGGACGTCGCCGGTGAGCGTGCCGGCGGTGTTCTGCGTGCCGGCCGCCGGGGGGCCGAAGTCGCCGGGGAATCCACCCGGCTGGTCCGTACGGTACTGGCGGGTGTCCAGCACGTTCAGCCGGAGCAGGTCGCCGAAGTCGAACCGGCGGTAGAGCTGGTAGTCCGGTGAGCCGGGATCGATGCGGTGCCGCAGCGGCAGGTGCTCGTAGTAGGCCTGGTAGGCAGCGGCGCGCTGAAGGGCGAAGGCGGCGGGGTCCTGGAAGCGGGCGCCGGTGTCGCCGATCTCGTCCACGAGGTCGGCGTAGTTGTTCTCGACGTCGTGGTCGTCCCAGGTGACGATCCAGGGGAAGGCGGCGTGGGCCGCCCGCAGCGCCGGGTCGGTCTTGTACTGGGCGTGCCTGGCCCGGTAGTCGGCGAGGGTGACGAGCTGGTCGAGGCCCGGGGTCGCGGGGGGTGTGTGCAGCCGGTCGGGGTAGGCGCTCCTGGGGTCGAACCCGTAGATGTAGTCGCCCAGGTGCAGCACCGCGTCGAGATCCTCCTCGGCGAGCGCGGTGTAGGCGGGCCAGTAGCCGTTCTGCCAGTTCTGGCAGTTGACCACGCCGAGCCGCAGGCCCCCCAGGCGGGAGCGCGGCGCCGGGGCGGTGCGCGTCCGGCCGACCGGGCTGAGCTCCGCGCCCTGCCGGAAGCGGTACCAGTAGTCACGGGCCGGGGCCAGGCCCCGTACGTCGACGTGGACGCTGTGGGCGAGTTCGGGGTGGGCGACCGCGGCGGCGCGCCGGACGACCCGGCGGAACTGCGGATCGGCGGCGATCTCCCATTCCACCCGCACGGGGCTGGTCCCCATGGAGGCAGCGTCATAGGGGTCGGCCACCAGCCGCGTCCACAGGACGATCCCGTCGGGCAGCGGATCACCGCTGGCCACACCGAGTTTGAACGGGTCCTGCTGGACCCGCTCCGCGTGGGCTGTACGGATGCCCAACGCCTGAGCCCCCGCGGCGACGGCCGCACCGACCAGCAGTCCGCGTCGGCTGATCGCCGGCGGCCGGGGGCCGCCAGGGGTGGAGGAAGAATCGATCGTGGACGGCACCGGTGGCCTCCTGAAGTAGCGTCAGCATCACCTGCTGGAGCGGAAGCCATCCTCGCGGAACGGACCGGCCATGAACCGGAACCTGCTTCCGGACGCCCGGGCCGCCACCCGGACAGCCGACATCCGTCCGGTCACAGGGCGCGGCTGTACTCCAGCCTGTCGGCGAAGTTCTCGTAGCCGGCCCGAGTGAAGGCCTTCGCCATGGCCGTGTTCGCAGCGTCGCAGTCACCGCGGATCTCCGCGGCGCCGGCGGCCGCGAGGACGCGCGTGCCGCGGAGCACGGCGGAGGCGGCGTAGCCCTTGCCCCGGTGTGCGGGGGCTACGCCGACGAAGCCGATCACGTGCACGCTCGGGTTGCGGGCCGGCAGGCTGATCAGCGCGGGGGTGCCGTCCGTGTCGTAGCCGATCTCCCACCAGCCCGGCTCGTGCGCCAGCTCCGCCGTCTCCTCGAAGAGCCGCTCTGCCGCCCCGCGCGCACCGTGGGTCCGTACGTCCTCGGCGAGCCGGGCGTCCGCGGTCTCGGCGAGCAGTTCCTCCAGGAGGTCGACGAACGGGCCGGGGCCGAGCTCGGCGAGCGATCGGAAGGTCAGCCGGGGATCGTCGGCCGGCAGCGCGTCGGGAACGCGCAGCCCGAACCTGCGCCCGTCGCGGACCACGCGGAAGCCGGCGCCCCGCAGCAGCTCGCCCCGGCGCTCCGGCTCCCGCTGGAACTGCGGTGCCTGCGCGGGCGAGTCCACGACGTGCTCGAGCTCCCGCGCACCGAGCTCGCGCGCCTTCGCGGCCGCCGCCTCCAGCAGGGCCGCCCCCACCTGCGGGTCCCCGGCAGGGGCCTCGAACAGTACGAAGGCGTACGGAACTTCCTGCCCCGGGAGGGTCCACAGCACCACGCTCCCCACCGGCCTCCCCTCGCCGTCCTCGGCGACCAGGCACCAGTCGGGCCGGGTGCACTTCGCCTCCAGCAGCCCGTCGAGGTAGGCACGGGTCGCGGCGTTGCGCTCGGCGTCGTCCGGATACGCGAGGAGCGCGGGGAGTTCGTGGGGATGTGCGGAACGGATCAGTGTCACCTGGCGGCCTTCGGGAGCGGGAACGGTCAAGACCCCCCCGAACCTATCCCCCGGCCCGGCCTCCGGCCAGCCGTTTCCGCCGGGGCCCCGCTCCGGGGCCCCGGCCCCCGCGTCATGTCGTCGCGGTGCCGCTGAAGGGGTCCAGTTCGCGGCGGCGGCGGCTGATCGAGTCGGGGTCCCAGCCCGGTCGGGGTACGGAGGCCAGCAGCAGCCTCGTGTAGGGGTGGTGGGGGTCGGTGAGGAGCTCGGAGACCGGACGGTGTTCCATCGTGCGGCCCCGGTACATGACGAGCGCCTCGTCGCACACGTAGCGCACGACGGCCAGGTCGTGGCTGACGAAGACCAGGCCGATGCCCGTGTCGCGGCGGATGTCCGACAGCAGGTTCAGCACCTGTGCCTGGACGGAGACGTCCAGCGCGGACACCGCCTCGTCGAGCACGAGGACGGCCGGTTCGACCGCCAGCGCCCGGGCGATCGCCGCCCGTTGGCGCTGCCCGCCTGACAGCCGCCGGGGCAGGGCCGCGGCCTCGCGGTCGCCGAGGCCCACCTGGGCGAGCAGTTCCCGGACCCGCGCGGCGCGGGCCGTGCGGTCGGACGTGCCGTGCAGCCGGAGCACCCCGTCGATCGTGGCGCCGATGGTGAGGCGGGCGTCCAGGGAGAGATACGGGTCCTGGAACACGATCTGGACGGCCTTGGCCCTCGCCAGCCGGGCCGGCCTCCCCCGTACGGAGGCCGCCAGCGGTGTGCCCTGGACCAGGATCTCGCCCGCGTCGGGGCGTTCCAGGCCGATCAGCATCCGGGCCGTCGTGGTCTTCCCGGAACCGGACTCCCCCACGATGCCGAGCGCGCCGCCCGTACGCAGGGAGAAGGACAGGTCGTCGACCGCGACGACCTCCGTGCCTCCGGTGCGGTAGGTCTTGCGCAGGCCGGTGACTTTCAGGAGTTCTCCGCTGGTCAACTGTCCTCCTGGCGGGTGAGTTCGGCAACGCGGTGGCAGGCGGCCTCGGCCGGGCCGTGCCGTTCGAGTGCCGGCGGGCTCTGGTCGCAGCGGCCCGGTTCGGCGAACCGGCAGCGCGGTGCGAAGGCGCAGCCGGGCGCGGATTCCAGCAGCCCCATCGGGGCGCCGGGGATGGGGTTCAGCCGGGCCTGGGGGCCGGCGAGCGGCGGGGAGGAGCCGAGCAGGCCCGCGGTGTACGGGTGCCGGGGGGCGGCGAAGAGCTCGGCCACGGGGGCGGTCTCCACGATCCGGCCCGCGTACATCACGTAGATCCGGTCGCTGACGGAGGCCGCCAGTTCGATGTCGTGGGTGATGAGGAGGAGCCCGAGGCCCCGTTCCCGCTGCAGCCGTCCCAGGACGGCCAGGATCTCGGCCTGGGTGCTGACGTCGAGCGCGGTGGTCGGCTCGTCGCAGAGCAGCAGTTTCGGTTCGGTGGTGAGGGCGGCGGCGATCACGACGCGCTGGAGCATGCCGCCGGAGAGCTCGTGCGGGTACTGGCCCAGGTGCCGGACGGGATCCGGGAGGCCGACCGCGTCGAGGAGTTCGGCGGCCCGGGTCGCGGCGCGCGCCTTGGTCCAGCCGTGGACGAGGCGCAGCGGCTCGGTGAGGAAGTCCCCGATCCGGCGCACCGGGTTGATGGCGGCGCGCGGATCCTGGTAGATCATCGCCGCCTTGTTGGTGCGTACGTCGCGCAGGCTCGCGGGGTCGGCGCCGACCAGGTCGGTGCCGTCCACCCGGACCCGGCCGCCGATCTCGGCGCCCTCGGGGAAGAGGCCGAGGGCGGCGCGGGCGGTGACGGACTTGCCGGAGCCGGATTCGCCGACGAGGGCGACGACCTCCCCGGCCGCGACCGTGAGGCCGATGCCGTCGAGGACCGGGCGGGCCGTCGAGGGGAGGGTGACGCGCAGGTCGTCGTAGGCGAGCAGATTCATCACGAGTCCCTCCCCGCGAGCCGGTCGCCGAGGTCTTCCCCGACGACGTTGAAGGCGACGACGACCAGGACGACCGCCACGGCCGGCACGATCGCGGACAGCGGCTGCCCCTGGAGGACGGCGGCCTGCCCCTGGTTGATCATGGCGCCCCAGTCGGGGGTGGGGGGCTGTACGCCGAGCCCGAGGAAGGAGAGCGCGGCGAGGTCGAGGAGTGCGTAGCCGAAGTTCACCGTCGACTGGGCGAGCAGGGTCGGGGCGATGTTGGGCAGCAGTCCGCGGACGGTGACGTAGAGGCCGGAGTGGCCCTGTACCCGGTAGGCGGCGATGTAGGGGCGGGACTTCTCCTGGACGGCGAGCCCGCGTACGAGGCGTGCCGTGTAGGGCATGTACGCGATCGCCATGGCGATCACCGGCGCTGTCATCCCTTTGCCGAACAGGGCGACCGCGAGGATGGCCAGCAGCAGTGCGGGGAAGGCGAACAGCACGTCCAGCACCCGGCCGATGGCGGTGTCGAGCCGGCCGCCGCGCCAGCCGGCGAACAGGCCGACGGCGATGCCGAGGACGGTGGAGAACAGGACGACGGCGAGCGGGCCGGCGAGGCTGGTGCGGGTGCCGACGATGAGTGCCGAGAGGGTGTCGTGGCCGCCCTGGTCGGTGCCCAGCCAGTGCTCGGGGCTCGGCCCCAGCAGGGTGTCGCCGAGTTGGCCGAAGGTCGGGTCCTGCGGGGCGATCCACGGGGCGAACAGTGCGACCAGGACGAACAGGACGAGCAGCACCAGGCAGGTCCGCTGGAGCGGTCCGCCGCCGAGGCGGCGGAGCCGGGCGAACCGGTCGGGGCGGGTGCGCGCGGGGCGCGGGGCGTTGGGTGTGCGGGGCTTGGTCCCCGCTTCGTGCAGCGTGCTCATCGGGCGCTCCCCGCCGCCGCCGTGCGCGGATCGATCAGTGGCTGGACGAGGTCCACGAGGGCGTTGACGACGACGAACGCGGCCACCACCAGCAGCACGATCGCCTGGACCACCTGGAAGTCCAGCTGGTCCACGGACTGCACCAGCAGGGAGCCCACTCCGGACATTCCGAAGGCGGTCTCCACGATGGCGGTGCTGACGAGCATGCCGGACACGAGGAGCGCGGAGACGGTCACGATCGGTCCGAGCGCATTGCGCAGGACGTGGCGCCGGATGACGGTGCGCCGCGGGGTTCCGCGGCTCAGGGCGACCTCCACGTGTTCGCGGCGCAGTTCGTCGAGCATGGCCGAGCGGGTCACCCGGGTCACCAGGGCCGTGAAGGTCACGGACAGGGCGGCGGCGGGCAGGATCACGTGGTGCAGCCGGTCCAGGACGCCCGTTCCGTTGCCGATCGTCGGGAACCAGCCCAGCCGTACGCCCAGCACCGACCTGAGCAGCAGGGCCGCGACGAAGGCAGGTGCCGCGGCGCCCACCGTCACCATGAGCATCAGCGAGCGGTCGGTGCGCGATCCGCGGCGCAGTGCGCCGACGATCCCGGAGCCGATGCCGAACACGGCGATCATCAGGGCGGACACCCCGATCAGCAGCAGGGAGGAGGGCAGCCGCGACCAGATGACCGAGCTGACGTCCTGGTGGAAGAGGTACGAGCGGCCGAAGTCGCCGTGCAGCACTCCTTCGAGCCAGTTCCAGTACCGGACCAGGAACGGTTCGTCGAAGCCGTACTGGTGGCGGATCTCGGCGAGTTGCTCGGGGCTGGGGCTGCGGCCCTTGGTGAGGAAGCTCGCCGGGTCCCCGGGGGCGAGGAACAGGGAAGAGAAGACGAGGAAGGAGGTGACGAGGAGGGTCGCCGCCATGCCGGCCAGGCGGCGCAGCACCCGTGCGGCCCTGGTCGCGACGGCGTTCGCCGCGAGGGCCGTCATCCCTTGGCTCCGATCTCAGCCGCCCACGGGTAGTAGAGGTAGGCGATGGAGGGCTGGACTCCGGTGACCCTCTTGCCGAGGAACAGGCTGACGGGCTGGGTGTACAGGGGCAGCCAGGGCAGTTCCTGCAGGGCCATCTTCTGGGCCTCGGCGTTGGCTTCCGCTCGCAGGCCCGGTTCGTAGGAGGCGATGGCCTTGTCGACGGCCGCGTCGAAGGCGGGGTTGGACCAGTTGCCGTAGTTGCTGTAGTCGCCGGTGCGGAGGGCGCCGTACATGTCGAGCGGGTCGGTGATCGACGTGTACCAGAAGGTGAGGAACAGGTCGATGCCCTCGCGTGCGGCCGGGTCGGTGAAGAGGGTGCTGTACTTCTCCGCGGAGAGGGAGTTGATCTCAGGCTTGAGGCCGATGGCCGTGGCGGCCTGGGCAATGGCCTGGGTGATGATGGTGGTCTGCGAGTCGAGCGGGCTCGTCGCGATCACGACCTTCTGGCCGTTCACTCCGGCCTCGGCGGCGAGTGCCTTGGCCTTGGCCGGATCGTACGGGTACTTCGGCAGGTCTTGTCGCAGCTTGTCGCGGACCGCGTCGGGGGCGTCGGCCCACAGGTTGTCAGTGACGAGCGAGTGGGCGACCTCGCCGACCCCGCCGGCGCCGGCCTTGACGATGCCCTTGCGGTCGGTGGCCATGAGCAGGGCCTGGCGCACCCGTGGGTCGCCGAGGGGGCCCTTGAGGTTGCTGACGACCTCGTCGGCGACGGTGGTGTTGCGGCCGAAGTAGAGCGTTCCGGCCTGGGTCTCGCCCAGTTGGGCGAACGCGTTCGGCGGGACCATCCAGCCGCCGTCCACCTCGCCGCTCTGGAAGGCGTTGACACGGGTGGTGGGGTCGGCGAGGAAGACGAACTTGACCTGGCCGGACTTGGCCTTGAGCGCGGGGTTCCAGTAGTCGTCGAACCGCTTGAGGGTGAGCGACTGGCCGGCGGTCCAGGTGTCGAAGGCGAACGGACCGGTGCAGTTCACGCCGGTCTGCGGATTGCCGTAGTTCTTGCCGGACTTGGCGAGGGTGGCGGCGGACTCCACGGTGCCGGGGCCGGCCGCGAGGTACTTGCTGAATTTGGAGTCGGGCTGCGTGAGGGTGACGGTGACTTCCATCGGCCCGGTCTTGTCCACGGACTTGACGTTGCGGAAGGGGCCTGCCCACACGCTGGCCGTCTCCGGGTCGAAGTTGCGGCGCAGGGAGGCCACGACGTCGTCGGCGGTGAGCTTCGTACCGTCGTGGAAGCGCACGCCGGGGCGGATCTGGTAGACCCAGGTGGTGGGCGTGGGGTTGAGGAACGAGGTCGCGAGGTTCGGCGAGGTCGTCAGGTCCGGGTTCCAGCGCAGCAGGCTCTCGCAGACGTTGGCGAGGATCTGGTTCGGCGGGTAGTCGAAGGACTGGGCGTAGTCGATGGTGGCCGGCTCCGCGTAGGTCGACCAGGTGAAGGAGTCCAGGTTCCCGGCGGCGGCGGGCGTCCGGTCGGTGATCTCGTAGGCGACCGCCCCGTCCTTCGCGGGGTTCGCGGTGCCGCTGCACGCGCTCGTGACGAGCACCGCGGCCGCGGCGAGGGCGGCGGCGACGGTGCGGCGGGGCAGCGGGGTTCTCGTACGGGCTGAAGACATCGTCTGACTCCCTGAGGGATGAGCTCGGTGGGGTGGTGACGCGGGTCCGGCCGGGGCGGACCGGCCGGGGGCTCAGTCGGTGGCGGCGAAGACCTGTTCGCCGTCGATGTACGTGCGCAGCACGCGGGTGTCGGCGATCTCCAGCGGGGGGTGCGCGAAGGGGTCGCGGTCGAGGACGACGAGGTCCGCGTACTTGCCGGCTTCGACGGTGCCGGTGACCTCGTCGAGGTGGTTCACCCAGGCGCTGCCGGCGGTGTAGGCGGTGAGCGCCTGGGAGAGGGTCAGGGCCTGTTCGGGGAAGAACGGCGGCGCCGGTTCGAAGGCCTCCGTCGCGTTGGGGGCCTCGTCCGGTACGGAGCGGTTCACCGCCACGTGGATCCCCCACAGCGGGTTGGGGCTGCTCACGGACCAGTCGCTGCCCGCGACGAGCCGGGCTCCGGCACGCTGGAGGTCGCCGAACGGGTACTGGAGGGCGGCCCGTTCGGGTCCGAGGAAGGGGATGGTGAGCTCGTCCATCTGCGGTTCGTGCGCGGCCCACAGTGCCTGGATGTTGGCGGCGGCCTCCAGGGTCGCGAAGCGGCCGATGTCGTCGGGGTGGACGACCTGGAGGTGGGCGAGGTGGTGCCGGTTGTCGTTGGCGCCGTTGGCCGCGCGGGCGACGGCCAGCGCGTCGAGCACCTCCCGCACGGCGCGGTCGCCGAGCGCGTGGAAGTGGATCTGGAAGCCCGAGCGGTCGAGCCGTGACACGGCTTCGGTGAGGACCTCCGGGTCGATGAAGCTGAGCCCGGAGTTGCCGGTGGGGCAGCCGCAGCCGTCGAGGTAGGGCTCCAGCATGCCGGCGGTGAAGTTCTCGGCGATGCCGTCCTGCATCATCTTCACGCTGGTGGCGTTGAAGCGGCCGACCTGTCCGGTGCGGCGGCGCTCCTCCAGTCCGGGTATCTGCTCCAGGCCGCGTTCGCGGTCCCACCACAGGGCGCCGACGACGCGGGCGCGCAGGGAGCCCTCGCGGGCGGCGCGCAGGTAGACGCCGTAGTTGTCGGGGTGGCCGGGGAAGGCGCCGATCATGGCGTCCTGCCAGCTGGTCACGCCCAGGGAGAACAGGTGCTCCTGCGCGGCGAGCAGGCCGGCGTGGGCCTCGTCCGGGGTGGCGAGGGGCACGTGGCGGGCGACCAGTTCCACTGCGCCCTCCTGGAGGGTGCCGGCCGGGCTGCCGTCGGGCTCGCGCTCGATCCGGCCGTCGGCCGGATCGGGGGTGGTGCGGTCGACGCCGGCGATCTCGAGCGCGCGGGTGTTGACCCAGGCTCCGTGGCCGTCGCGATTGCTGAGCAGCACGGGCCGGTCGGGGACGATCGCGTCGAGCATGGCGCGGGTCGGGGTGCCCCCGGGGAAGACGTCCATCGACCAGCCGCCGCCGCGGATCCAGTCCGCGTCGGGGTGGTCCTCGGCGAATGCGGCGACCACGCTCAGGTAGCCGTCGATGGTGCGCTGTTCGCTCAGGTCGCAGCCGAGCATCTGGACGCCGGCCACCACCGGGTGCACGTGGGCGTCCTGGAAGCCCGGGATGAGGAGTCCTCCGGCGAGGTCGACGACCTCGGTGGCGCCGTCGGCGAGGGCCCGTACCGCCGCCTCGTCGTCGACGGCGAGGATCCGGCCGCCCGCCACGGCGACGGCCGCGTCGATCGGGGTGGGTGAGGTCCCGGTGAAGACCCGCCCTCCTACGAAGACGGTGTCGGCCCGCTGCGTGGTCTTGCCCATCGACGCATCCTCCGGCTCGGCGGGGAGAAGCCCGCTCGGCTTGTTCGTTGAGGAGGAGTGAACGGGAGCGCAACAATGTTGTCAACGATGTTGCGCTGGCTCTGTTCCAAATCGATACACTGACCGCACCATGCCGAAGTCATCTGAGACCACCACCCGGTCCAAGCGCGCGGGCAGCCAGCTCACACCCGACGCGATCATCGAAGCCAGCCTGCGCATCGCGGCCCGCGGCAGCGAGGACGCCTTCACCGTCCGACGACTCGGCGAGGAACTCGGCGCCGACCCGACCGCGATCTACCGGCACTTCCGCGACAAGGACGACCTGCTGCTCTCCGTCGCCGACCGCACGCTCGGCGAGGTGCTCGACAGCATCCCCGAGGGCCTCGACTGGAAGGACCGGCTGCGGGCGCTCGCCGACGGCTCCCTCGAAGTGGCACTCAAGTACCCGGTGGTCGGCTCGACCATGGCCAGCCGGACCACCCGCAGGCCCAACGAGTTCCGGGTCGTCGAGCTCATCCTCGGCGCGGTGACGGAGGCCGGCCTCGAAGGGGCCGAGGCCGCCGTCCACTACCGGATGGTCGGCGACTCCGTGCTCGCGTACGTGGGCCAGCGCGCCGCCTACCTGCTGTTCGACCCGGAGATCCGGGAGGCGGACGAGAACTCCTGGAACCGCGAGTACCGCCTGGTGGACCCCGAGGGCTTCCCCCACATCACCCGACTGAGCAGCGAGCTCGCCGCGGTGACGGACGAACAGATCTTCCACGCCCGGGTCGAGGCGCTGATCACCTCGATCGAGACGCGGGTCCGGACGCTGCGCGGAGCATAGCCCGCACGCGCACGGCGGCGCGGCCGGGACTGGGCCGCGCCGCTCGCCGTCCGGTCACCTCTGCGGGGTCAGCCGCTCCCACAGGAAGGTGTGGACGAGCGCCTCGTTGAAGGCGGTCTGCCCGTGGTCCGTGGCGCCCGAGTGGCCCCCGCCGAGGTGCTCGTGGAAGAACACCGGATGCCCGTGCTCGCGCAGCCGGGCGGCCATCTTGCGGGCATGGCCGGGGTGGACCCGGTCGTCGCGGGTCGAGGTCAGCAGGAGCAGCGGCGGGTACGGGGGCCCGTCCGTGCGGACCTGGTGGTACGGGGAGATCCGTGCCAGGTGGGTCCGGTCGGCCGGGTCGTCCGGGTCCCCGTACTCCGCGATCCAGCTCGCGCCGGCCAGCAGCTTGTGGAAGCGGAGCATGTCCAGCAGCGGCACGTGGGCGACGACCGCGCCGAAGAGCTCGGGGTCGCGGGTGAGCATCGCGCCCATGAGGAGCCCGCCGTTGCTGCCGCCCTCGATGCCCAGCTGGGCGGGCGTGGTGATGTCCCGGGCGACGAGGTCCCGGGCGACCGCGGCGAAGTCCTCGTAGGCCCGGACCCGGTTCGCGCCGAGGGCCGCCTTGTGCCAGGCGGGCCCGTACTCGTGCCCGCCCCGGATGCCCGCGACCACGTACGTGCCGCCGCGCGCGAGCCAGGCGCGCCCGGTGACCGCGCTGTACCCCGGGACCATGGAGATCTCGAAGCCGCCGTACCCGTAGAGCAGCGTGGGCCCGGGGCCCGGGCTGTCCTCACGGCCGACGACGAAGTACGGCACCCGCGTGCCGTCCGCGGAGGTCGCGAAGTACTGGCGGACCGCGAGGCCCTCGGTGTCGAACAGCCCCGGCTCCTGCTTGAGGCTCTCGCTGTCCCCGCCGGCCGTGCCCCGGTAGAGGGTGGAGGGCTGGAGGAAGCCGGTGACGTGGTGGAAGTACTCGTCGCCCGCGTCCGGGTCGGTGCAGGTGACCGAGGCCGTGGACAGCGGCGGTACGCCGGGCAGGGGCACGCGCCGCCAGCCGTCCGGGCCCGGGGTGAGGAGCTCCATCCGGGACGAGACGTCGGCGCGGGTGCTGAGGATGAGGTGGCTCCGGGTCCAGCTGTAGCCGGCGAGCGCGGTGCGCTCGTCCGGGGTGAACAGCACCTCCGCCTCCCGGTCCCCCGCGAGGAAGGCCTCGAACCCGAAGGCGAGCAGGGTGCCCTCGGGGTGGCCCAGCCAGGGCGACTTGGTGGTGACGGTCAGCCAGTCGCGGTGGACGTGGGCGCTCGCGTCGTCCGGTACGTCGATCTTCAGCGGCCCGCTGCCCTCGTCCTCGGAGAGGAGGAACAGCTCCTGCTTCCAGAAGTCGATCTGGCGGTGGACGAAATCCCGCTCGAAGCCGGGCGTGTCGTCGTGCCAGCCGGAGGCCGTCATGTCCGAGGGCCGGCCCTCGTAGACCTTCTCGGCCTCGGCGAGCGGGGTGCCGCGCCGCCAGCGGCGCACCTGGAGCGGGTACCCGGACCCGGACATCGAGCCCTCGCCGAAGTCCGTGCCGATCCAGATCCGGTCCCGGTCGATCCAGCCGACCCGGGTCTTGGCCTCGGCGACGGCGAAGCCGTCCTCGACGAACTCCAGGGTTTCCAGCTCGAACTCGCGCACCACGCAGGCGTCCGCGCCGTCCCGCGACAGCATGACCAGCGCGTGCCGGAACTCCGGGGCCAGTACGGCCGCACCGGCCCAGGCCCACTTCTCGCCCTCGGCCTCGGCGAGCGCGTCGAGGTCGAGGACCACCTCCCAGGCGGGCCGCTCGGTGCGGTACTCCTCCAGCGTGGTGCGGCGCCACACGCCGCGCACGTGGTCGGCGTCCTGCCAGAAGTCGTACAGGTGCGGGCCGCGGCGGGCGACCCAGGGGATCCGGCCGTCGTCGTCGAGCACCTCGCGGACCTCGCGTTCCAGCACCTTGAACCGGGGTGATCCGGTCAGCGCGGCAACGGTCTCGGCGTTGCGCTCCCGCACCCAGGCGAGGGCTTCTTCGCCGGACACGTCTTCCAGCCAGAGGTAGGGGTCTTCATCGCTCATCCGCCGATTGTGCAGGATGCCCGGCGCGGGTCCGCGCCGCGAGGCGGTCCTCGCGCAGGGCGGTGTGCACCGACCAGACCACCGAGACGAGCGGGACCGCGACCACCGCGCCGACCACTCCGGCCGCGATGGTCCCCGCGACCACGGAGATCGCCACGACGAGCGGGTGCAGCCGGACCGCCCTGCTCATCACGAGCGGGTGCAGCAGGTGGCCCTCGATCTGGCCGATGACCACGATCAGCGCGATCACCAGTCCCGCGACCAGCGGCCCCTTCGCGGCGAGCGCGACCACGGCGGCGACGGCCAGGGCCACCGGCGATCCCACCAGGGGGATGAAGGCGGCGAGGAACTCCAGCAGTGCCAGCGGAACGGCCAGCGGGACCCCGAGGAGGTACAGGGCCAGCCCGACGAGGACGGCGTTCACGGCCGCGACGATGACGATCCCGTGGGTGTAGCCGGTGAACGTACGCCAGGCCGCGCGCCCGGCGATCCCCACGCGGCCCCGCGCCGGGGCGGGCAGCTGCGCGCAGAACCACGCCCACTGCCGGTCGCCGCCGTAGAGGAAGAAGACGGAGCAGAAGAGGGCGAGGGCGACGACGGTGAGGACGTGCACCAGTTGCCCGGCGCCGCTGGCGGCCCGGCTGAGGAGGGTGGAGCGGTGCGTCGACAGGTACTCGCCGACCCGCGCCTGGATGTTGGAGAGCGCGTCCGGGTTCAGCCGGAAGGGCGGCTTCTCCAGCCATTCCTCGATGCTGTCGAGTCCCTGGCGGAACTCCCGGACCAGTGTGGTGCTCTCCCCCGCCACCGCCTCGCCGACCAGGGCCAGCACGCCGAGCAGCAGCGCCGCGCTGCCGATCAGGCAGAGGGCGACGGCGAGCGACCGCGGCACTGTGCGGGCGAGCCTGCGGGTGGGCGCGGACAGCAGCGCCGCCACCACCAGCGCGAGGAACAGCGCGACGGCGATCTCGTGGAACCGGCCCAGCACGGCGAAGACCGCGTAGACGGCGGCGCCGACGACCAGCAGGCGCCAGGCGTACGACGCGGCCGTACGCAGGAGAGGTGACACCGGCTGCATGGTCCATGGCTCCCACGGCGGAGCCGCGTTGCCACACGCCGGGAGCCGGATTCCCCCGTCCGTGGCGCCGGGCGCCGCTGCGCCGGCCCGCCGAAAATCCGTTGCCGCGGGGCCCGGCGCGGGCGGAACATGGCACGTCGTGAGCAGATCCCGTATGGCCGCCGTCCTCCCCGACCTCGCCCCCTGGCGGTCCAGCCCCGATTTCCGGCTGCTGTTCTACCAGGGCATCGTCACGTTCCTCGGTTCGTTCATGGCGATGATCGCGCTGCCGCTCCAGATCAAGCACCTGACGGACTCGCCGCTCGCCGTGGGGGCCATGGGTGCGGTGGAGCTGGTTCCGCTGGTGGTGTGCGGGCTGTACGGGGGCGCGCTCGCCGATGCCGTGGACCGGCGCCGGATGATCCTGCTGACCGAGGCCGGGCTCGGGGTGCTCGCGCTGGTGCTTCTGATGAACGCCCTGCTCCCGCAGCCGCTGCTGTGGCCGCTGTACGTGGTCGCGGCGGGCGTGTCGGCGCTGACCGGGCTCCAGCGCCCGGCCCTGGACTCGCTGATGGCGCGGATCGTGCCGCACGACCAGCAGACCGCGGCCGCCGCGCTGAACGGGCTGCGCTACCAGTTCGGCGCGATCGCCGGTCCCTCGCTGGCCGGGGTGGTCGTCGCCTACGCCGGATACCCCGCCGCGTACTCCGTCACCGTCGCCGGCTTCGTGGTCTCGGTACTGCTGTGCCTGCGGCTGCGCCCGGCTCCGGCGTCGGAGGGCGCCGAGCGACCCTCGCTCCGGTCCATCGCGGAGGGCGCGCGGTACGCGTGGAGCCGGCCCGTGCTGCTCGGCACGTACGCCGTCGACCTGGCGGCGATGTTCTTCGCGTTCCCGAACGCCATCTACCCCTTCCTCGCGGACGAGCTCGACGCCGTGTGGGCGCTGGGCCTGATGTACGCGGCGGGCGCGGTGGGTTCGCTGCTGCTGGGCGTGACCAGCGGCTGGCTGTCGCGGGTGCGCCGGCACGGGCTGCTCGTGGTGTGCGGTGCGATGGTGTGGGGGCTCGCGGTCGCGGCCGCCGGCTGGGCCCCGGGCATCTGGCTCGTACTGCTGTGCCTGGCGGTCGCGGGCGCCGGGGACATGCTGAGCGGGCTGGGGCGCGGCACCATCTGGAACCAGACGATCCCCGAGGAGCTGCGGGGGCGGCTCGCGGGCATCGAGGTGCTCTCGTACAGCGTCGGCCCGCAGCTCGGCCAGGTCCGGGCGGGCACCATGGCCGGGTGGACCGGTACCCGGACCGCGTTCTGGAGCGGCGGTCTGGCCTGCGTGGCGTCGGTGGCGGTCCTCGCCGCGCTGCTGCCGAAGCTGATCTCGTACGACGCCGACACGGACGAGGACGCGCGGCTGCGGCGGGCCGCGCAGGAGCGGGAGATGGCGAAGGAGCGGGAGGGCATGGCCCTGCGGCCGTAGCGCGGGCCGTGGCCGGGGGCTGACGGCGCTGCCGCGGTTACTCGCGAGGAAACACCGGCTTTGGCTATGGTGAGCGCCCTCCGGTCGAACGACCTTCGGATCCCATGGGTAAATCCGGTTCCGATACGCCGATCGAAGAAGATCCCGTCAATCCGGGACGCAATTCTCATCGTGCAGAGCGACGCGCTGTCGGCAACACCGCCCGGCGTCGGCTCGGTACGACCCGGCCTGCCCTCGCCCTGCCACCCAGGGCTCGAGGGCGGCGGTCTTCTCATTCACCTACCTCGCAAGGCAAGGCAGAGATGGCACGCACCACCCGTCAGTCCTCCCGGCAGTCCTCCCGGCCGACGCATCCCGTCGACGAACTGCTGCCGGTCCCCCAGCTCGCCCTCTACGGCTTCCAGCACCTCCTCGCGTTCTACGCGGCGGCCGTCATCGTCCCGGTCCTGGTCGGGAACGCGCTCGGGCTCTCCCGCGAGGAGCTCGTCCACCTCATCAACGCGGACCTCCTGACCTGCGGCATCGCCACGATCATCCAGGCCCTCGGCGTCTGGAAGGTCGGCGCCCGGCTGCCCCTGGTCCAGGGCGTCACCTTCACCGCGGTCTCCCCCATGATCGCCATCGGGACGGGGGCGGGCGGCGGCACGGCCGGACTGCTCGTCGTCTACGGAGCGGTGATCACCGCGGGCATCGCCACGTTCGCGTTCGCGCCGCTGTTCAGCAAGCTGGTGAAGTACTTCCCGCCGGTCGTCATCGGCACGATCCTCACGATCATCGGCATCACGCTGATACCCGTGGCCCTGCAGGACGCGGCGGGCGGCGCGCACCTGATCGGCACCTCCGCGTACGGGGACCCGAAGAACCTCGCCTACGCCCTGGGCACGCTGCTCTTCATCCTCTCGATGGTCCGCGTCGGCAAGCCGTTCCTGTCCAGCCTCGCCGTCCTGCTCGGACTCGTCGGCGGCACGGCGGTCGCGTGGGTCTTCGGGGACGTCGACCTCTCGGCGGTGCGCGACAGCGACTGGTTCGGGGTCACCACCCCCTTCCACTACGGAATGCCGCGGTTCGAGCTCCTGCCGATCGCCGCGATGCTCGTCGTCATGCTGATCACCATGGTGGAGACCACCGGTGACGTCTACGCCATCGGGGAGATCACCCGCAAGGACGTCGACGCCGACACGGTCGCGAGGGCGCTGCGCGCCGACGGGGCGGCGACGGTCCTCGGCGGTGTCCTCAACTCGTTCCCGTACGTGGCCTTCGCCGAGAACATCGGCATCGTCCGCATGTCGAAGGTGATGAGCCGGTACGTGGTCGTCGCGGCCGGGGTGTTCATGGTCGTGCTGGGGCTGCTGCCGAAGGCGGGCAGCCTGGTCGCCTCGATCCCGCATCCGGTGCTGGGCGGGGCGGCGATCTCCATGTTCGGCATCGTGGCCGCGGTCGGGGTGCAGATCCTGGGCAAGGTCGACCTGCGGGAGGAGCGCAACACCCTGATCCTGGCGGTGAGTCTGGGCGCCGCGCTGCTGCCGGCGACGGTCCCGTCGTTCTTCGCGCGGATGCCGGAGGACGTACGGGCCGTGCTCGACAGCGGGATCACGCTGGGCGCCCTCACGGCCATCGCGCTGAACCTGCTGTTCAACGTCTTCACCAGTCGCACCACGATGGAGATCGACTGGGACGACATCGGAGAACCCGCCCGCTGAGGCGGGTCCGACGTCCAGGTGGACGGCCGCGCGCCGGGGGCTCCCCGGCGCGCGGCGCGCGCCCGTCAGCCCCCTGCGGGGAAGGGCGGCGCCTCACCGGCCTCGCCGATCAACTCCCAGAAGTGGTCCACGAGTCGGCGCAGGAAGGCGGCGCGCTCGGCCGCGATCTCCTTGAGCCGGACGTCGTCGTTGCGGGCGACCAGGTGGCCCATGTACCGCTCGGAGAAACCGGCGAGCTCGGCGTGCATCGCCCGCAGCGCGTCGCCGACGCTGGTCTCGTCGACCACGACGATCTCCGCCACCGGCTCGACGTACGTCTTCCAGCGCCCCGCCACGGCCGCGCGCAGGCACTCCTCCAACTCCTCCACCCGGCCCATGATCCCGACGAGCCCGCGCAGGGACAGCCCGAGCGCTTCCACCAGGGCCCTGGTCTGCCGGGCGTCCCCGTGCCACTGCCGCGCGTCCTCGGCCGCGCGGTACTCGGCCGGGCCCATGCCTATGCGGTACGCCAGCCGCTCCACGGTGAGTTGGCGGGCCAGCCGGTGCTCGGCCAGGGTCCGCGGCTCGATGCCCATGAGCGTGGCCGTGTCGCACCACAGCACGGAGGCGAGGGAGAAGAGCTGGACGTCCGAGGGCGCGTGGGAGCCGTGCTCCCACGCGAGGACGGCCTGGGGGTGGACGGGGACGCCGCAGGCCGCCATGGAGTGGGCCACCTGTTCGACGGACAGACCCATGCGCGCTCGCGCGGCTCTGGCCTCGGCGGGGGAAAACGGAGTGCTGTACACGTACGAGACACCTCGCAGCACCCTCGGGCCCGGCGGCGCGCGAGGGGAGACGGATTGATGGATGAACACCAAGCGCGGGCACAGTAACAGATGTTCGATGGGGCGGAACCATCCATTCACCTTGGATTCAAAGGTCACGCCCGGGTCAAGGTTTCAGGGCAGGTGGACGCCGCGGGCCGTGGTCCAGAGCTCGTACCACTCCTCGTGCGTGAGGTCCGGCTCGCGCGTCGCCGCGTC
Organism: Streptomyces sp. NPDC091371; assembly: GCF_040684275.1. Classification (NCBI taxonomy): domain Bacteria; kingdom Bacillati; phylum Actinomycetota; class Actinomycetes; order Kitasatosporales; family Streptomycetaceae; genus Streptomyces; species Streptomyces sp. NPDC091371. The sequence continues at coordinate 225,954 of NZ_JBFBFP010000004.1, forward strand.
GCGGCAGGCCCTGATCCGCTCCGGGTTCACGGTGCCGATGACCGGGGCGATGGCGGCGGGATGCCGGGTCAGCCACCACAGCAGCACCGACTCGGGGGTGGTGCCCTTGCGCCGGGCGAGGTCGGCGAGGAGTACGGCGGTGGCCTGTTCGGCGGGCGTCTGCTGGAGGCCGGTGAACCGGCCCTGCGCCAGCGCGCCCCAGGCCTGGAGGCGGATGCCGTGGTCGCGGCAGTGCTCAAGAGTGCCGAAGGGGAAGCCGTTGCCCGTGGAGTGGGGGGTGTTGAGCAGGACTCCGGCCTCGACCCAGTCGCGGCTGTGCAGGCTCATCTCCAGCTGGTTCGCCACCAGCGGTACGTCGAGCCGTGCCTGGAGGCGGGCGATCTGCGGGGCGCCCATGTTCGAGACGCCGAAGTGCCGTACGAGGCCCTGCCGGTGCAGGGAGGTGAGGGCGGCCGCGATCTCGTCCGGGTCGGCGAGCGGGTCGGGGCGGTGCAGCAGGAGCACGTCGAGGACGTCGGTCCGCAGCCGGGTCAGGCTCTCCTCCACCCGCCGGAGGATGGTCTCCCCGCGCAGGTCGTACAGGCCCGGGCGGTCCCCGTCGGCCCGCCGGATGCCGCACTTGGTCTGGAGGGTGATGCGTTCGCGCAGCCCCGGCGTCCGGGCGAGCACCTCGCCGAAGACGGCCTCGGACTTGCCGCCGCGGTAGATGTCCGCGTGGTCGAAGGCGGTGATCCCGATGTCGAGGGCGGCGGCGATCGCCGCCTCGGCCGTGTCGATCTCGCCGGGACCGTACGGTTCGGGCTCCCAGCTCCCGCCCAGGCCCATGCACCCGTACAACACCCGCTCGCCCGCGCCCGCGTTCATCGTCACCGCCCCACCCTAGGGGGTGTCCGGCGGGTCATGGCCGGGCCCGGGCCAGGCGACCCTGACCCGCCGGACACCCCCTAAAACCCTCCCGTGATCCGTTCGTAGGCCGTGCCCGCCGGCAGCGCGGAGCCGCGGGTGAACTCCGCGTCGAACCGCTCGTCGCCCAGGGCCTCTCGGGCGGCGGCATCCGTACGGTCCACATCGGCGCGCTCCGCCGGGGGCAGCGGGGCGCCGGTCGAGCGGCGGGCGGCGTCCGCCGCGCCGAGGAGGGCCGCGGCTGTGGCCGGGCGGCCGGCCTGGGCGAGGGCCCCGGCGAGCCCCTCCAGGGCCAGGGCGAGCGCGCGCGGGTCCCCCGTGGTGCGGGCGATGGCCAGGCCCTGCTCCTGGAGGGCCAGGGCGCCTTCGGTGTCGCCGGCGAGCTGCGCGAGGTAGCCGAGCTCGGCCAGGATCAGGGCGCCGGACCCGTCGAGGCCCACGTCTCGGTGCCAGTCCAGGACCCGGCGCAGGTGCCGCTCGGCGGCGGCCGGGTCTCCCGCGCGGCGGGCGCCGAGCCCGAGGCCCAGCTCGGCGTTGATCTCCCCGGCGGTGAAGCCCTGCTCGGCCGCCGTACGCCGGGAACGCTCGTGCAGGTCGCGGGCGGCGTCGAAGTCGCCGGTGAGCAGTGCGGTGCGGCCGAGGCCGGAGAGGAGGTCCGCGGCCTGGGTGGTCAGGCCCAGGTGCTCGGCGGTCGCCAGCCCTTCGCGCTGGAGGCGGGCCGCTTCGGCGTAGTCGCCGTGGATCTCGGCGAGGGAGGCCAGCGCGTAGACGGTCCACAGCCCGGCCGCGCCGTCACCCGTTTCGCGGAAGATCGCGGCGCTGCGGGCTCCGTCGCGGGCGGCGCCGGCAAGGTCTCCGCCGAGGAGGAGTTGGACGGAGCGGTCGGCGAGGGCCGCGGCGGTGCCCCACCGGTCGCCGAGGGCGAGGAAGCCGTCGAGCGCCCGCCCGGTGAGGTCCTGGCCGCCCGCCGGATCGCCGGTCTCGCACAGGGCGTGCGCCAGGAACCAGCGCGCCCACGCCAGGCCGCCCCGGTCGCCGGTCGCCTCGTAGGCGTCGAGTGCCGTGCGGATGCGGGCCGTGCGGCCGGCTCCCCTGCCCGCCAGGATCGCGAAGCCGGTGTGCCAGACGGCGGCCCGGGCGCGCAGCTCGGCCGGGGCCTCCCCGGGTGCGGCGAGCGCAGCCCCCAGTGCGCGCCGGCCCTCGCCGAGGCGGCCCCGCAGGATCCAGTACCAGGCCAGTGCGCAGACCAGGCGCAGCCCGGCCGCGGCGTCCCCGGTGGCCGGGGCCCGGCCGAGGGCGTGGTCCAGGGCGGCGCGCTGGTTGGCGCCCTCGGTGTCGAGCCGGTCCAGCCAGGTGTGCTGGGCCGCGGTGCGCAGCCGGGGTGCGGCCCGTTCGGCGAGGTCGAGGTGGTGGGCCAGGTGCCGGGCCCGGGCGGCCCCCGACTCCCCCGCCTCCTCGAGGCGTTCGGTGCAGTACGCCGCCACGGACTCCAGCAGTCGGTAGCGCGGCCCGGCCGGGCCGGGGGCCGGGGCCACCAGGGAGCGGTCGACGAGGCGGACCAGCAGGTCGAGCACGTCGGCGGGGTCCACGCCGTCGCCCGCGCAGACCTCTTCGGCGGCTTCCAGGGTGCAGCCCTCGGCGTGCACGGCCAAGCGGCGCAGTACGGCCTGCTCGGGTGCGGTGAGCAGGTGCCAGCTCCAGTCGATCACGGCGCGCAGGGTCTGCTGGCGGGCGGGGGCCCCGCGCTGTCCGGAGGCGAGGAGGCGGAAGCGGTCGTCGAGCCGTTCCAGCAGCCGGTCGACGCCGAGGGCGCGGACCCGGGTCGCGGCGAGTTCGAGGGCGAGGGGGATGCCGTCGAGCCGGCGGCAGACGGCCTCGACGGTCTCCCGGTTGCCCTCCGTGAGGGCGAAGCCGGGGGCGGTGGCCGCGGCGCGTGCCGTGAACAGTTCGACGGCCGCGCCGAGTTCGAGGGCGGGTACGTTCCACAGCGTCTCGCCGGCCAGGGCCAGGGGCTCCTGGCTGGTCGTCAGGATCCGCAGCCCGGGCGCGGTGCGCAGCAGGGTTTCCGCGAGGGCGGCCACCTCGTCGACGACGTGCTCGCAGTTGTCCAGTACGAGGAGCAGCTCGCGCCCGCGCACCGCCCCGGCCAGTCGTCCGGCGGCACCGGGCCGCTGCGCGGCCGGGGGTGTGCCCCAGACGGCGTCGTCGCGGATGCCGAGGACGGCGGCGGTCGCCTCGGCCACCTCGCCCTTGGATCCGGCGAGTTCGACCAGCCACACCCCGTCGGGGAACAGCGGGATGAGGCCGCCGGCGCTCTCCACGGCCAGCCGGGTCTTGCCCACGCCGCCGGGGCCGGTGAGGGTGACCAGGCGGCGGGTGGCGGCGAGTTCGCGTACGGCGGCCACGGCCTGCTCGCGGCCGACCAGGGCGGAGAGGGGGGCGGGCAGGTTCGTGCGGGCCTCGGTGGGCGCGGTCGGTGCCGGTCGCAGGGGTGCGGCCGCGGCGGCGGGCGGGGCCTCCAGGCCGGGGTCCTGGGTGAGGATGGCCCGCTGGAGGGCGACGAGGGCGGGGCTGGGGTCCAGGCCGAGGTCGTCCGCGAGGCGGGTGCGCAGGTCCTCGTAGCCCGCCAGCGCTTCGCTCTGGCGGCCGGCCCGGTACAGGGCGCTCAGGTGTACGGCGCGCAGTCGCTCGCGCAGCGGATGGCGCTCCACCAGTTCGGCGAGCTCGCCGGCGAGGAGGGCGTGTTCGCCGAGTTCGAGCCGGGCTTCGGCGTGCTCCTCCCGCACGACCAGCCGTTCCTCCTCCAGCCGGTTGGCCGCGGCCCGGGTGAAGTGCTGCTCGGCGAAGTCGGCGAAGGCGGGGCCCCGCCACACCGCGAGGGCCTCGGCCAACAGGGCCGCCCGTGCGCCCGGGTCGGAGCTCGCCCGTGCCCTGGCCGCCAGGGCGGCGAAGGCGGCGGTGTCCACGGCGTCCCGGGGAGCGGCCAGGGCGTAGCCGGGGGCGCGGGTGGCCACCAGGTCGCGGGCGCCGGGCTCGGCCTCGTCCAGGACGCGGCGCAGCTGGGAGACCTTCGCCTGAAGGGCCCTCAGGGGATTCCCGGGCGGCTCCTCGCCCCACAGGTCGTCGATCAGCCGGTGTGCGGAGACGGGCCGTCCCGCGTCCACGAGCAGCGAGGCCAGCAGGGTCCGCACCTTCAGCTCGGGAACCCGTACGGATATCCCCCCGGACGTCCACACGCTCAGCTGCCCCAGCACTCCGAATCGCATGGCGTCACCGTAACCCCCGCCCTGAACTGGGGCGCAACAGAACCCGAACCGGATCCGAGCCGCATCCGATGCGCCGCACCGCACGCTTCATCACATCGAAGCACCCCGTTCCCCGCCCGATCCCCTCGCCATGGAGGCCCCTGTGTCCCGCACCCTGCTCGTCCTCGCCCATCCCCGGTCCGACTCCCTCACGGCCCAGGTCGCCGACCGAGCCCGCCGGCTGCTGGAGGCGGCGGGCGGCACCGTGGACCTGCTCGACCTGTACGCGGAGGGCTTCGACCCGCTGCTGACCCCGCCCGACGAGCCGGACTGGACGAACCGCGAGAAGGAGTACACGCCGGAGGTCCGCGCCCACATGCGGCGGATCGAGGAGGCCGACGAGATGATCGTGGTCTTCCCGGTGTGGTGGTACGCCCCGCCGGCGGTACTGAAGGGCTGGATCGACCGGGTGTGGAACTACGGCTTCGCCTATGGGCGGAGCAAGCCGCGCCTGGCCGGGAAGCGGATGCTGTGGCTGGCCCTGGCCGGCGAGGCGTCGACTTCGCCCCTCACCCAAGCGCTGGAACTCCAGCTGAGGGCCGGTGTCTCGGAGTACTGCGGGGTCGGCCGCGTCGAATTCCGGTTCCTGTACGGGACGGAGTTCTCCGGCATCCCGCAGGAGCTGCGGGAAGCCCGCGCGCGGGAGGTGTTCGCGCAGGCGGAGGCCGCCGTCGAAGCCCTGAGGCAGGCCCCCGCGTTGATCTGAACGACCGTGACGGAGGCCGCGACGGCCACCGACCCGGCAGCCGGCCCCGGAAGGGGCGGACTGCCGGGTCTTTCTCGTAAAACCTGCCCCGCGGCCGGGAGGGCCTCCGGCGGGCCCCTGGAGGGCCTGGCGCACCCACCCGCGAGGGGCAGGGTCCAACGTGGACCGCACCATACGCACGGTGGAGGACGTACTGAGCCTCCTCGACGGACTCTTCGCACCGGGGGCCGACCGATGGACCACCGGAGCCGCCGACTGGTGGGACGGCTTCTACGCCGACCGTTCGAAGCCCGTGCCCTTCTTCGTCGCGAAGCCGGACGAGAACCTGGTCTCGTACCTCGACCGGGACCTGATCTCCCCGGGCCGCGCCCTCGACCTCGGCCTGCTCGAACGGGTCCTGGCACCGGGCGGTCACCTCGCCATGACCCGCTTCGCGGCCGGCGGTATGGGCTCCGAGCTGCCGGACGCGGAGTTCTACCGCGCGTCGGGCCTCCAGGGCGGCCTCGCCTACACACCGGAGTCGCTCCGCCTGATCTTCTCGGACTTCACGGAGGTCGAGCTGCGCCGGATGCGCGACGAACCCGCCGAGTCCGCGCTGTTCGGCGAGGACTTCCTCTGAACGGCCCTGTTCCGCCGGCCCGCAGCCTGACCGGAACGCACCCGGCCCGGCCGGTCATGTTCGGGCGGGCCGGTCGGTTCGGACCGGTCAGGGCAGCAGCGCGAGCAGCGGTGCGTGCAGGGCGGCGGGAGCCGCGACGAAGCCCTCGGCCCCGGGCCTCCAGCGCGCGCCCGACGGGTCGGTGACCTCGGCGCCCGCCTCGCGCGCGAGCAGGGCGCCGGCCAGCAGGTTCGAGTCGTCGCGGCCGTACTCCCAGAAGGCGTCGAGCCGGCCCGCGGCGACGTCCGCGATCTGCCAGGAGGTCGGCCCGAGGTTGCGGACGGCTGCCACGGCGGGGAGTACGGCACTCAGCGAACGGCCCGCCGACGCCGCGGCCCCGGGCCGGCGGGCGGCGAAGGGCGGGTGGGCGTGCGCGAGGACGGCCGCCTCCAGGGCCCGCTTGCGGGACGGGGAGACGAGGACGCCGTCGCGCCGCGCGCCGTGGCCGAGGGCCGCGGTGTAGGTCTCGCCGAGGACCGGGGAGTGCAGGACGGCGGCGACCGGCTCGCCGTCCTCGACCAGGGTGACGCTGACGCACCAGGAGGTCAGGCCCTGGAGGTACTGGACCGCGCCGTCGACGGCGTCGACCACCCAGGCCGCGCCCTTCGCGGGCAGCTCGGTGTCCAGTTCCTCGGCCCAGACCGCGTCCGGCCGCAGGGCCGACAGCCGGCCGCGCAGCAGGGCGGCCGCCGGGCCGTCGACGGCGTCGAAGGCGGTGCGCAGCTCGTCCATGGTGCGGGCGGGCCCGGGCAGGGGCCGGGTGCGCACCCAGGCGCCGGCTTCTTCGGCGGCGGCCGTCATGGGGGCCAGGAGCGAGGCGTGGGCGGGGGTTACGGGGGTTTCGGGGGTTGCCGGGTTTTCGGGCATCAACGGCTCCTCGGTGCGCGTGGGTTCGTCCGTACGCACACACATTCGCCCGCGGGTGGCGCATGGCGATCCTCCCGGGCCATCGGATGAGCGAAACTGGCATACATGCCCGATGAACCGATCGAAGACGTACTCGGCCTGCGGGACCAGCGGCTGATCGCCGCCCTCCAGTGCGACGGCCGGCTGACCGCCGAGCGGGCCGCCGAGGTGCTGGGGCTGAACGTCCGCGTCGTGCACCGCCGGCTGGCGGCGCTGCTCGGCAGCGGGACCGTGCGCGTGTCCGCGCGGGCCGGCGGCACCGCGTTCCCACCGGGAATGCTGCTGCGGATCAAGGTGCTGCGGGGGAAGGCGGAGACGGTCGCGCGGGCGCTCGCCGAGCGGGACGACGTCCCGTACGTCGACCTATCGGCGGGCGGCGACGAGATCGGGGCGGTCCTGCTCGCGGATCCGGGCGCGCCGAACCGCCTCGTCTTCCGGCAGCTGCCCGCGACGGGCTCCGTGCTGTCGGTGGACGCGCAGACCGTGCTGCACGTGTTCGAGGGCGGGACCGCGGCCGACTGGCGCCTCGACGTCCTCACCCCGGCCGAACGCGCGGCGCTCACCCCGGCCCTCCCCCGGGTCCCGGCGGGCGCCCCCGACGGGACCGACCGCGGGATCCTGGCCGCCCTCGCCGAGGACGGGCGGGCCACGGCCGCGGTCGTGGCCCGGCGGACGGGGGGTGCGGAGTCGACCGTGCGCAGGCGGCTGGCCTCCCTGCGGGAGCGCGGGCTGCTGCTCACCGAGGTCCATGTCGATGCCCGCAGGCTGGGCCTGTACGTCGACGCGAACCTCGGGATGCGGGTTCCGCCGGGCGAGCTGGACGCCCTGGGGCGGCGGCTGGCCGGCCACCCCGCCGTGCACGGGGTGCTGGCGACCACCGGGGCGGCCAACCTGCACGTCGCCGTCTGGCTGCCGGGCCTCGCCGACCTCTACGCCTTCCTGACCCGCGACATCGGCGGGCTCGGCATCCCGTCCGTCGACACCTTCCTGGTCGGCCGGGCCGTCAAACGCCCTACGGGGCCCGCATGGTGAGGCGGGCGGGCAGTGGCCGCGTACTACCTGGGGAGTACGCCGGAAACGCTACGCCGGGGTGACGCGGGTGATGGCGGTCGCGGCCTAGCGTGGCCGGTATGGAAGATCAGCGGGAACACCAGGGCCCACCGTGGCGGCGATGGGTGGAGCGGACCGGGCGGAGCCCGGCCTGGCGCTCGGCCCTGGTCGTCGCCGTCCTCGCCCAGGTCGGCTCCGGATGGGCCGAGCGGGCACAGACCGGGCGGGTGTCGCTGGACTGGTTCGCGCGGCTCCTGCTGCTGCTGGGGCCCGCGCTGCTCCTGCTCAGGCACCGGTATCCGGTGGCCGTGGTGTACGGGGTCGCCGTCGTCACCCTGGTGTACGTCGGGGCCGGATTCCCGTACGGCCCCGTCTTCGTCAGCCTCGCCGTGGCCTGCTTCGCCGCGGTGATCGCCGGGCGGCGAAGAGCGGCCTGGGGCGCCATCGGGGTGCTGTGGGCCGGGCATCTGCTCATCGGCCACTGGTTCTACCGGTGGCTGCCGCCCGCCGGGGACGGACCGGCGCCCTGGGCGCAGGAGCTGGGCATCACCGCGTGGGTGCTGGCGATGCTCGCCCTCTCCGAGCTGGTCCGGGTCCGCCGCGAGCAGTGGGCCCGCGAGCGGGCCGAGCGGGCCGCGGCCGAGAGACGCCGGGTGGACGAGGAGCGGCTGCGGATCGCCCGCGAACTGCACGACGTCCTCGCGCACAGCATCTCGGTGATCAATGTCCAGGCCGGGGTCGGGCTGGCCCTCCTCGACACCGATCCCGAGCAGGCGCGTACGGCGCTGACCACCATCAAGGCGGCCAGCAAGGAGGCGCTGGGCGAGGTCCGCCAGGTCCTCGACACCCTGCGCTCGCCCGGGGACGCCCCCCGCACCCCCGCCCCGGGTCTCGACCGGCTCCCCGAGCTGGTCGAGCAGGCCGCCGCAGCCGGTCTCGCGGTGGAGGTCGCGGTCGAGGGGTCGCCGCGGGCGCTGGCGCCCGGGATGGACCTGGCGGCCTTCCGGATCCTTCAGGAGGCGCTGACCAATGTGGTGCGGCATTCCGGCTCGCGTACCGCGCGCATCGGTCTCGGCTGGCAGCGGGGCGCTCTCGAACTGCGCGTGGACGACGAGGGCCCGGCCACCGGGGACCCGGCGGGCGGCAGCGGCAACGGTCTTGTCGGAATGCGCGAGCGGGCTTCGGCCCTGGGTGGCACGATCAAGGCCGGTCCGCGTCCGGACGGTGGTTTCCAGGTGGTGGCGCGGCTCCCGCTGAAGGCCGCTTCGATCCAGGAGGACCCGTGATCCGTGTACTGCTCGCCGACGACCAACTGCTGGTGCGGGCGGGGTTCCGGGCGCTGCTCGACGCCCAGCCGGACATAGAGGTGGCGGGCGAGGCCGCGGACGGGGAGGAGGCCGTCCGGCTGGTCCGGGAACTGCGCCCGGACGTGGTGCTGATGGACATCAGGATGCCGGTCCTGGACGGTCTGGCCGCCACCCGCCGGATCACCGGGGAGAGCGAACTGGCCTCCGTCCGGGTGGTCATGCTCACCACGTTCGAGCTCGACGAATACGTCTTCGAGGCCATCCGCTCCGGCGCCTCGGGCTTCCTCGTCAAGGACACCGAGCCGGCGGAGCTGCTGCGCGCCGTCCGTGCGGTGGTGGAGGGTGACGCGCTGCTGTCCCCGGGCGTCACCCGCAGGCTGATCTCCGAGTTCGCGGCCCGCTCGAAGCAGCCGGCCGCCGCGGCCGAGCTGGAGCGGCTCACCGACCGGGAGCGGGAGGTGATGGCGCTGGTGGGCATGGGCCTGTCCAACGAGGACATCGCCCGCCGTCTGGTGGTCAGCCCGCTCACCGCGAAGACGCACGTCAGCCGGACGATGGTCAAACTCGGCGCCCGCGACCGCGCGCAGCTGGTGGTGCTGGCCTACGAATCGGGCCTGGTGCGGCCCGGCTGGCTCGGCTAGCGGCGGGTCTCGGAGGCCGGTCCACCGTCCGAGACGGTCCCCGAGCGGGGATTGACGATCGCTGGGCAAGCGTTCCACAGCTCCACGCCGGCCCTGATCAACTCCAGTACCGCGCGTTGTTCGTCGGGAGTCCACGTGGCGCACGCCCCGTCGATCAGCTTCTCGTAGGCGCTGTTCTGCACGGCACCCTGCTGCGGCAACTGGTGGACCTCGTCGATGCCCCGGGCCAGGTCCTCGAAGTAGTTCCAGGCCTCCAGCACCGCACCTGCCGGGATCTTTCGACGCGCCGGATCGTCCAGCCAGTGCTCGACACGGCAGAGGTCCAGCGTGCCGGCCTCAGAGGTGGCGAACTCCAGGCCTCGTCGGCGCGCGTACACCCGGGCCTGCCGCGCCGTCACGAACACCGGCACGTGCAGGCGGTCGGTTTCCGGCACCGCGAACACCTGGTCGAGGTCGTCGCCCCGCCCGCCGATCCACAGGACCACGGCGCTGCGTCCGCGCCCACGCACGCGGTAGGCGTAGAAGCACCCGCATCCATGGCGGCGACCGGTCGCGCACACATCTGCCATCTCGATCTCTGTCACACCCCTCACACTGACACGGCCCGGTTCTCGTATGGCCAGCCGGCCCCACCGCGCCCGCTCGTACTCCCACGGAAGTACCCGCGGTACAGCCGGCCGTACGACGACCCGCACCCCCTCCCACGGCCACTCTCGGAGCAAGACGAGAAGTCCACGCTTCCGAGGAGCTGAACCGACATGAACACCCTCACCACCCTCGCCTACGACGGTCCCGGCCCGTGGATCCTGTTCTTCCCGCTGATCTGGGCGGCCGTCGTGATCACCGTCGTGACCGTGCTGCGCCGCACGGTGTGGCGCGGCCGCCGGGCACCGTGGCAGAGCCGGGGCGCCGCGTACGGCCCGCACTCGCCGATCGCGATCCTGGGCCGCCGCTTCGCCTCCGGCGAGATCGACGAGGACGAGTACTGGCGCCGGCTGTCCGTCCTGGACGAGCAGTTCGGCCGCTCCCTCAAGGACGGTGCGGCATGAGCACCGCGACCACCACCGCGGGCGGCGGCGAGACCGTCGCCGCCGAATAGGGCCGGACGCCTCCCGGGGTGGTCAGCGGGGTGTGCGTGCCGCTTCGGCCACTTCGAGGATGGTGTCCATGAACACGTCGGCGCGGGCCGATTCGCTGCCGGCGGGCCACATCAGCCCGTACTGCACGAGCGGCGCGTCCCGGAAGGGGACGAAGGCGACTCCGGGGTGCATGTGGTGGTGGACGGCACGCGCGCAGACCGTGGTGATGCCCTTGCCCGCGCTGACGTCGGGGAGGACTTCCTGCCAGTAGGTGACCGCGCGGCCGCGCGGGATCGGCTTGCCCGAGGGCGTACGGGACGGGAAGTGCGCCTCGAGCCAGTAGTCCGGAACGTCACCGGCAATGGTGATGAGAGGAGCCAGGGCGTAGTCCTCCAGCGAGACGGTCTCCTGCCGGGCGAGCGGATGGTCCGCCGGGACGAGGAGCGCGCGCGGTTCGTTGAGGACCACGGGGCCGGTGGTGATGTCGGGCTCGTCGATGGGGAATTCGGAGAGCTGGAGGTCGAGGTCGCCGGCGCGCAGGGCACCGATGGGGTTGTGGATGAGGACTTCCTGGATGCGGACGTCGACGTCGGGGTGGCGCATGCGGAACAGGTCGGCGGCCCTGACGACGAGGTCGCCGCACCACAGGGTGGTGTAGCCGACCCGGAGGATGCCGCTGAGGGCCCCCGACGCGGCCATGGCCCTTTCGAGGCCGGCCTTGAGCTGGTCGTAGGCGGGGCGCAGGTCGTCGTGGAGCTGCTGCCCGGCGGGGGTGATGCGGACGGTGCGGCTGGTGCGGGTGAACAGGGGCGTCCCGATCCGGCGTTCCATCTGCTTGATGGTCTGGCTGACCCGGCCGGTGCTGACGTGCAGCCGCGCCGCCGCGCGGCCGAAGTGCAGTTCGTCGGCAAGGGCGAACAGCGTTTCCAACTCGAACCGTTCCAGCACAGGACGCTCGCCCCCACCGTTGAGTTTGTCTAAAGAACGCGTTCCATGATCGCTCCTTGATGGGGCCATTTCCAACCGGCAAGGTATTCACGGGTGGTCCGGGAGCGAGGTCGTGTGCGGACGCCGACGGAATTCTTGGTGGAGGCGTGCGCATGAGCAAGCTGGTTGCGGTGATCTACCTGTCGATGGACGGCGTCGTGGAGGAGCCCTCCTGGACGGCACCGTTCTGGACCGACGAGCACGGCAAGTTCCAGGCGGGACAGCTGTCCAAGAGCCGGGCGCTCGTGCTCGGCAGGAAGACCTACGCCTGGATGTCGAAGGCCTGGACCGCCATGGGCGACGCCGACGAGGGCACCACCCGGATGAACGGCATGCCCAAGTACGTCGCTTCGACGACCCTGACGGACCCGCAGTGGAACGCCGTGGTCATGAAAGGGGACGTGGCCGAGGAAGTGGGCAGGCTCAAGAGCGAGCCCGGCCAGGACCTCCTGGTCTACGGGAGCGGCCGGCTCGTCACGTACTTGCTCCGGCACGGCCTCGTCGACGAACTCAAGCTGTTCCTCCACCCCGTCGTCGTGGGCGGCGGGCGGCGCCTGTTCCCGGACAGCGGCGACAGGACGACCTGGACGCTCGCCGGTACGACCACCTTCAGCTCGGGAGCGATCGCCCTCGACTACCGGCCGACCGCGTCCACCGGGCCGCCGCCGTGACGCTCACGGGAGGTCGGTGGTCGGGGGATCCGCCGCGTACGCGTGGGGCGCGTCCGCATCCCACTCCACGAGCGCGCCGTCGCCGAGGACGGCCTCGTCGGGATCGGGCACGCCGGCCCGGCGGAGGAACTCGATGACGTCCTCGTCCGAGCGGGCCAGCCCCAGGGACTCCTCGCCGGTCTCGGTGCGCAGCGTCACCTGGCGTCCTCCCGAGGGGAGGATCCGGTGCACGACCACGGGTGCGTGATGCATGGCCCCAGCCTCTCCCGGCCGGCCCGCCGCGGCACCCCGGGGGCCCCGGACGGCTGCCCCGGACGGGCTCCCCCGCACGGGCTCAGCGGCCGGCTCCGGCGATGTGGCGGGCTTCGAAGTCCTGCGCCGTCTGCAGGAAGGCCCGCAGCCGGGCGCTCTCGTCGGCGGTGTTCCAGACCAGCGCCCATTCCGTGACCGGCGCGTCGTGGATCGGCAGGAAGGCGATGCCGGGAGGTGTGTAGTAGCGGGGGACGTGGGCGTTGACGGGGCAGGCCATCTGGCCGGCCTCGATGTGGGCGAGGATCTCGTGGAAGGTGCGGCCGACCGGCCCCCGCTCTATGCGCCGGCCCTTCGGCGTGTGCGAGGGGAGCATGGCCTCGAACCAGTACCCGGGAACCTCGGGGCCCGGGTCGAGGACGCGCAGGTCGCCGAGGTCCTCCAGGGACACGGTCCCGCGCTCCACCAGGTGCGAGTCCGCGGCGACCGCGAGGACGCGGTCCTCGGTCAGCAGGGTGGGGCCGACGGTCAGGTCGGGTTCGTGGACGGGCCGCCACATCAGTTGCAGGTCGGTCTTTCCGGTGCGCAGCGGTGCGAACGCCTCGCTGAAGTGGATCTCCACGATGTCGAGGTCGCAGTCGGGGTACCTGGCGCGGAACGCTTCGATCACTTCCCGCAGTTCCTGGGCCAGCACGCCCATGACGCCCAGGCGCAGCGTCCCCCGCACACCCAGTGCGGCCTCGCCGGCGCGGGCGAGCCCGCCCTGGATCAGGTCGTAGGCCTGCTGGAGCTCGACGCGCAGGACCTTCCCGACCGGGGTCAGGGTCACGGTGCGGCTGGTCCGTTCGAACAGGGCGGCACCGATGCGGCGTTCCTGCTTCTTGATCGCCTGGCTGACCCGCGCCTGGGATATCCGCAGGCGTTCGGCGGTCCGGCCGAAGTGCAGTTCCTCCGCCAGGGCCAGGAAGATCTCGATATCACGTAGTTCCATGGCCGCCCCCGCACCGCGATAACCGGAGAGTTATTGATCAACGCGCGAATTCTACGTTGATTGTGACGCGGCGCCAGGGAAGGGTGGAGTTGCCCGGGGAGCGCGCTCAGCCGACTTCCACGGGCGGAGAGAGAGACAGCCGTGAGCGACAGGCTCGACATGACGGTGATGTACGCGATGCACAACAGACTGCGACGGGAGCTGCAGCACATTGCCCAGGCCGCCACCCGCTTCGATTCGGACCCCCGGCACATCCCGCGCGCCGGCTCCGACTGGGAGCATTTCAGGGGGGCGCTGCGCGCCCACCAGTCCGCCGAGGACGAGGCACTGTGGCCGGTCCTGCGCCGGGCCCTCGAAGGCCGGCCCTACGATCTGACCCGGCTGGAGGCGATGGAGGCCGAGCACGCCGCGATCCGGTCCCTGGTCCGGGCGATCGACGAGACCGCGCCGACCGCCCCCGGGCTCGCGCCGGATCTGTTCGCCGAGCTGACCGAAGCCCTGCTGGCCGGACTCGGCGCCCACCTCGACCACGAGGAGGATGCGGTGTTCCCGCTGATCCAGGCTGCCTTGGGCGAGCACCAGTGGGACCGCTTCAGGCGGCTGCACGCCCAGCGCGTCGGACCGTACGCACCGCAGCTCCTGCCGTGGCTGCTGGACGGCGCCGACGAGCAGACGGCAGCCGTCGTGCTCGCCGCGGTCCCGGAACCCGCACGCCGGGCACACCTGACCCGAACCGCCGCGCCCGCCCGGTCCTCCGCCCTTCCCTTCCAACCCTGAGGAACTGTCATGTGCAAGCCCTTCGACGTCGTCGTACTCGGTGCCGGGCCCGGCGGCTACGTGGCCGCCATCCGCGCCGCCCAGCTGGGCAAGCGGGTCGCGATCGTGGAAGAGAAGTACTGGGGCGGCGTCTGCCTCAACGTCGGCTGCATCCCCACGAAGGCTCTCCTGCGCAACGCCGAGCTGGCGCACCTCTTCACGCACGAGGCCAAGACCTTCGGCATCGAGGTGGAGGGCCGGGTGTCCTTCGACTACGGCGCGGCGTTCCGGCGCAGCCGTCAGGTGGCCGACGGCCGGGCCAAGGGCGTCCACTACCTGATGAAGAAGAACGGGATCACGGAGTTCGACGGCCGGGGCACCTTCCTCGACGCGAACACCCTCGAGGTCGCCCAGTCGGACGGCACCCTCTGCACGATCTCCTTCGACAACTGCGTCATCGCGACCGGCGCCACACCGCGGCTGCTGCCCGGCACCCGGCGCAGCGAGCGCGTGGTGACGTACGAGGAGCAGATCCTCAGCCAGGGCGTCCCGCGGTCGATCGTGATCGCGGGCGCCGGCGCCATCGGCATCGAGTTCGCGTACGTCCTGCACAACTACGGCGTGAAGGTGACCGTCGTCGAGTTCCTGGACCGGATCGCGCCGCTGGAGGACGCCGACGTGTCCGCCGAACTCGCCAAGCGGTACCGCAGGCTCGGCATCGAGGTGCTGACCTCCACCAAGGTCGAGTCGATCGACGAGTCGGGCCCGCAGGTGCGCGTGACGGTCACCGGGAAGGACGGCGTCCGGAAGGTCCTGGAGGCCGACAGGGTGCTCCAGGCGATCGGCTTCGCGCCGAACGTCGCGGGTTACGGCCTGGAGGCCACCGGCGTACGCGTCACCGAGCGCGGCGCGATCGACGTGGACGGCCGCTGCCGCACCTCGGTGCCGCACATCTACGCGATCGGCGACGTGACGGCCAAGCTGATGCTCGCGCACACCGCCGAGGCCATGGGCGTCATCGCCGCCGAGACGATCGCGGACGCGGAGACGATGGAGCTGGACTACGTGATGATCCCGCGTGCCACCTACTCCCAGCCGCAGATCGCCAGCTTCGGCTGGACCGAGGCGCAGGCGAGGGAGCAGGGCTTCGACGTCGCCGTCGCCAAGTTCCCGTTCACCGCCAACGGGAAGGCGCACGGCCTGGCCGACACGGCCGGCTTCGTGAAGCTGATCAGCGACGCCACCCACGGCGAGATCATCGGGGCCCACCTGATCGGCCCGGACGTCACGGAGCTGCTGCCCGAACTGACCCTGGCCCAGCAGTGGGACCTGACCGTGCACGAGGTCGCGCGGAACGTGCACGCCCATCCGACCTTGGGCGAGGCGGTCAAGGAGGCCGTGCACGGACTCGCCGGACACATGATCAACTTCTAGGATCCACACCACAGATCGAGACGGACCGTCCCATCTCTTGGCAACTGGCCCAGGACGTCCCTTCCGGATCAGGCCGGGCCGCCGCCCACGGGGGTGGCGGCGGCCCGCCGGCCGGTGACGCGGAACATCGAGGGGTCCGGGTAGGTCGCCTTCTCCGCGCGTACGACCTCCTCGACCGCCTCCCTGAAGGCGTCGTCGAAGAGGTCCACGGACTGCAGCAGCCGCAGCCCGCGCAGGGTCGGGTCCAGCAGCGGGCGGGCCATCCGGGCGGCTCCGCCGGAGACGGCGGTGAAGCCCGTCCGCGACATGTCGTGCCGTCCGGCCACCCGGTCCTCGAAGCCCGCGCTCGCGTAGCCGACGATCAGCGCGAGGTCGGCCAGGAACTTGCGTGCGCCGCGGGCCATCTCCTCGGCGCCCTGGAGGGTCTGGACGGAACCGCCCGCCACCTGGAAGTCGTCGCCGGTGCGCTGGAGACCGCGCGCCTCGTACACGCCGAGCGCCTCCTCGAAGAGCCGTCCCGCCTCGTCGACCGCCTTCATCGCCGTCACGAGCTGCTCGATGTCGATCTCGCGCTTCACTCTGCCTCCAGATCCGGAACTGTGCTGGCACAGACCGTAGGAGGCAAACCCTCGGCTACGGAACACCCGTGCGGCGGCGAGATCCGCCCACCCCGACGGCCCCCATTCCCCTCCCGCCGCCCGGTTCCCCAACTCCCCGCGCGCTCTTGCGGCTTGAAGCGGAGCTACCAACAATGCCCATGACAACCGAAGGATCTTCGGTCGCGTTCTGTCCTCAGAGGGGAACCCCCACATGAAGAAGCCTCTCGTCGGCGCGTCACTCACCCTGCTCCTAATCGGAGCTGCCGCCGCCCCCGCCGCGGCGGCCTCGGGCGAGGCTGCCGCCACCATCGACTTCGCGGGCACCGTCGCGCTCAGCAACTGCTCCGGATCCGTCGTCCGCGCGCCCTCGTCCCAGCCGAACGACCCCGCGCTCGTCCTGTCCAACGGGCACTGCCTGGAGACGGGCTTCCCGGCGGCCGGCGAGGTCATCAAGGACCAGCGGTCCAGCCGCTCGTTCTCCCTGCTCAACTCGGCCGGTTCCAAGGTCGCGACGCTGCGCGCGGCCAAGATCTCGTACGCGACCATGACCGACACGGACGTCTCGATCTACCAGCTCACCAAGACCTACGCCCAGATCCAGAGCCAGTACGGCATCAGCCCGCTGACCCTGAACGACGCGCGCCCGGTGCAGGGTTCGGCGATCAGCGTGGTGTCCGGGTACTGGAAGCGGATCTACAGCTGTGACATCGACGGCTTCGCCTACCGCCTCAAAGAGGGCGAGTGGACCTGGAAGGACTCGGTCCGTTACACCCCGGCCTGCAACACCATCGGCGGCACCTCCGGTTCGCCGGTGATCGACCGGGTGACGGGCAAGGTCGTCGCCGTCAACAACACGGGGAACGAGGACGGTGCCAGTTGCACCGTCAACAACCCGTGCGAGGTGGACGAGAGCGGCAACGTGACGGTCCGCCAGGGCATCAACTACGCGCAGGAGACCTACACCATCGTCCCCTGCATAGGTCCCAAGAACGTGATCGACCTGAACCGGCCCGGCTGCACCCTGCCCAAGCCGTAGCAGCGACCGCAGGAGTCCCCCCGCCCGACCCGAAAAGCCCCACGGCCGGGCCCCGGGCGGGGATACTCGGACGCGTGGAACTGCACATCGATCACCGCTGGCTGCTGGAGCGGCAGGAGGCCCTGTTCAAGGACGTGGAAGTGGCCGACCACTCCGCCCTGGTCGCCGCCGTCGCCCGGCACCGGGTGAACACACCCAGCCTGGACGTGGACGACCCCGACGCCTACTGGCGCGCGGCCGCCCTCCTCGAAGCGATCGTCCTGCTGCGCCCGCTGCCGGGCTCCAACGAGTACTTCGCCTACGGGGTCGCCGTCGCGTACATCGAGGCGTCCGGCCGGACGGTGGAGGCCACGTACGAGCAGTGGCGCGAGCTCATCACGGACATCCGCGCGCTCCGCGCCACCGTCTACGACATCGCCGACCGGCTGCGCTCCTGGCGGAGCGCGTAGCCGGGGCCGGGGCAGGGGCCGGGGCAGGGGCCGGCCTCAGCGCCTGCGCTGGGCAGGGGTCCCCACGAGGAGCGCGTCGCTGACGAGCCGGGCGCCGCGGGCGAGACGTCCCAGCTGCTCAAGCTCCACCGCGTACATCCTGATCGTGTTCTCTATGACGGACTCGCCCATGCCCAGCATGGGCAGTTCGGCGCGGCTGGTCTGCATGGCCACCCGCACCGCGCGCATCTCGTGCTGCAACTGGAGCTGGACGTGCCGGGCCAGGAGCGCGTGGTGGCGGGTCAGGGTCAGGTAGCTGCCGTAGCGGGCCGGCAGGAGGTCCCGCAGCCAGCGCGTGGCGCTGCGTTCCCAGTCGTGGGTCCCGGGGGCCTTGACCTGCAGGGGCCAGTCCGGGCTGCGCGTGATGGTCGCCGTCTGGGGCATTCTCGTCACTTCCGAGTGGTGTCGAACTCTGATCGAGACGTTGCGTGGGGGCGGCCTCGGCCCAGGGGTTGACCGAGGCCGCCAAGGGCGCTCTGCGGGATCCGAAAGCCTGGACTCGACACCCGGTCACGACGTGAGGAGGTTCGTCGTGCCGGCTGAACGTTCGGGAGGACCTGGGGAGAGTCCTCCTTGGCATCTTGGTGGATCCGGAGCGCCGCCGTCAGTAAACATATATACCGTCGAGTAAGCAAGGGTATGAAAAATTTCATGCATGTCGAGGCATGAATATGTCCAGGTCGCAGCCGGTTCGCTCCGGCCCGGGTGGGTCGGGTGGGTCCTACAGGAAGAAGTGGTGCTGCTCGGCAGCGTGCTCGTACTGCTCCAGCCGGGCCTGCGTGCGCTCCGGGTCGGCGTCGGCCATCGACTGGAGCAGGGCCGCGGAGAGCATCCCGGGGGCCGCGTACGAGTCGAACACCAGGCGCGAGCCGGTCCCCGCGGTGAGCACCACGTCGGCCTCGTCCACCAGCCCGCCCACGGTGGGGTCCGTGATCAGTACGACGCGCAGCCCGGCGCTGCGGGCGGACCGGAGCGCGGCCAGGGTCTCCTTGGCGTGCCGGGGCATGGCGAAGGCCAGCACCCAGGTCCCGCCGGCCGCCCGGGACTGGAGCAGGGCGTCGAAGGCGACGCTTCCGCCGCGGGTCACCAGCCGTACGTCGGGGTGGATGCGCCGGGCCGCGTACGCGAAGTACTCCGCCAGCGATACCGAGATGCGCAGTCCGAGCACGGTCAGGGGCACCGAGGCCGCCAGGTCGCGGCCGATGTCGAGCACCTGGTTGGTGTCGGCGAGCAGCCGGCGCACGTTCTCCAGGTTCTCGATCTCGGCGTCGACGGCGGCCTGCAGCTCGTTGCGGCGGATCTGCTCGCGGGTGTCGGGGGCCCCGGCGACCGCGCTGAGCGCGATCGGCTGGAGGACGTCACGCAGGGCCGGGTAGCCGCTGAAGCCGAGGGAGGCGGCGAAGCGGGTCACGGACGGCTGGCTGACGCCCACCCGCTCGGCGAGCTCGGTGATCGAGAGGAAAGCGGCCTCGGTGAGGTGGTCGATCAGGTACTGGGCGATGCGGCGCTGGCCCGGGGACAGCCGGTGCCCGTCGAACAGCGCGAGGAGGCGGTCGGCCGGAGGGCGGACCTCCTCCGACGACTGGCCGCTGCCGCTCGGCTTGATCGCGGCCGCCTGCGCTCGTGCCTGCTGCCCCGATGACACGGGAGGGCCTCCTTCTCACCGACGCTCGCGCTCCAACATAGCTCACGGCGCACCCCGTGAAGATCAATCCTGGGCGCGGGAGGTCACCGGGGCATCGGTGCGGTCGCCGAGGAACTCGTACCAGCGGCGCTGCAGGCACAGGTAGCGGGTGTCCGCTTCGACGAGGTCGAGGAAGGAGCCGATCGTCGCGCCGAGCCGCTCGCCGAGGCCCGTGTCGGCCAGGGCGCCGTCCTCGCCGAACGCGTGGTGGGCGCCGGCGAGGCTGAACATGTCGGGGTAGACGCGGGCTCCGAGGTGTTCCAGCGGGACGCGCAGGGCCCAGAGCCCGCGGTTGCCGCCGACCATCGAGGGCGAGGCCGAGACCAGCAGGGACTGCTTGTCCTTGAAGGGCTGCGGGCGGTAGCGGGAGACCCAGTCGATGGCGTTCTTCAGTACGCCGGGAACGGAGGCGTTGTACTCCGGGGAGGCGATGACCAGCGCCTGCGCCAGCTCGATGCGCTCGCACAGGGCCAGCGCCCCCTTCGGCAGCCCCTCGTCCGCCTCCACGTCGCCGTCGTAGGGCGGCATCGGGAAGTCGGCGAGGGTGGCGGGGTCGGCGACCGCCCCGGCCCGGCCGATCTGGGCGGCGACGAGGGAGGCGAGGCGCGCGTTGACCGAGCCGGTGCGGGAGGACCCGGAGAGGACGAGGACGCGCAGCGAGCCGCGGCCGTGGTCGTGGTCGTCCTCGTGCGGACGGGCCGGATCCGTCGGGAAGCGGTCGGGTTCGTGGTCGTTGTCGTTGTCGGTCGGGGTCATCACCGTCTCCTGGTCTTCCCTGGTCTTCCTGCCGGTAGGTGGGCGGAACGCGCGGCGGGACCCGCACACGCGGGTGTGCGGGTCCCGTCCGGGCCGCCGTGTCACTTGGCGCCGGGGTTCTCCCAGCGGTAGAACTCGTGGGCCATCGCGTCCTTCGGACTGCGCCAGGTCTCCGGGTCGTGCGGACTGATGTACGCGCTGAGCCGGTCGCTGAGCTGCCGGAACTCGGGGTGGTCGGTGACCTTCGCGATGGCCGGACCCGGCGGGCGGTCCGACTCGATCAGGTGGAGGTACACGTCGCCGAACTGGAACAGGCTGCGGCGGGTGACCCCGACCAGGTGCGGGAGTTCACCGGCGTCCGAGTGGGCGAACAGGTCGGCGATGTCGGGGGCCGACTCCGGCGCCATGCGGGCGACGATGAGAGCGCGGTGCTTGCTGTGCATCCTGCTGTGCGCCTTTCGCTGCTGTGCGGGCTGATCTTCAGAGACGGCTGTGGGCGGGGGCGCGGCCGTCAGGGTCGCGCTGCTCGATCTTGTCCCGGATCAGCGCCATCTGGATCTTGGAGTTCCGGTTGATGTTGTCGGTCATCCACGCGTCGTCGACCGGGGCCGTCGGCTTCATGGCGAAGTCCTGCGTCCACTTCATCCGCGTGCCGCCGCCCGGCACTTCGGAGTACTGCCAGTGGATGTCCATGTGGGCGAACGGGCCGGTCTCCACGCGCCGCGCCCGGACCTGGAGGCCCTTGCGGTCCACGGTCCGCTCCGAGATCCAGCTCCACACGGTGCCGTTCTCGTCGGGGTGCATGGTCAGCCGGAACCGGGTGGTGTCCCCCTGCTGGTCGAGGATGTCGAGCGAGGCGTACTCGCTGAACAGCTGCGGCCAGTTCGGCAGGTCGTTGGTCATCTCCCACACGACGTCGACGGGCGCGTTGACGGTGATCTCGTTCTCGGTGTGTCCTGCCATCTCAAGCTCCTGTCATCAGGCTGTTGTTGACGAGGTCGAGGAATTCCCCGGGGGTCTTGCAGCGGTCGGCGTCGGTGGGCAGGGCCCGTCCGCGCCGGTTCTCCAGCTCGCCGACGATGCCCAGCAGGCCCAGCGAGTCGAGGCCGTAGTCGTCGAAGGCGGAGTCCGGACGGCTCGCCATCTCGGAGGGGTCGACGGTGATGCCGGCGGTCTTCATCAGGGCCGCCAGCTCCTCCAGGGTCAGTCGGTCGGACATGGTCGCTTTCTCTCTTCCTGGAAGGGGACTGCACGAGTCCCTCCGGCCTACAGGGGCGCCGGGTAGCCCTTGCGGAGGACGAGCGCGGAGTTCGAGCCCATCCGGCCCCTGCTGAGCACGAGCGCGGTGCGCAGCTCCGCGGGGCGGGCGCTGCCGGTCACGACGTCGAGGTCGTGGCACACGTCGTAGACGTTGGGGGTCGGCGGGACGACTCCGTGCTCCAGTGCCAGGGCCGCGGCGGCCGTGTCGAGGGCGGGCGCCGCGCAGTAGGCCCTGCCGGTACCGGACTTGGGGGCCGTGACCGGCACCTTGCGTCCGTGTCCGCCGAGGGCGTCGGCGATGGCCGCGGCCTCGGCCGCGTCCGCCTCGGGGGTGCCGAGCGCGTCCGCGAAGACCACGTCGACCTCTTCCGGGGCGCAGCCGGCCTCCCGGAGCGCGCCGCGGATCGCGTGGGCGAGTCCCTCGCCGGACTCCTCCGGCCGCAGGGTGCCGGTGAAGGTCGCGGCGTGGCCGGCCAGTACGGCGCGTACGGCGGCCCCGCGGCGCCGGGCGGCCTCCTCGTCCTCGACGACGAACATCGCGCCGCCCTCCGCGGGCACGTACCCGCAGGCCTTGGCGGTGAACGGGCGGTAGGCCCGCTCGGGGTCGTCCCGGGTGCTCAGTCCCTCGTACCCCAGCTGGCAGACGATCGAGTACGGCGCCAGCGGTGCCTCGGTGGCGCCGGCCAGCATCGCCCGGCTGCCCTGGCGGATCGCCCGGGTGGCGTGCGCGAAGGCGTCCAGTCCGCCCGCCTCGTCACTGGCCACCACCCCGCAGGGGCCCTTGAGGCCCCGCCGGATGGAGACCTGGCCGGTGCTCGCGGCATAGAACCAAGCGATGGACTGGTACGGGCCGACGTAGCGCGGCCCCTGCTCCCAGAGGTGCTGGAGCTCGCGCTGGCCGAACTCGCCGCCGCCGGAGCCGGCCGCGGTGACGACCCCGATGGAGTAGGGGTCGTCCTCGTAGTCGGCGCGGCCGAGCCGGGCGTCCTCCAGGGCGAGGTCGGCCGCGGCGAGCGCGTGGTGGGTGAACCGGTCGGTCTGGACGAGGAACCGGTCCTCGACCATCGAGCCGGGGTCGAAGCCGCGCACCTCGCCGGCCACGCGCAGCGGAAGGTGCTCGCACCCGGCCCTGGTGACCCGGTCCAGGACGCTGAGGCCGGACTGGGTCGCCTTCCAGAAGGCGTCGGCGCCGATGCCGTTGGGCGCGACGACCCCGATGCCCGTGATGACCGTACGGCTGCTGGTCATGACACCTCTTCCTTCGGCCGGGACATGACGACGGCGGACTGGAACCCGCCGAAGCCGCTGCCGACGGACAGGACGTTGCGCAGGGTGCGGGCGCGGGCGGTGCGGGGGACGTAGTCCAGGTCGCACTCGGGGTCGGGCGTCTCGTAGTTGGCGGTCGGCGGGACCACCTGGTGGTTCATCGCGAGGACGCAGGCGGCGAGTTCTATCGCGCCGATGGCGCCGAGGGAGTGGCCCACCATGGATTTGATGGAGGTCATCGGCGTCTTGTAGGCGTGCTCTCCCAGGACCCGCTTGACCGCCGCCGTCTCGTGGCGGTCGTTCTGCTTGGTGCCGGAGCCGTGCGCGTTGACGTAGTCGATCTCGTCGGCGCCGACGCGGGCCTGGGCCAGCGCGGTCTCGATCGCCCGGGCCATCTCCAGGCCCTCGGCGGTGAGACCGGTCATGTGGTGGGCGTTGCCGAAGGTGGCGTAGCCGCCGATCTCGCAGTAGACGGTCGCACCGCGGGCGCGGGCGTGTTCCATCTCCTCCAGGACGAGGACCGCGCCGCCCTCGCCGAGGACGAACCCGTCCCGGTCGGCGTCGAAGGGCCGGGAGGCGTGGGCCGGGTCGTCGTTGTTCGGCGAGGTCGCCTTGATGGCGTCGAAGCAGGCCACGGTGATCGGCGATATGGGCGAGTCGGAGGCGCCGGCGATGCACACGTCCATCCGGCCCTCCGCGATGGAGTGCACGGCGTACCCGATGGCGTCGAGTCCGGAGGTGCAGCCGGTGGAGACGGTCTGCACCGGGCCGCGCGCACCCGTCTGCTCCGCGACCGCGGAGGCGAGGGTGGCGGGCGTGAACGCCCGGTGCAGGTGAGGTCCGGCGAGCCGGTGGTCGACGTCCCACCAGGCGCCCGACTGGCTCACGGCCACGTAGTCGTGCTCCAGGCGCGTGGTGCCGCCGACGGCGGTGCCGAGGGAGACCCCGGTCCGCCAGGCCTCGTCCGTGGTCAGGTCGAGTCCGGAGTCGCGCAGCGCCTCGCGGGCCGCGACCAGGGCGAACTGGATGTACCGGTCCGCGCGGGCCGCGTCCTCGTCGGTGAGGCCGTGCTCGGCGGGGTCGAAGTCGACTTCCGCGGCTATCCGGGAGCGGAACCCCTCCGGGTCGAAGAGGGTGATGCCCCGGGTCGCCGTACGGCCGCTGGACAGCAGGTCCCAGAAGGCCGAGACCCCGATCCCGCCGGGGGCGACGACGCCGACCCCGGTCACCGCCACCCGGCGGCGGGTCACGAGACCACTCCCGTGCGGTCCGGAGGCTGCTCCCACGCGGTGCTCTCCGGGTGCGGGGCCTCCTCTGTGTCCACGTGGCCGAGTTCCGGGCGCGGCGCGAGCGGGCCGAGGTGGAAGACCATGCGGGCCTCGGTGCCCCCGACGTTGCGGAACCGGTGGCGGACATTGAGCGGGACGAGCAGGCCCTGGTCGGTGCGCAGCGGATGGGCCTCGCCGTCGAGGTCCACCTCCAGCCGGCCGGCGACCACGTACACGAACTCCTCGGAGTACGGGTGGTAGTGCTCGGCGATGGACTCCCCGGGCGCCATGATCGCCATGCCCATGAAGCCGCTGGTGGAGCCCACCGAGGTCGGGGTGAGCACGGCCCTCAGGTCGCCTCCGCGCCTGCGGTTGGGCGGCGTCTCGCTGAGGTCCACGATGCGTGGGCGCTGTTTGGTCATGGCGGGTTCCTCCTGGCCTGTGGGGTGCCTGGACGGGGATGTGGGGTGGGGCTCGGGGTGGTCTCGGTGGGGGGAGCGCAGCGGATCAGGAGTCCGCGGGGGCCCGGCGGTCGGTGATGAGGTTCATGGTGTGGCGCGCGGCGCGGGGCCGCCCGCCGGGCGCGTCCATCAGGCGCTCCAGCACCGCCGTCTTGCGCGGTCCCGAGGCGCCCAGGGCCGCTCCCGGGTCGGCGTCGAGCGGGCCGCTCACGTCGATCAGGCGGACGACGATGTCGTCGCGCTGAAAGATGCTGCTGCTCCGAACGGGGTGCGCGGGCAGGTGCGCGGCGGCCTCGTCCTGCCGGGCCAGGAACTTGGCGAGCGCGGCGCCGCAGCCGGGCTTGGCGGGGTAGAAGAGCGCGTGGCGGGTGACGTCGGCGGAGTCCGGCTCCTCGGCCGCGATGTGGTGGACCGCGGGGACGGCCGCGCGCATGAAGAACATGCGGGCGGACTCGGGGTTTCCGAGGTCCCGGTCCTGTTCGAGGTGGGGGTTGATGGCTTCCTCGACGGCGCGCACCTCGGGCTGTTCGGAGACGTGCCGCAGGGCCGCCATCAGGTCGCCCTGGACCTCCATCGTCCGTACCACCCGGTTGCCGTGCATGAACAGCGAGGTGCGGCACAGGCGGGTGTGGTCGTCGACGCGGGCCGCCGGGGAGGCGTAGCTGGAGAGGATGTCCGCGACCTTCTTCTCGCTGCCCGGCTTGACGGTGAAGGTCAGGGCGTGGTGCACGATGCCGGCGCCGAGCCGGGGCACGGGCTGGAGCCGGGCCGCGGCCGGGCGCGAGGCCTGGTCGTAGCCGCGGCCGGTCTCGCGCAGGACGGTGAACTTGAGCGGGCGCATGGCCCGGGCGCAGGCCCCGAGCGGCTTCACCTGTTCGGCGTGGTGCTCGCTGTTGACCCAGGCGAGGTACTGCGGGGCGCTCTCCCACTCGCTGGTGATGAGCCATTGGGAGGGATTCTCGAACGACTGGCACAGCTGGTCGCTGATGTGGCCCGGGACGGAGGCGATGTCGTGGCGGAGTTGCTCGTACGCCTCGAAGAACTGCTGCTGGGTCCCCTCGTGGAGGTCCATCAGCAGGACGACCCGGAGCATGGAGCCGTCGAAGGCTGACTGCGACACCCGTTCGGACAGGGTGGTTGTCATCTACTCACTCCTTCATGAGGGGGTGGAGATCCATCGCGTACGGACCCCTCGTCCGTCACCGGTGGCGTCCACCCGGGCCGGCGGCCGTCTCGGTCGGGAACGGCAGGCCTGGCGCGTCTGTCGGGGGCGCCGCTGTCGCTCATCGTCGTCCGGGTGAGGGCGTACCGCTACATGTCCGGATCAAGCGGGTGACAACCGGCGAATCAACCGGGCCTGATCTCCGATCGGTGGCATAAAGACTCCACTCCCCCACACAGAAAACAGGAGCCCTCAGCTGATGGAAGACAAAGCCGATGTTCGCGTACCGGTTCTCGTCGTGGGCGGCTCGCTCGTGGGCCTGTCCACCTCGCTTTTCCTGAGCCGCCACGGAGTGAGGCACCTGCTCGTCGAGAAGCACTCCGGTACGTCCGCACACCCGCGCGGCCGAGGCATCAACGCCCGGACGATGGAGCTGTTCCGCACGGCAGGAGCGGAGCCCGCGATCCGCCGGGCCGCCTCCGTACTGGAGGGAAACCAGGGCATTCTGCAGGCCACGTCCCTGGTCGACGGCGACCACAACTGGCTGATCAAGGCGATCGACCCGTCCGGGGCGCTGAGCCGGTTCAGCCCGACCGGCTGGTGCCTGTGCAGCCAGAACAACATCGAGCCGGTGCTCGCCTCGCAGAGCCGCGCGCAGGGCGCCGACATCCGCTTCTCCACGGAGCTGATGAGCTTCGACCAGGACGCGACGGGGGTGAGCGCCGTCGTGAAGGACCGGGAGACCGGCGAGCACACCACCGTGCGCGCGGACTTCCTGATCGCGGCGGACGGGCCGCGCAGCCCCGTCCGGGAGCAGCTGCGCATCCCCCAGACGGGTGGCGGCGAGCTGTTCCACAACGTGAGCGTGACCTTCCGCTCCCAGATGCTCCCCGAGGTGCTGGGCGATCTGCGGTTCATCGTCTGCTACTTGATGCGCCCGGGCGCCGACGGTGCGCTGCTCCCGGTGGACAACGGCACGCAGTGGGTCTTCCACGCGCCCTGGCACCCGGAGGACGGCGAGACGCTGGAGGACTTCACCGACGCGCGCTGCAAGGAGCAGATCCGGGCCGCGATCGGCGTGCCCGACCTGGACGTGGTGATCGGCGGAAAGGCGCCGTGGCACGCCGCCGAACGGGTGGCGCAGCAGTACTCCGTGGGCCGGGTGTTCCTGGCGGGCGACGCGGCCCACGAGATGTCCCCCACGGGCGCGTTCGGCTCCAACACCGGCATCCAGGACGCGCACAACCTGGCCTGGAAGATCGCCGCGGTGCTCGACGGCACGGCCGGGATGGAGCTCCTCGACACCTACGAGGCCGAGCGGCTTCCGGTGGCCATCGCCACGAGCGCCCGCGCCTCGGCCCGTTCGGCCGAGCACAGCCACCCGGGGTACGCCCCGCCGCCCACGATGGGCGGCGGGCCCGGCAGCGGGGTCCTCACGACGGCCATGGGCTACTGCTACCCCGAGGGCGCGGTCGTCGGCGGCGACCCCGGGCGGCCGGTCATCCCGGAGGAGCTGCGGCTGAAGGGCGACACCGGCACCCGCGCCCCGCACATGTGGCTGACGAAGTCCGGCGAGCGGATCTCCTCGCTGGACCTGTACGAGCGCTCGTTCGTGCTGCTCAGCGGCGCGGGTACGCCGTGGCGGGCGGCCGGCGAGCAGGTGGCCGCGGAGCTGTCGGCGCGGCTGGACGCCTACGCCATCGGCTCCGGGCCGGACGCGGACCTGGTCCCCCAGGGCGGCGCCGACTGGGCGGAGGTCCACGGGATGGGCGCCGAGGGCGCGGTGCTCGTACGGCCGGACGGGTTCGTGGCGTGGCGCTCGGAGGGCGCCGTGCCTGATGCCCGGGCCGCGCTGCGGAACGCCCTCTCGACGGTGCTGCGCCGGGCGTGACCACCTCGCTCTCCCTTCCGCCGGCCGTGCGCGCGGCCGGCGGAGGGGGTTCAGCGGCAGGCCCAGCAGCCTGCCCAGCAGCCGGTGTTCGACCGGGCGGGGCGGCGCCCGGCGCCCTTCGCCGCGGATCCGGACCGGCCCGGGGCGCCGCCGCCGGCGCCGTTCCCGCCGCCGGAGGTACGCCGCGCGCAGCAGGCGACCACGAGGGCGATCGCGGCCAGCTCCTCGGGCTCCGCATGGCCCTTCTCGACGCGGAACAGGCTCGCGGTCGGGGCGGTGGGGGCTATCGGGGCGTCGTTCGTCATCAGCACGGCCTCTCTCACGGGGGCTGCGCGTGCGCCCGGTCGTCGGGGCGTGCGGGGCGGACCGGCTCGGCGCCGTCGCGGGCTGCACACGTGCGGCTCGGCGCGCCGGCGGGACGTGTTCCGCGGATGCGAACCGGCCTGCGGAGTCCTTCCGGATCACCGGGACTCCTGACGCGATCGACGCTACAAGCGCGCGGCGCACCCGGCACTCGGGGGAACGCGCCCAGCCATCCGGCCGCCGCGCGTGCGGAGCCGGCGTGAGCGCCCATCTGCCCCTGTTCTGCCGGGGCTGCGCCGGTCAGCTGTACGCCGTCTGTACCACCGACCGCGGTGGTCGCGGCGGCGGCCGCAACGCGGTCGGCGAGTGGGAGGTGGACCACGAGATGCCCGTGGTCTGCCCGCTCTCCTCCCTTCTGCCGCTCACGGGGAAGGCCGCCTCCGTGCACGAACTCCCGGGCGCGCAGGAGGTTCTCGGCCCGGCCTACTGAAGTCGAACGGAGGATTGGGCCTGACGGGTGACGCGGCGTTCCGCCCCGCCCTCGGCGTGCGAGCGTTCAACAAGTGCACCGCTCCGCCCCGCAGGCCCTTTCCCGGTTCCATCTCTTGACGGCCCGACGGTTGGGGAGCACAGTGTCCAGCGGCACCGTCTGAGAGCGCTCTCAGACGGCTCCCGAACGGCGAACTCCCCTGGCTCTTCCCCCCGCACCGCGCCGCACGGCGCATCAGAGAGGGCACCCATGCGAGAGACATCCCGTAGGAAGCGGCCGGCCGCACGGCGGGCCGTATTAGCCGCGCTCGGTACGGTCGCCGTGGTCGTGGCCGCCGCGGCCGCCGCCACCCTGCCGGCCGGCGCCGCCGCTCCCCCCACCCCGGCCGGCTGGTCCCAGGTGTTCCTGGACGACTTCAACGGGCCCGCGGGCTCCGGCGTGAACACCGCCGACTGGCAGTACACCACCGGTACGAGCTACCCCGGCGGCCCCGCGGCCTTCGGCACCGGCGAGATCGAGACCATGACCGCGGACCCCGCCAACGTCTCCCTCGACGGGGCGGGCAACCTGCGGATCACCCCGAGGCGGGACGCCGCGGGCAACTGGACCTCGGGCCGCGTCGAGACCAGGCGGTCCGACTTCCGGCCGGCCGCGGGCGGCAGGCTGCGCGTGGAGGCCCGCATCCAGATGCCGAACGTCACGGGCCCGGCGGCCAAGGGCTACTGGCCGGCCTTCTGGATGCTCGGGGCCCCGTACCGCGGCAACTGGTGGAACTGGCCGGGCATCGGCGAGCTCGACATCCTGGAGAACGTCCAGGGCATCAACAACGTCTGGGCGACCATGCACTGCGGCACGAGCCCCGGCGGCCCCTGCAACGAGACCTCCGGCATCGGCGGCCAGCGGGTCTGCCCGGGCACCGGCTGCCAGGGCGGCTTCCACACGTACGCCGTGGAGTGGGACAGGTCGACGGCCGTCGAGGAGATGCGCTTCGCCGTCGACGGGCTGGTCTTCCACACCGTGCGCGCGAACCAGGTGGACGCGGCGACCTGGACCAACGCCACGGACCACGGCTACTTCCTCATCCTGAACGTCGCCATGGGCGGCGGGTTCCCGGACGCCTTCGGCGGCGGGCCCGACGCGGGCACCGAGCCCGGCCACCCCATGGTGGTCGACTACGTGTCCGTGCTCCGCTCGACGGGAGGCACCCCCACTACGCCGCCGCCGACCACGACCCCGCCCACGACCCCTCCGGCGGGCCACCGTGACGCGTACGCGGCGATCCAGGCCGAGTCGTACGACGACCAGGCGGGGGTGGCCAGGGAGACCACCTCCGACACCGGCGGCGGCCAGAACCTCGCCGCCATCGGCAACGGCGACTGGGCCCTCTTCCGGGGCGTCGACTTCGGGTCCACGGCCGCGCGGCAGTTCTACGGGCGGGTCGCCTCCGGCGCGGCCGGCGGGGTCAGCGGGCTCGTCGAAGTCCGGCTCGACAGCCGCACCAGCGCGCCGATCGGCAGCTTCTCCGTGGCGAACACCGGCGGCTGGCAGAGCTGGCGGACGGTTCCGGCGAACATCGGCGGCGTCACGGGCACGCACGACGTCTACCTGACCTTCACCAGCGGCCAGGGCGCCGACTACGTGAACGTCAACTGGTTCGACTTCGGCCACTGACCGCACCGGACCGGACAGGACGGCGCCGCGGACGGCCCGTACCGCACGGAGCGCCCCCGGCCTCCGCGCGGTACGGGCTACCCTGCTGCCCGGCGCGGCGACCGCCCGCGGACACCCAGGAGGAGCGCCCGTGCCCGAACAGCGTCCCGGGAACCGGCCCACCCTGGAGGCGGTGGCGACGCGCGCCGGGGTGTCCCGGGCCACCGTGTCCCGCGTGGTCAACGGCGGCGACGGGGTCCGCGCGCACCTGGCGGACAAGGTGCGCGAGGCGGTCCGGGACCTGGGCTACGTGCCCAATCCGGCGGCCCGCACGCTGGTCACCCGGCGCACGGGGGCCGTGGCGGTGATCATCGCCGAGCCGGAGACCCGGATCTTCTCCGACCCCTTCTTCTCCCGCCAGGTGCGCGGTATCAGCAAGGAACTGACCGCGCACGACACGCAGTTGGTGCTGCTGCTGGTGGAGGACCGGGGCGACTACGAGCGGATCGAGCGCTACCTCGCCGGCGGGCACGTGGACGGGGCGCTCGCCTTCTCCCTGCACGCCGACGACCCGCTGCCCGAGATCACCCGCAGGATCGGCGTGCCCACGGTGTACGGCGGCCGGCCGGGCTGGACCGACGGCTCCGGGGAGCCCGGGCGGTCCGGGGGCGTGGCGTTCGTGGACGCGGACAACCGGGGCGGCGCGCGCGAGGCCGTACGGTACCTGGTCGCGCAGGGGCGCGAGCGGATCGCGCACATCTCCGGCCCGCTCGACCAGACCTCCGCGGCCGACCGGCTGAGCGGCTACCGGGACGTGCTGCCGGCCGCCGGCGCCGAGCTGGTCGCCGAGGGGGATTTCACCGCGGCGGGCGGGGCCCGGGCCATGGGTGAACTGCTCGACCGCTGCCCCGGCATCGACGCGGTGTTCGCCGCGAACGACCTCATGGCGACGGGCGCGCTGCGGGTCCTGCGGGAGCGCGGCCGTACGGTTCCGGCACAGGTGGCGGTGGTCGGGTTCGACGACGCCGAGGCGGTGGCGCCGATCGCCGATCCGCCGCTGACGACCGTACGCCAGGACATCGAGGGGATGGGCCGGCTGATGGCACGTCTGCTGCTGGAGACCCTGGGCGGGGGCCACGAGCAGCGCGCCGCGCCCGGATCGGTGGTCACGGCCACCTCACTGGTGCGACGCGCGTCGGCCTGAGGACCGGTCAGCGCACGGGGCACTGCTTCCAGGAGAAGTGGTACACGCTGTTGATGCTGCCGTCCGTCGAGTCGAGGGCCATGAAGCTCAGCTTCGACGGGTCCGAGCTGCCGACCTCGGCCCGCAGCTCGGTGTTGATGTTGAAGTTGCGCTGTTCCCCGCAGGGCGCGAAGACCAGCGCCTCGATGCCCGTGGTGTCGGTGGCCTGCCAGTTGTCGTCGAGTGCGCCGTTGAACTTGTGGGTGCGCTGGGCGGTCTGGCTCATGCCCTGGAAGTAGTAGCTCGCCTTCTGCGTGCCGATCGCGCCCGGCTGGAGGCTGCCGAAGCCCCGGTAGTCGACCTGGGCCACGGCGTAGGTGAAGCCCTGCGGCACGTGCACCACGAGGGACAGGAGGCAGTTCTTGCGGCCTTCGACGGCGGAGACGCCCCCGCCGGCCTGGGCCAGGTACTCGCTGTAGGTGACGGTGAAGGCCGAGTTGTCCGGCGCGACGGCGACGGCGGCACTGCCCGGCCGGCAGCCCGATCCGTTCACGGTGGCGACGTCCACGCGCACCTGGTCGGTGGGGGCCGAGGGAGCGTGGGAGGCCCCGGCCGAGGGGGTGAGGGTGGCGAGGGCTGCGGTCACGGCGGCTGCGGTGAACCCGGTACGAAGCGACTTGATCACGTCGTCATGGATAGCGCCCCGCGGCCGCGCGGGGCGGTCGGCGCGGGCTACACGGCCCCGCTCTCACCTCTATGGCCGCAGCCCTTCACGTCGTTGACCCCGGTCATGGGTTCGGCGGCTCGATCTTCGCCAGCCACCCGGTCAGGATCCGCTCCAGCTGCGCCGCCTCCCCCGCCTCCAGGCCTTCGAGGAGGCGGCGCTCGTTGCCCATGTGCTCGGTGAAGGCCCGGTCGATCAGGTCCCGTCCTGCGGGGGTGAGCGCGACCACGCGGCCCCGGCCGTCGGCGGCGGACCGGCTCCGGGTGACGAGGCCGCCGCGTTCGAGCCGGTCGATCCGCTTGCTCATGGCGCCCGTGGTCACCATGGTGTGGGCGGCGAGTTCGCCGGGTGCCCGCTCGAAGGGCTCGCCCGCCCGCCGCAGCGCGGCGAGGACGTCGAACTCCCCTTCACTCAGGCCGTAGCGGCGGTAGACGAGGCAGAGCTGCTCCGTCAGGAGCAGGCCGAGGCGGTGCAGCCGTCCGATCACGGCCTGGGGGCTGACGTCCACATCCGGCCGCTCGCGGGCCCACTCGGCCTGGATCCGGGCTACATGGTCAATGGCTTCCATGGAAGATATATTACCTTCCATGGAAGCCAATCTGCGGTGGTCCCTGGTCGCGGCCGTCGCGCCGATCGCATGGGGGGCGAACTACTTCGTCACGCGGGAGTTCCTGCCCGCCGCCTCTCCGCTGTACGGAGCGGTGCTGCGGGCACTGCCCGCGGGGCTGCTGCTCCTGGCCATGTGCCGGCAGCTTCCCAGCGGGTCCTGGTGGTGGAAGTCGCTCCTGCTCGGCGTGCTCAACATGGGCGGCTTCTTCACGCTGGTCTACCTCGCGGCCCAGCGGCTCCCGACGAGCGTGGCCTCGACCGTGATGGCGACCGCGCCGCTGGTCGTGATGCTGGTCGCCTGGGCCCTCATCGGCGAGCGGCCGGGGGTGCGGCACGTGGCCGGTGCCGCCGTCGGCGTGGGCGGCGTGTGCCTGATGCTGCTCACCTCGGCCGTCGCGCTCGACGCGATCGGCGTGCTCGCGTCGGTCGCCGCGATCGGGACGTCCTCGCTGGGCCACGTCCTGGCCAAGCGGTGGAGCGCCGAGGCCGGGCTCCTCGCCTCGACCTCCTGGCAGCTGCTGGGCGGCGGCCTGGTGCTGCTGCCGCTCGCCGTGGTCGTGGAGGGCGCGCCGCCGGCCCTCGACGGGCGTGCGCTGCTGGGATTCGGCTATGCCACGGTGGTGGCGACGGCGCTCGCGTTCGTCACCTGGTTCGCGGGCCTGCGGCACCTGCCCGCCGCGACGGTGGGCCTGCTCGGCCTGCTCAACCCGGTGACGGGAGTCCTGCTCGGCACGGCCATCGCGGGCGAGGGCCTCGGCCCGCAGCAGGTGTGCGGGCTCATGCTGGCCTTGGGAGGGATCCTGCTCGGCCGCCCTTCCGCCCGGACGGCAGCGGCCGCAGCCGTACGACCGCCGCGCGCCCGGAGATCCGTACGAGGTCGATGAGGGAGCCCTCCAGCAGCACCGCGTCGTACGGGTCCAGGGTGAGGGCCTCACCCAGGGGTGCTTCGACCGCGACCGGCTCCTGGAGCGCGACCACCAGGACGGCCTCGTCCGTCGTGACGCTGACCGTGAGGTCGCCCCGTACGACGGCGGTCTGGACCCCGGCGGCGCCCCGGCGGTACATCACGTTGAAGTTGACGACGGGGCCGGCGAGGAGCCGGCATTCGGTCGGCTCGTCCCCGCGGAAGTGCTGCGGCGCGAACCGCTCGTCCACCAGGCGGCGTTGGCCACCGACCGTGAGGTCCATGCCCGCACCCTCGGCCAGGGTCAGGGTCCGGTCGATCCCGGGGAAGGCGGAGAACGGCCCGTCGGCGGCCACCTCGGCGAGGCTCACCCGCACGACGAAATCGTCCATGCCGGCGCCCTCGGGGAGGACGGCGATCTCCCGGGTGACTCCCCCGCCGTTCTTCCAGAGGGAAGCCGCGCGATCGGCGGCCCGCAGGACGCGCACCTTGAGGCGGTCGCTCACGCCCCCACCCCGGCCAGCCGCGCGCGCAGTTCCGCTTCGTCGGCGAGGAACCAGGTCTGGGTACCGCGGTTGCACTCGCGGACGAAGTCCCGCAGCGCCGAACTGGCTTCGGTGTGGCGGGAGATGTCCCCGAGGACGACCAGCCCCATCCGGTACTGGACGAACTTCTGGATGATCGCGCCGGCGACGCGGGTGCTCAGCCGGAAGAACGATTCATCGAAGCGCCCGGCGGGGATGACCACCCACTGGGCACCCTGGTATCCGGCGTTCCCTATGCAGTCCAGTGCTTCGCGTTCGCCCGCGATGACCTCACCCTCGGCCTCGCACACCAGCACCGGTACGTCGTTGATCGTCCGCAGAGCGCTCATGGGGGCCGAGCCTACTTCAGGGCGTCCTTCTCCATCGTGGGACGCAGGCGTTCCAGCAGGGCGTACAGGGTCGCGCTCTCGGCCTCGTCGAGGGTGTCCAGCGCGCCGTGCGTCGCCTGCATCTCCTCCCGTACGCGGCGGATGATCTCGCGGCCCGCGTCCGTGGCGACCACGTTCTTGACGCGGCGGTCGGTGGGGGCCGGCTCGCGGCGCACCAGTTCACGGGCCTCCAGGCGGTCGACGATGCCGGTCACGTTCGACGCGTCGCACACCAGGAGCGCGGCGAGGCCGCGCATCGGCACGGGGCCGTCGAGCTGGGCGAGCACCCGGGCCTGGGTGGAGGTGAGGCCGTAGCGGGAGGCTGCGGCCGCGAAGTCGCGCCACTGGGCGGTGCCGATGGCGGCGAGCAGTTCCAGCAGCTGGAGCTTGGCGGGGGCGTGCGGGGCGGCGGTGTCGCTCATGCCTTGGAGCGTACCCAGGATGCTTCACATTATCAATTGTTTACTTGACCACCTTAACTATAGAGGTCTACCTTCGATCGAGTTGCTTGATGACCTCAAACATCTCCGCCCTGAAGCTCTCCGAAGTCCGAAGAAGGTCCTGCCCGCCATGAGCACCCCCTCCACCTCAGCCGCCCCGGCCACCGGGCGCAGGAACGAGACGGTCATCGTCTTCGCCCTGAGCCTGGCCGCCATGGTCGTGTCGATGATGCAGACCCTGCCGGTCCCGATCCTGGGCCTCATCCGCGCCGACCTCGGCGCCACGACCGCCGGCGTGAGCTGGGTGACCACCGCCACCCTGCTCTCGGCGGCCGTCTTCACCCCGCTGCTCGGCCGGTTCGGTGACCAGCACGGCAAGAAGCCCACCCTGGTCGCCGTGCTCGGCGTCATGGTCGCCGGCTCCGTGATCGCCGCGCTGGCCTCCTCGCTGCCGCTGCTGATCCTGGGCCGGGTGCTCCAGGGAGCCGCCACCGCGATCTTCCCGCTGGCCCTGTCGGTGCTGCGCGAAGAGGTCCGGCCGCAGAAGCTGCCGGGTGCGATGGCGCTGGTCAGCGGCACGCTCGCGTTCGGCAGCGGCCTCGCCCTGGTGGCCACCGGCCTGCTCACCTCCGGCTCCGGCGCCGACTACCGCAACGCCTTCTGGATGGCGACCGGCTTCGCGGTCCTCGCCCTGCTGGCCGTGGTCTTCCTGGTCCCCGCGACCCGGCACAAGACGGGCGGGCGCACCGACTTCCTCGGCGCGCTGACCCTCGGCCTCACGCTGCTGCTGCTCCTGCTGCCGATCTCGCAGGGCCACGACTGGGGCTGGTCCTCCGGCCGTACGCTGGGCAGCTTCGCCGGAGCCGCGGTCATGGCCGCCGTCTGGGTGCTGACCGAGCTGAAGGTCCGCGAGCCGCTGGTCGACATGCGGATGTTCGTCCACCGCCCGGTGCTCATGGCCAACCTGGCCGGCATCCTCGTCGGCTTCGGGATGTTCGCGAACTTCCTGGGCGTCTCCTACCTCGTCCAGATGCCCGAGGCCCTCACCGGCTACGGCTTCGGCGCGTCTATCTTGCGCGCGTCCGTCCAGTTCCTGCTGCCCGGCGCGATCGTCTCGCTGCTCGCCTCCCCGATCGGCGGCCAGCTGGTCCGCCACCGCGGTCCGCGCGTCACCCTGGCCCTGGCCGCGGGGCTCGGCGCCGCCGGGTTCGGCTGGCTGGCCCTCGACCACGCGCACACCGCCTCGGTGATCGGCGCCGGCCTCGTCGTCGGCGCGGCCGTGAGCTTCGGCTACGCGGCCATGCCCGCCGTGATCATGTCGAGCGTCCCGCACCACCAGAGCGGCATCGCCAACGGCATCAACTCGATCTCCCGCTCCACGGGCAGCGCCATCGGCAGCGCGATCGTCACCACGATCCTGGCGTCGAAGACCATCGAGCACCTGCCCGCGGGCGTGCCTCCGCTGCCCGCCGAGTCCGGGTTCACGCTCACCTTCGCGATCGGGGCCGTGGCCTTCGCCCTGGTCGCGCTGATCAGCCGGTTCGGCCTGCGGGGCGGGCAGGGCACGGTGGCGGCCGCCGCACCGGAGGCGACGGCCACGGCCAAGCCGAGCCCGGAGAAGGCCGACGCGACCGTCTGAGTCGCCCCGGCCGCCGCGTGTCGCGCACGGCGGGTCGGCCGCCGGGCACCGCATGGTGGGTGCATGAAGGCTACGGAGGTCATCGCCGACGGCTTCGGACGCATCCGGGAGCTCGTCCACGAGGTCGTGGACGGGCTCCCGGCGCAGTCGCTCAACGCACGCGTCGACCCGGCCGCGAA
This sequence comes from Streptomyces sp. NPDC091371, assembly GCF_040684275.1. Classification (NCBI taxonomy): domain Bacteria; kingdom Bacillati; phylum Actinomycetota; class Actinomycetes; order Kitasatosporales; family Streptomycetaceae; genus Streptomyces; species Streptomyces sp. NPDC091371. Next base: position 262,502 of record NZ_JBFBFP010000004.1, read on the forward strand.
CTCGATCACCTGGCTCGTCTGGCACCTGACCCGGATCCAGGACGACCACATCGCGGACGCGGCGGAGCTGGACCAGGTCTGGCTGTCCCAGGACTGGGCTACCCGCTTCGCCCTGCCCCTGCCCGCCGCGTCCACCGGGTACGGGCACACCGCGCGCCAGGTCGGATCGGTCCGGGTCGACTCGCCCGACCTGCTGCTCGGGTACTACGACGCGGTCCACGCGCAAACGGTCCGCTTCGTCCACGGCCTCGCCGCCGCCGACCTGGAGCGGGTGGTGGACGAGCGCTGGGACCCGCCGGTCACCCTGGGCGTCCGCCTGGTGAGCGTCCTCGGCGACAACTGGCAGCACGCCGGCCAGGCGGCCTTCGTACGGGGCCTGTTGGAGCGCAGGGCATAGCCGTCAGCGGGCCCGGAAGTCCTCCGGGCGGACCGGGGAGGCTTCGGCGAGGGCCTTCGTCACGGCCTCCGCTCCGGCGCGGAGGCCGTAGACGGGGGTTCCGGGCTGCTGGCGCCAGGACTCGTCCAGGCCGCCCGCGTCCACCGAGTCGAAGCCGAGCTCCTCGATGAGGGCGCGGACGGTCTTCTTCGCCGTCTCGTCGTCGCCCGCGACGGGCAGTGCGATCCGCTCGGGGTCGCCCGCCGGGCGCGGGCGGTCCAGGACGTCCTGGGCGTAGGTGCCGTTGAAGGCCTTGACCACACGGTGGCCGAGCTGCCGCTCGGTCCAGCGGCTCTCGGTCAGGCCCTCGTCCTCGATGCCGGGGATCCTGCCGTCGCGCTGCCGCGGGTAGTAGTTGCCGGTGTCGATGACGGCGAAGCCCCCGGCGGCCCCGGCGAAGAGGCCGGAGGGGAGGTCGGGGACGTTCTTGAGGGGGATCGTGACCACGACGACCTCCGCGCCGCGGGCCGCCTCGGCGACGGTGACGGGGGTCGCGCCCGTCTCCTCCGCGAGGGCGCTCAGGGTCTGCGGGCCGCGGGAGTTCGCCACGGAGACCTCGTGCCCGAGGGCCGTGAGCCGGCGGGTGAGGTTGCCGCCGATGTTGCCTGCGCCGATGATGCCGATCTTCATGAGCCCTCCAGTGCGCGCGGGATGGGTGTCGCGCCTGTACGAACTCCCTTGGCGCGCACGGCATTCCCCACGCGCGAGGGCCGGGACTCCGTTCGGGTCCCGGCCCTCGGGGGCGGTTACGCGCCGCTCGCGTCGAGCATCTCGTCGCGCTCGACGATCTTCACGCGCTCGCGGCCCTGCGGCTCGCCCAGCGCCTTCTCGGCGGCGTCCAGCTTGTACCAGCCGTCCCACGTCGTGTAGCGGATGCTCCGCTCGGCGAGGAAGGCCTCGACGGCCTCCGGCTCGGGCGCGGCCGGCGTGGTCAGGCGGCCCTCCGCGTGGTCGGCGAGGAGGTTGGCGACGGTCTCGTTCGCGTCGCCCTTCGTGTGGCCGATCAGGCCGATCGGGCCGCGCCGGATCCAGCCGGTCACGTACGTCGACGAGAGGTGCGCGCCGGCTTCGATCACACGGCCGCCCTCGTCCGGGACGGTGCCGGAGTCGACGTCCCAGGGGAGCTTGGGCAGTTCGTCGGAGAGGTAGCCGACGGCGCGGTAGACGGACTGGACGTCCCAGTCGGTGAAGCGCCCGGTGCCCTTGACGTTGCCCGTGCCGTCGAGCTCGGTGCGCTCGGTGCGCAGGCCCACGACCTTGCCGTCCTCGCCGAGCACCTCGGTCGGGGACTCGAAGAAGTGCAGGAACAGCTTGTGCGGGCGGTCGCCGACGTCGCGGATCGCCCAGTTCTCCAGGGTCTTGGCGACCATGTCGGTCTGCTTGTTCTTGCGGCGCTCGGCGATCGAGCCCTCGTCGTAGTCGATGTCCTCGGGGTTGACGATGACCTCGATGTTGGGCGAGTGGTCCAGCTCGCGCAGCTCCATGGGGCTGAACTTGGCCTGGGCCGGACCGCGTCGGCCGAAGACGTGCACCTCGAGGGCCTTGTTGGCCTTGAGGCCGTCGTAGACGTTGGCCGGGATCTCGGTCGGCAGCAGCTCGTCGGCCGTCTTGGCCAGGATGCGCGCGACGTCGAGGGCGACGTTGCCGACGCCGAGCACGGCGACCTTCTCGGCCTCCAGCGGCCAGGTGCGCGGGACGTCGGGGTGGCCGTCGTACCAGGAGACGAAGTCGGCGGCGCCGTAGGAGCCGTCGAGGTCGACGCCGGGGATGGCGAGCGCGCGGTCGGCGGTGGCGCCGGTGGAGAAGATCACGGCGTCGTAGAAGGACCGCAGCTCGTCGAGGCTGATGTCGTTCGGGTAGTCGACGTTGCCGAAGAGGCGGACCTGGGGCTTGTCGAGCACCTGGTGCAGGGCGGTGATGATGCCCTTGATCCGGGGGTGGTCCGGCGCGACCCCGTAGCGGATCAGGCCGAACGGTGCGGGCATCCGCTCGAAGAGGTCGATGGAGACACCGGGCTCGGCGGCGGTCTCGGACTTCAGCAGGGCGTCAGCGGCGTATATGCCGGCGGGTCCGGCACCGACGATTGCTACTCGCAGAGGGCGAGGCATGGCAATGGTTCCCTTCGAGCGACTGCAACATGGATCATGCTGAACCCTAAACGAAGGGCAGCCTTACCTAGCACCCGGTCCCGTCTTATGCCCCCATAACGCTGACTTATGGCCTACCCAAGTTTCACTTGGGGTGCTCCGGTCCTCCCGCACCCGTCGCACTCACCGAACTCGCTGGTCAGCGCGAGCGCCGACTGACAGACTGAAATCGCTTGATCACCCCAGGAGGACACATGGCAGACGAGACGCAGACCCCGCAGGACGAATCCCCGGCCGAGGCGGCCAAGCGCAAGTTCCGGGAGGCCCTGGACCGCAACGCGGCGAATGCCCAGTCCCAGCAGGCGCACCAGAACCGGGCGAAGGTCCACGGCACCAGCAGCGGCGGCGGCGGCAAGAACAAGAAGGTGCGCCGCAAGACCGGCTGACCCCGGACCACGGGAGGTCGACCGGGTGGCCCGGTATGGCAAATGGGCCACCCGGGTGAGGGGGGATAACCCCTGGCGCCGCCAGCAGTTGATCAGCTCGTCCCGCCGAGGGCAGCTATCTCATGCGACAGTGCGACAGAAGGATCCCCCACATGTTCAAGAAGCTCATGGCCAGCGCCGCGGTCACCGCCTCCGTCCTGGGCGCCGGTGCCGCCGTAGCCACCCCGGCGATGGCGATCGGCAACGACAACGGCGTCAACACCGTCAACGGCAACGGCGCCGCGCAGATCTACGGCAACCAGGAGACCGGTGGCGCGATGAGCCCGCAGGCGAGCCTGGTCCAGGGCTCCCTCAACAAGCTCTGCGTCGGCCTGCCGGCCAAGGTCAACGCCCAGTCGATCCTCGCGCTCGTCAACGTGGGCGTCCAGGACATCAACGTCCTGGCCAACCCGCAGAACCAGCAGTGCGCCGAGAACTCGACGCAGGCCAAGGGCGACGACTCCGCGTCGCACATCGCCAGCAACATCCCGATCCTGTCCGGCAACCTCTCCTCCGGCAGCTGATCCCCGGGCTCCGGCCCACCCCGCGCGCCGGCGTAGCTCCCGCTACGCCGGCGCGTTCCGTTTGGCCAGGGCGGTGGCCAGCTGGGCCCGGGAGCGCACGTCGAGCTTCTGGTAGATACGGGTCAGCCGTGCCTCGACCGTCTTGACGCTGAGGAAGAGCTTCGCCGCGGCCTCCTGGTTGCTGGCCCCCTGGCTGACGAGCAGCGCGAGCCGGGCCTCGCCCTCGGTGAGGGCCGCCGCCGCTGCCGATTCCGTACGGGTTCCCTCGCCCGCCGCGGATTCGCCGGCGAGCTCCGCCCACGGCGCGGCGCCGGCCCGGCCGAACACCTCGGCCGCCGCCGTGAGCGCGGCCCGCGCGGGTGCGCGGCGGCGGCGGCGCCGCTCTACGCGGGCGAGGGTGAGGAGGGTGCGTCCCCGTTCCAGCGGCAGCCCGAGGGTCTCGAACCGGTGGGCGGTGGCCTCCAGCAGGTGGACGGCCGCATCGGCGTCGCCCTGTGCGGACAGGCACAGGCCGCGGGCCCGGTCGAGGGCGGCGACGACCCCGGTGCGGCCGAGGCCGACGGCGACGGTGCGGACCGGGTCGATCAGCCGGGCGGCCTCGTCGGGTGCGTCGGCGGCGACCAGGGCCTCGGCGAGCTCCCCGTGCCAGCGCAGGATCGAGGGGTCGGCCACCTTCTGGGCGGCTTCCAGTTCGGCGACCCGGCGCAGGGTGGCGACGGCCTTCGCGGCCTCTCCGGTGGCCAGTTCGACCAGGCCGAGCGCGTGCAGGCTGCGGGAGAGGAAGACCTGGTCCCGTTCCTCCCGGGAGGCCTGGATGCCGCGGCGGGCGTATCCGGCGGCGCGGGCGAAGCTGCCGCCCGCGGCCTCGGCCATCGCGGCGAGGTACCAGGCGGGGCCGGGCGAGAGGCCCGCCTCGATGGTCAGTTCCAGGGCCTGGCGGGCGCGCGCGGACGCGGCCTCGCAGCGGCCGCCGCGCAGTTCCACCTCGGTGAGGCTGCGCAGCACCTCGAAGACGTCCTCGGCGGAGCCGGTGCGCTGGACGGCCGGGAGCAGCACCATCAGCTGCCGGCGGGCGTCGTCGAGGCTGTCGTCGAAGAGGGCGTGCCGTACGGCGAGGTACTGGGGCGCGTTGCGCATGCCGAGCGGGACTTCGGGGGCGGGCAGCGCGAGCGCTTCGGCGAGGATCGCCTCGGCGCCCGGGTCGCCGAGGATGCGGCCCATCCGGGCCCGCACCGTCAGCGCCATGGCTTCGGCGACCTGGTCGCCGCCGAGCGCGGCGAGGGCTCCGGCCCGGGCCGCGGCGTCGCGGGCGCGGACGGGGTCGCCGTCGCTGAGGTTGTGCTTCCAGGCCATGCGCAGCTGGACCGCGGCCTGGAGCGAGGGGTCCCCCGCGGCGTCGGCCATGGCGTACGCGAAGGTCTCGTCGAGGGTGCCGAGGGCCTGTCCGGCAGCGTCGATCACGGCGAGCCGGGACCGGACCCGGTCGGCGGGCGATGCGTCGCGGGCGAGTACGGCCCGGGTGGCCCGGCGCGCGAGGTCGGCCCGGCCGGCCCAGCCCGCGTCCTCGGCGGCCGTGACGAGGCGGGCGAGTTCCTCGCCGGGCAGCCAGGACGGGGTGCGTTCGGCGGCGAGCAGGCCCAGTTCGGCGGCGAGGGCGCGCCGGCCCAGGCGGCGGCAGACCGCGGCGGCCTCGGTGATCTCGGCGGCGAGCCACTGGTCGGGGGCGTCCACGGCGAGCGCCCGGTGGCGTACGGCCTGGACGGGGTCGCCGACGGCTTCGGCCAGGGCCGCGTGTCCTGCGGCGCGTTCGGGCCACCCCGCGTCGGCGGCGAGCGCGGTGGGCAGCGCGCCGGCGGTGAACTCCACGGTGCCGTCCTCCTCCACCCGTACCAGCGCGGCCCGTTCCGCCGCGGCCAGCTCCGCCTCGGCGTCGGGGCGGCCGGCCCGGCGCAGCAGGGCCGTGGTGGGGCGGGCGGCGAGGGCGGCGAGGAGGAGGGTGCGGCGGGCTTCCGCGGGGACTTCGGCGAGCAGTCTGCGGGCCACCTCGCGGGCCTGGCCGGCGACGGGCAGGGCATCGGCGTGGTGGGCGCTGCCGTCGCGGGCCTCGGCGGCTTGGGCGAAGGAGTGGCCCAGCGCGAGGGCGAGCCGGGGGTTGCCGCCGCTGGCCTGGTGGATGCGGCCGGCGAGGCGGGCGGGCAGGCCGTGCCGGACGAGGAGTTCGGCGACCTCGTCGGCGCCGAGCGGCGGGATCCGGACGGCCGGGGTGCCGGGGCCGCAGAGGGATTCGCCGACGGGGGCCCCGTCCTGGACGCGTTCGGCGACGAGGACCCGTACCCGGGGCGGGGTGAGGCGGAGCGCGAAGCGGAGCAGGCCGGTGCTCTCGGCGTCCATCCACTGGGCGTTGTCCAGGACGAGCAGGACGGGGTGGCGGGCTGCGAGCGTCCGCAGCACCTCGACGACGGCGAGGCGCAGCGCGACGTGGTCGCGGCCGCCGGCCCGGGGGGCTTCCGTCTCCCGGCAGAGCAGGGCGATGGCGGTGCGCTGGGGCCCGGAGAGCTGCTCGAAGGCGGCGCAGGGCACGGAGGCCAGCAGGGCCGCGGCGGAGGCCTCCGGTATCCACTGGTCGGCGGCTTCGGGAGCCAGGCGCAGTACGGTCTCGCGGCGCGATGCGGCCGCGGCCGCGACGGCGCGCACCAGTTCGGTCTTGCCGGCGCCGGCGGGTCCCGTGAGGACCGCCCGGCCGTGCGTGGTCAGCGCGCGGTCGACCGCCTTGATGAGTTCAACGTGTCCGACACTTGTGTCAGCGTGCCCCGTCGCCGCCACCACGCACAGCCACCAGCCTCTCGGTCCCCAGCTCCTGTGCCTTTCCTGTGAGACGCGACAATACGAGGTCAAACGGCGGGAGGGCCCCGATTGTGACGCAGAAATCAGTCACGTGACAGGAAAACCCGTCGGACCTGCCGATACGAGGTGTATCAGCAGGTCCGCGGGCTCGGTTGGTCCGTACTATCGCTCCGTCAGGCCGAGTTGGCGGGCGGGAGCGCAGGATGCGGCACCGGGGGACTAGAAGGTGAGCTTCCAGGAGTCGATCTTGCCGGTGTCGGCGCTCGCGTTGTCGTTCACGCGGAGCTTCCAGGTGCCGTTGGCGACCTCGGAGGAGGCGTTGACGGTGTAGACCTGGTTGATGTTGTCGGTGCCGCCGCCGGAGCGGTTGTGCAGGGTGTAGACGCTGCCGTCCGGGGCGACCAGGTCGACCTTGAGGTCACCGATGTAGGTGTGCGCGATGTTCACGGCCACCTGGAGGCCGGCCGGGGCGTTGCCTGCGACACCGCTGACGGTGATCGAGCTCTCCACGGTGGCGTTGTCGACGATGGCGACGTCCATGGTGTTCTCGAAGCCCGAGGTGGGCGGGGTCGAGGTCACGGCGGTGACGGACGCGGCGGCGTCGGCGAGACCGGTGCCGCAGCCGCCGGTGCAGGTGCCGGCCAGCGGGCGGGCGTTGTCCTTGATCGCGGACTCGATCTGCGCCGGGGTGAGGGCGCTGTTCGCGGACTTCAGCAGGGCGGCGAGACCCGCGATGTGCGGGGCGGCCATGCTGGTGCCCTGGTAGGGCTTGTAGATCTCGGCGCCCGGGGTGGTGGTGCCCGCGTTCAGCGTGGAGAGGATGCCGTTCTCGGGGGTGGTGACGGTGCCGGGCGTGTCGGTGGCGCGGCGGGTCTCACCGCCCGGGGCGGAGACGTCGATGCTCGCGCCGTAGTTGGAGTAGAACGAGCGGTCGCCGGTCCGGTTGGTGGAGGCGACGTTGATCACGTTGCCGCAGCTGGCGGGCGAGAAGTTGGCCGCGTCCGAGTTGCTGTTGCCGGCCGCGACGACGACGGTCGTACCGCGGGCGACGGCGGCGTTGATGGCGTTCTGGTAGGTGGAGCTGCAGGCGCCGGAGCCGCCGAGGCTCATGTTGATGACCTTGGCCGGGTTGGCGTTGGCCGGGACGCCCGCGACGGTGCCGCCGGAGGCCCAGGTGATGGCGTCGACGATGTCCGACGTGGCGCCGCCGCACTTGCCGAGCACGCGGACGGGCTGGATCTTCGCGCCGTACGCGATGCCCGCGACACCCTTGGAGTTGTTCGTGGCGGCCGCGATGGTGCCGGCCACGTGGGTGCCGTGCCAGGAGGAGTCGCTGGCCTTGGAGCCGGTGCCGCACTCGCCGGCCGCGCTCCAGTCGCCCTGGTCGGCCGGGTTGCTGTCGCGGCCGTTGCCGTCACGGGCGGCGCTGGAGCTGGAGATGAAGTCGTAGCCCGCGACGACGTTGGCGGCGAGGTCCGAGTGGGCCACGTAGCCGGTGTCGATCACGGCGACGGTGACGCCGGAGCCGGTGGTCTTGTCCCAGGCCGCGGGAACGTTCATGCCGGCGGTGGGCTCGAAGAGGTCCCACTGCTTGGCGTACTCGGTGTCGTTCGGGTTGACGGCCAGGGCGTAGGCGCGGGAGTCCACCTCGACGTAGGCGACGTCCGGGTCGGCGCGGAACTGGGCCATCACGCTGGCCGCGTCGGCCGGGGCGACGGTGCCGCCGAGGTTGACGAGGGCGGCGCCGGTGCCGAGGCGACGGTCGAACTTCGCCTTCTTGCCGGCCTTCTTCCCCTTGGAGGTGGCGTCGGCGGCGGCCGCGGTGTTGGAACTCGCCTCGGAGGCCGAGGACTTGTATCCGACGATGAGGTTCTCCACCGGCGCGGTGCCGGCCGCGGCGGCCGGGGCCCCGGCGGGGGTCTCGATGGCCACGGAAGCGGTGGCGGAGCCGGCGAGCAGGGTGACGGAGACGGCCGCCACGGATATGAGCCTACGACGTCTGGATGCGTGCACTTTGTTCCCTTTCGCGGGCCGGTTCCGGACAAACCGGAGCGGCCGGTCGGTGCAGTGTGGGAGGTGAACCGGCGGCGCTGCGGGGCCGGGAGCGAGCTGGTCGAACTCGCCCCGGCCGCCACCGCGCGCCACGTCGCTCCGGCCTCGACGGCGGGGCAGGGCAACGGCGGTACCGGCGGACCACCAGGAGGTGCGGATTCACGCCATGTGGGGTTGGCGTGGGGTCCGACCGTCCTGGAGGAAGATCGCCGATGGGCAGACATTAGGCAACGCGGGAATGAACTGGATACGGGGAAAACCCTTGTCCGGCCCCCGGAGACCCCCTCGCCGGATACTAAGGGGGGTGTTCGGCGGGAGGTGCGGCGGGGTGCCCCGGCCGGACGTCCGGTCGAATTTCAGCCGGATTCGGCGAGCTTGCGGAAGTACGTCCAGCTGGTCTCGTTCGGCTCGGTCCACTTCTCCGGGGCCCGGGCGAACTCCGGCCCGTGGGCCGCGATGTACGCACGGGTGCGTTCGGGCACCTCGGCGTAGGAGGCGAGCTTGCGGCCCCGGCAGTGGAACGCGAGGCCGCCGGGCCGCGGGCCCTGTTCCATCCAGGGCAGCCAGGGGGACATCCGGGTCCAGGACATGGTGGCGGGCACGCTCGGCGCGTCGGTGGCGGTCACGGCGGCCGGCGCGAAGAACTGGAAGAGCTCCAGGGCCCGGTAGGTGTCGTCCGCGGAGTTCAGCGGGAATTCGGCGACCGGCAGCGGCGAAGGATAGGCGAGCGGGATCTCCAGGCTGAAGCAGACCTGCTCGCCGAGCTCGGTCAGGGGCACGGGGAATGGCCGCAGCCGCTGGTTCGCCGGGTCGTTCCAGACGTGGACGACCTTTTTGTCCTCCCAGGTCTCCAGGATCTCCCGGCTCACCGGGTCCAGGTAGAACGCGGCCTCCCGGGTGAGCAGTTGCCAGCCCCCGGTCTCCTCGTCGGGCAGGAGGCGGGCGACGTTGACCCCTTCGAACCCGAACAGCCGCCGGTACGGCTCCCCGGGGCCCCACGCGTGGACGTCACCGGACCACCAGAACGCGACCTCGGCGCCGTCGAGCGACGCGCGGGTGCGGGCGAAGGCATTCAGGAGCTGGGCAGGTGTCATGAGCCGTACTCTGCGCACCCGCCGGGCCTCCGGGCAAGAGCGCCTCGCGCCCCCGGCGGAACCGCGCCCGGCATGCGGATGCCAGGTTGACTGCGGTGGCGCCACCGGCAACCGTGACCGCCATGGGGAACGAACGCCGACTGCTCACGCTCGTCATCTGCCTGGTCCTGGGGGGCGGGCTGCTCGCCGCCGTCCTGGGGGCCTCGCGAGCGGCCGGCCCGCGGCCGGGGCACGGGTCCGCCGGGCCGGCGCCCTCCGACTACGTGGACATCGCGGACGTTTCACCCTCCACCGCTCCCGCTCCGGCCGCCGGGGCCGAGGGTTCGGCGGGGTCGGTGCTGGTGGAGTGCGGGCGCAACGAGGAGGGCCACTACAACGAGGACAACCTGGTGGTCTCCCCCGGCCTGCGGTCCGGCGCCCACCACACGCACGCGTACGTGGGCAACCTCTCGGCGGACGCGATGTCCACCGACGCCTCCCTGGACGCGGCCGCCACCAGCTGTACGGGCGGCGACCGGTCCACGTACTACTGGCCGGTCCTGCGCCGCACCGACCGGCCGGGCACCCTCGCGCACGAGACCGCGGCCGGGCACGGCAACGCCGGCGAGATCCTGCGGGAGGCCTCGGTCCGGGTGGAGTTCCGCGGCAACCCGGTGAGCAAGGTGGTGCCGATGCCGCGGTTCCTGCGCGCGATGACGGGCGACGCCGTGGCGTTCACCGCGGGCACCGACGCCGATGTCCGGGCCCGGTGGGGCTGTTCCGGCTCCCCGGACCGCTCCACCACCCGCTACCCGCGCTGCCCGGCCGGCGACCGCGTCACCCGCACCCTCGCCTTCCCGAGCTGCTGGAACGGCCTGGACACGGCCTCCGCCGGGCACCGCTCGCACCTGCTGTTCCCGGGGGCGGGCGGCGCCTGCCCCAGGGGCACCTTCCCCGTGCCCGAACTGCGGCTCACCCTCGCCTACGAGGTCCCCGCGGGCGCGCCGATCGCCCTCGACTCCTTCTCCGAACAGCGCCACAGCCCCCGCACGGACCACGCCATGTTCGTGAACGCGATGGCCGACGGCCGGATGGCCGGGGTCGTCGACTGCCTCAACACGGGCCGCGACTGCCGCCTTTGAGTGACGTACGTCACCTGAACCGGGTCCGTACGGGCGGCGTGTTCCGAGCGCACGACCGAAGCGAGGAAGACGGAGAGGGTGAGATGGCCGGACCACTGTGGCCCCGCACTCGGCGGGGCTCGACCGACGAGGCATTGATCAAGTCGGTGTACGAGGAGCACGGCCACGCCCTGCTCGCGTACGCCACCCGGCTGACCGGGGACCGGGCAGCCGCCGAGGACGTGGTCCAGGAGACGCTCATCCGGGCCTGGCGGCACTCCGAGGTCCTGGTCAACGGAAAGGGTTCGGTGCGCGGCTGGCTGCTCACGGTGGCCCGCAACATCATCACCGACCGGTACCGGGCCAAGGCCGCCCGGCCGCCGGAGGTCTCCGGCGTCTCGGCCACTCCCCCGGTGGAGGCGGACCACGCCGAGTCCGTGGTGGATACCATGACCGTCCTCGGCGCCCTCGACCGGCTGTCCCCGGAACACCGGGACGTGCTGACGGCGTTGTACTACGGGCAGCTGAGCGTCGCGGAGGCCGCCGACAGCCTCGGCATCCCGGCCGGTACGGTCAAATCGCGTTCGCACTACGCGCTCAAGGCCCTGCGCGAGCTCTTCACCGACGGCGGCGGAGGCAGGGAGAACGGTTTCAGAGACGGCAAACGATCGGGCAGGCCGCCCCAGCAGCCCGCCGGACTGCGTGAGGTGGTGGCATGAACCGGCAGCTGCACGAGGAGGAACTGCTCGGCCCGTACGTCCTCGGCGTGCTGGACGAGGAGGAGGTCCGCCGGGTCGAGGAGCACCTGAGCGGATGCGCGGGGTGCCGGGAGGAAGTGGCCGCGTTGCGGGAGATGGAGGCGGCGCTCGGCGAGGTGCCCGAGGAGGCGTTCCTGGACGGACCCCCGCAGGGCGGGGACCTGCTGCTCCAGCGGACCCTGCGGCAGATGCGCGGCGAGCTGGAGGGCCGGCGGCGCCGGCGCACGGGGCTCGCGGCCCTGGCCGCGGCGGCCTCGCTGGCCGCCGTGTTCTGGGCCGGTACGCAGCTCGGCTCCGGTGACGAAGGCGCTGTCGCCGTGCCCCCGCTGCCGTCCCCGACGGTGACGGCGGCTCCTCCGGCGACGCAGGTGCCCGGGACCAGGGTGGCCTCCGCGACAGATCCGGTCTCCGGGGCGCGGATCACCGTACAGATGACCCCGGCCGCGAAGTGGGTGAGGCTCAACGCGGCGGTCACGGGCGTGCCGGCGGGCGAGCGGTGCCGGCTGGTCGTGGTCGCCAAGGACGGCACGCGCACCACCGCCGGAGGCTGGGTCGTGGGCAGCGCTTCGAGCGGCGAGGGCAAGGGCGCGTCGCTGGACGGCTCGGCGGCCGTGGACCCGTCGGCCGTCAAGGAGATCCTCGTGGAGAACGAGGCGGGCCGCGCGTTCGTGTCCGTACCGGTCTGACGGGCCCTGCGGGGCGGGCCCGGTGGAGCGGGCGTGACGGAGCCCGGGAGCATATCCAGCTCCCGGGCTCCTGTGTGCCACCCAATTGCGCACACCGGCACGTTTAAGAGTCGCGGATCATTCTTAGATCGATGTGTTCTGCCTTTGAACTACCGCGCCACGAGGAGAGGCGCAGAGGGGACTTGAACCCCCATCCATCGATGATCGTCCACGCTCGGTCGATCCGGCGTTCGGCGGCGAATACTGAGACTGGAGCGAGAATCTGAGATTCATGGGGCCGCCTCTACCGGCTTGGGCCACCCCGGCTCGTCAATGCCGGGGGAGGGATTCGAACCCCCAACTGACACCCCTGTTTCAGCTTCAACATCAGTTTCAGCTTGCGCTCTCGCGCACCCCCCGCAGACATACGGGGGGAGTCTTCGGGGCTACCTGAACAGGTAGCCGAACACCGCGTCGCCGACCCGCTGGTCGGTGACCTCGGTGCTGTTGGCCTCCTCGCGGGCGAACTTCACGGCCTGCTGGAGCTTCTCCACGCGGTCGAGCAGCTCGTTGACGCGGCGGGCCGGGAGTGCGCCGGAGAACTTCACGGTCGTCCAGTAGCCGACCGGAATGTCCTCGTAGTAGACCTCGACCTGAGCCGGGTGCTTCTCGGTGGCCTCGGCCTTGACGTGGTTGCGCGGCACCTTCTTGGTGCGGACGGTGCGCACCGGGTCCGTCTTCCAGGAGTCCGAGGACGGGTCCAGGTTCCAGGATTCGGAGGCGTCCAGCACCGGCAGCTTGCGCACGAAGGTGTGCAGATCGGTGAGCTGCTTCTCGAGGAAGAGCAGGTACGGGACCGGCACTTGCGGCAGCAGGACGTTCCCGTCCACGACCACGTCGGCGGCCGCGCTGCGGTTCGCCCAGTCCTTGGTCGCCGTCACGTCGAACAGCCGCGTCAGCGTTCCCGCGGTGGCGCGCAGCACGTCCTCCGCCTTGATCTGCACCCGGGTGGACTCGGGCGGCAGCTGCTCGCCCTCCTCGTCCTTGGGCTGGTACGTCCGCGAGATGCCGGCCAGCAGGGCGGGCTTCTGCACGTCGTGGTGAGCCTGGGTGAGCTCCGAGAGGGACTTGGACTTGACGCCCTTTTCGACGGCGATGATCTGATTCAGCTTCGGCACGCGCTCAACGTAGCAGCCGATCGTCCGATGATTCACCGGGATTTCGGCCGGATCCGTGGGCGGGGCGTGCGGACCGGCGGTGCGGCACCCGGGCAGGCCTGGACCGATCATCACATTGCGGTTCATGACATCCTGTGGCCTCACAACTCGCCGGACGGGATCGGCGGACGTCCGCGGAATATGGGGAAGGTCCATGAGGCTCTGCTTCCTGGTGGAGGAGCACTACCGCCATGACGGCATGCCGAACGAGGTGATCCGGCAGCTGACCGCCTGGGGGCACCGGGTCGACGTGGTGCGGCCGGGCGGATCGCTGCTGCGCATGAGCGAGGTGGTCGACGCGGGCGCGCACGACGCCTGGGTGCTGAAGACGGTCTCCGGCGGGCCCGGGCTGACCCTCCTCGAAGCCGCCGCCGCGGCCGGGATGACCACGGTCAACGACGCCCGCGCGATCCGCGGCGTACGGGACAAGGCGCTGGCCGCCGCCATCGGGCGCGGGCAGGGACTCCCACTGCCGACCACGTACGCGGTGGCCGGCCCCGAGCTGCTGCGGGAGATACCGGCGGCGGAGTACCCCCTCGTCGTCAAGCCCGCCGACGGCAGCTCGGGGCGGGGCGTGCACCTGGTGTCCTCGCCGCGGCGGCTGGAGGAGCTGCTCCCCGTACTCGCGGGCGAGGGCATGCTCATCGCGCAGCCGTACGTGCCCAACCGCGGTACGGACATCAAGGTGTACGGGGTCGGCGGCGAGCTGTTCGCGACCGAACGCTGCTCCCCGCTGCATCCCGACGCCTCGGTACGGGAGCGGCGCGTGCCGCTGTCGGCGGAGGTCGCGGAGATCGCGGCGCGGGTGGGGGCGGTGTACGGGCTCGACCTGTACGGGGTGGACGTGCTGCTGGGTCCGGACGGGCCGGTGGTGGTCGACGTGAACGACTTCCCGAGCTTCCGGCAGGTGCCGGAGGCGGCCGCGCGGGTGGCCGGGGCGGTGCTGGATCTGGCGCGGGCGGGCACGGCCGGGCGGCCGGCACCCGCTCAGGTCCTGCCGTGCACCCTGCCCGTGTCGATCCCGGTACAGGCGACGTCGACGCAGGCCCCGCCGGCTCAGGCCCCGCCGGCTCAGGCCCCGTCGGCTCAGCTCCCGACGGCTCAGGTCCCGACGGCGCCGGTCTCCGCCCGGGCGGGGGACGGCGCGTGAGGGTCGGCCTGATCACCCCGGAGCCCGGGCATCCGCTGCTCGCGGCCGCCACCGCCCTGCTGGAGCCGGAGCACACCGTCGAGGTGCTCGACCCGGCGGCGCCGGACGGGGCGCCGACCCGCCCCGCCGACGTCTACCTGCTGAAGTCGCGCACCGAGCGGGCACTGCGGCTCGCGCGCGAACTGGAGGCCCGCGGCGCGGCCGTGGTCAACTCCGCCGCGGCCACCGCGCGGTGCCAGGACCGGACCCTGATGGCGGAGCTCGCCCTGGCGGCGGGTCTGCCCTTCGCCGCCACCCGCACCCACGACTCCCTCGCGGCATGGGCGTCCGGCGCCGCGCTCGCCTCCCCCGTGGTGGTCAAGAGCCGGAGCAGCCGCCGGGGCGACCTGGTCGCCCGGGTGGACGATGACGGCGGGCTGCGGCAGTTGGCACAGGCCTGGCCGCACGAGCCGGTCGTGGTGCAGGAGTTCGCCCCCAACAGCGGCTGGGACCACAAGCTCTGGGCGATCGGGGACCAGGTCTTCTGCGCGCTGCGCCGTTCCGAGCTCTCCCCCGAGGGCCGGGGGCCCACTCGCTCGCTGCCCCTGGACGAACTGCCCGTCGGCTGGGCCGATCTGGTGCGCGAGACGGGCGCGGTGTTCGCGCTGGAGGTCTACGGCGTGGACATCATCGACCTCGGCGACGGGAAGCCGCTGATCGTGGACGTCAACGCCTTCCCCGGAATCCGCGGCCAGGCCGGCGCCCCCGAGGCCCTGGCGGCGCTCGCGCTGCGGCGCGCGACCGGGCGGACCGGCCGGACCCGGCGGACCCGCGCCACCCGCTAGGGGGTGTCGCGGCCCCGGCGGGCGGCGGGATCGGTGAGGATCGGGGCATGGGCGTCGTCCTGCCGGTCTTCTTCGCCGTGTTCGCGGCGTTCTCCAACGCGCTCGCCACCGTCCTGCAGCGCCGGGCCGCGCTCACCGTGCCGCAGAGCGACGGCTTCCGGTTCGGCCTGATCCTGGACCTGTTGCGGCGGCCGCTGTGGATCGGCGGGATCCTCGCGGTCATCGCGGCCGGGGTCGGCCAGGCCCTGGCGCTGGCGACCGGCGCACTGGCCCTCGTACAGCCCCTGTTCGTGCTGGAGCTGCCGCTCGCGCTGCTGATCGCGTCGCTGCTGGGGCACCAACGGCTGCCGGGGGCGCTGTGGCTGGCCGTGGCGGTGCTGGTGGCCGGGCTCGGGGTCGCGATGGCGGCGGCCTCGCCCGAGGGGAACCGTACGGACGTCCCGTTCGACCGGTGGATCCTGGCCCTGGCGGCGTGTGCGGCGGCCGTCGCCGCGCCGGCCGTGACCGGCCTGCGCCGCCCGCCGGGCCGGGCGCGGGCGGGCTGCCTCGGCGCGGCCACCGCCGTCTGCTACGCGCTCACGGCGGCCCTGATGAAGTCCGCCGTGCACGTGCTCGACGAGGGCGGTCTCGGCGCGTTCCTGACCTCCTGGGAGACGTACGCGTTCGGCGCGACCGGGATCTGCGCGCTGCTGCTGCTCGAACATGCCATGCAGGGCGGCCCGCTGGTCGCCTCCCAGCCGGCCCTGACCCTCGGCGACGCGAGCGTGAGCGTCGCGCTGGGCGTGCTGCTCTACGAGGAGCACCTGCGCTCGGACTGGTGGCTGCTCCCCCAGCTGCTGGGCGTGGGCCTGATCTGCGCGGGAGTGCTGGCCGTGGCCCGGGCGGGCGAAGGCGCGCCGTGATGCCCCGGCGGCTTGCAGTCCGTCTTCGAGTGCGTGATCGCGACCGTGTTCACCGCGTGGACGCCTGCGTTTGCGCGAACAGCGCGTCGACGAAGGTGCGCAGCCCCTGGGGGTAGATGTCCCGTGCCGCCAGGCCGGCCCATCGGACGCCGATGGCGGCCAGGTGGGGCACCTGGGACGGGTCCAGGTCGTCGCGCTCGGCGAAGGGCTTGCCCTGGGCCTGCCGACGGGCGGATTGGGCGCGGACCAGGACCTCGCCGACGGTGAAGTACCAGATGCTGCGGAAGACGTCGACGCTCTGCTCGGGCGTGCATCCGTGGTCGTCGGCCCCGGCCACGATGGCTTCGACCATCCACATCGCCGACTCGTCGAGGAGGCCGACGAACCCGTCGGCCGCGAGGACCTCCGCGGCCCAGGGCCAGGCCGCGAGGGCGTCGTGCATGGCGGTGGCGGCGGCGACGACGCGCTCCCGCGGGTCATCGGGCAGCGGGGGGCGCCCGCTCTGCGCGACGTGCTGGTTGAGCAGGAGGAGCAGCAGGTCGTCCTTGTTCCGGATGTGGTGGTACAGGGTCGTCGCTCCGATGCCGAGCTCGGCGGCCAGGCGCCGGATCGTCAGCTTCTCCCAGCCGTCCTGGTCGATGAGCCGACGGGCGGCCACCAGGATCTGCGCGCGGGAGGTCACGGGGGGCCGGCCGGTGCGGCCGTGCGGTGCGGGCGCTCGGGACATCGTCCCATCATGCCGCCCCGCCGCCCCAGCCGTGAAACGGGTCCGGATCAGCCTTCCGTGTTCACACCGGCCCACCCCGTGCTACTTTCGGAACATGTTCGGAAAGTCGTTGGGCAACACCTGGAACGGAGTTCGTGATGACGAATAGGTCGGGGGCCCGGCCAGGGCTCACGCTCGCAGCAGTGGCCGTCGTGCAGTTCATGGTGTCGCTGGACCTGTCGGTCGTGAACGTCGGACTCCCCCAGATCGCCGCCGGCCTCGGCTTCAGTGCGGTGGGCCTGACCTGGGTGATCCACGCGTACGCCCTCACCTTCGGCGGGCTGCTCCTGCTCGGCGGCAAGGCCGCCGACCGGTACGGCCGAAAGCGGGTCCTGCTGCTGGGTCTCGGCCTGTTCGGCGTCGCCTCGTTACTCGGCGGACTCGCCCAGGAGCCCGGCCAGCTCGTCGCCGCCCGCGCCGCGCAGGGCGTCGGGGCCGCCGCGCTGGCTCCGGCGGCACTGTCGCTGCTGACCACGACGTTCCCCACCGGCAAGGCCCGCGTCCGGGCCTTCGGAGTGTGGAGCGCGATGAACGCCGCCGGGGGCGCCTTCGGCGTCCTGATGGGCGGCGTCCTCACCGAGTACGCGAGCTGGCGCTGGGTGATGTTCGTGAACGTACCGATGGCCGCCGCCGCGCTGGCCATGGTCCGGCGGGGTGTCGCCGCCGGACCGCCGTCCGCGCGCAGCGGCCGCCCGGACGTCCTCGGTGCCGTCCTGGCGACCGCGGGCATGACCCTGCTGGTGTTCGGGGTCGTCCGGACCGACCGGTACGCGTGGACCTCGCCGGTCACCCTGACAACCCTGGCGGTCGCCGCCGCGCTGCTCGCCGCCTTCATCCACGTGGAGCGGACCACGGCCCGCGAACCGCTCGTCCGGCTCGGCCTGTTCGCCAACCGTGCGGTCATCGGTGCGAACGCCTACATCTTCCTGGTCGGCGCGGCCATGACCTCGACCTTCTACTTCCTGTCCCTCTACATCCAGCACGTGCTCGGGAACGGGCCGGCGCGGACCGGGGCCATGTTCCTGCCGTTCGCCCTCGGAGTGGTCGTCGGCTCTGTGATCGCCGTCAAACTCGGCTACCGTCTCGCTCCCCGCACCCTCCTGGTGGCCGGCGGGCTCCTGACCGCGACCGGGCTCGCCTGGTTCGGCCTGATCAGCCCCGAGGGAACATTCGCCACCGACGTGCTCGGGCCCTCGGTCCTGACCAGCGTCGGCTTCGGCCTCTGCCTCGCACCGCTCGTCGCCACCGCCACCGCCGGCGTCGCACCGCACGAGACCGGCACCGCCTCGGGCCTGCTCAACAGCTCACGCCAGATCGGCGCCGCACTCGGACTTGCCGCGCTCGGCACGGCGGCCCACGACCGCACCGGCCGGACCACCACACCCGAGACCCTCTCCGACGGTTACGCCCTCGGGCTGACGCTCAGCGCCACGCTCCTGCTCGCCGCGGTCCTCGTCGCACTCGCCGTACTGCGCCGGACCGGCCCTCCGTCACCGGGCGAGCGGGCCGAAGACCGGGACCTGGTCCCCGCCCGGGACTGAGCGGACGGTCGGCCGTCGGCCCACCACGGGCACGGCCGCGACGACATCGACGAAAACGGGAGAACGATGACCACCACCGGCCTCGCCGAGGCGAGGGAGCAGTCCGCGCCACCTCCGGACGCCGGTCCCGCGACCGGACAGCACACCGCAGGACGGAGCATCGCGGGGCTGCTGCGCCCCCATGCCCGGAGTTTCGCCGCCGTGGTGGCCCTGCAGGTGATCGGCGCCCTCGCGGGTCTGGCACCGCTGCTGGCGGTCGTCGAACTCGGGCGCACCCTGCCCGCGCCCGGACCGGTCGACCACGGTCACGTCCGGAACGTCGTGATCGCGGGCGCCGTCGGCCTGTTCGTCCGGCTGCTGTTCACGGCCGCGTCGTCCGGCATCGGGCACATCCTCGACGGCCGGGTCCAGCTGGCGTTCCGGCGGCAACTGGCCGAGCGGCTGGGGGGCGTGCCGATCGGCTGGTTCTCCCGGCGCCGGACCGGGGAGCTGGCCAAGGTGGTGGGTGAGGACGTCGGTGCCGTGCACCCGTTCATCGCCCACACCCCCGGCGAGCTCGTCTCCGCGTTCGTGGTTCCGCTGGTGTCCCTGGTCTACCTCTTCACCATCGACTGGCGGCTCACCCTGATCACGCTGGTCCCGGTGGTGCTGGCCGTGGCCCTGGTCCCCCTGATGATGACCCCGACCCGGCTGCGCGAGCAGGAGGAGTTCGACGCGGCCATGGGACGGATCTCGAGTTCCGTCGTCGAGTTCGTGCAGGGCATCCCGGTGGTCAAGGCGTACGGCGGAGCCGGGCGGGCCCACGGCGCGTTCCTCACGGCCGCGGACGAGTTCGTCGGCACGTTCCACCGCTGGGTGCACGGGCTCTCCAGGATCGCCGCGGGGATGCAGCTCGTACTGGCGCCGCCGTTCGTGCTGCTCGTCGTACTGACCGGCGGTACGGCCCTGATCGTGAACGGCGGCCTGGCCCCGGCCGACCTGCTGCCCTTCCTGCTGCTCGGGCTGGGCCTGACCGCCCCGGTGGCGGCCCTCGGCCACGGCTTCGACGAGATGCAGGCCGCGCGACGCGCGGTCGGCCGGATCCGCGACGTGCTGGACGTGCGGTCGCTGCCGGAGCCGGCGCACCCGCTCGCACCACAGGGCCACCGGGTGGAGCTGCGCGGCGTCCGGTTCGCCTACGAAGCCGGCCGCGAGGTGCTGCGCGGCATCGACCTCGTGCTGGAGCCGGGGACGGTCACCGCGCTCGTCGGGCCGTCGGGGAGCGGAAAGTCCACTCTGGTCCAGCTGTTGCCGCGGTTCTTCGACCCGACCGCCGGTTCGGTCCTCCTCGGCGGTGTCGACCTGCGCGAACTCGGCAGCCGGGAGCTCTACCGGAAGGTCTCCTTCGTCTTCCAGGACGTCAGGCTGCTGCGCGCTTCGATCACCGACAACATCGCGCTGGCCGTCCCGCACGCCGACCTCGACGACGTGGTGCGCGCCGCCCGGCTGGCGAACATCCACGACCGGATCCTCGAACTGCCCCGCGGATACGAGTCGGTGATCGGCGAGGACGCCGGCCTGTCGGGCGGCGAGGCGCAGCGGATCTCCCTCGCACGCGCGCTGCTCGCCGACACGCCCGTCCTCGTGCTCGACGAGGCGACCGCCTTCGCCGACCCGCAGACCGAGCGCGCGGTGCGCCAGGCCCTGGCGACGCTGGCGCCCGACCGGACGATCCTCGTCATCGCCCACCGCCTGGAGACGGTCGCCGATGCCGACACCGTCGTGATGCTGGAGGACGGGGCGGTCACCGAGCGCGGCAAGCCCGCCGAACTGCTGGCCCAGAACGGGAAGTTCGCCGCGTTCTGGCAATCCCACCGAGGAGACGAGTCCCGATGATCCGCATGCTGCTGCGTGTGCTGGGGCGCGAGTACGCCCGGCCGCTGCGCCGCACCGTCGCCCTGATGGTGACGACCGCGATGGCCGAGGGGCTGTCGTACGCCCTGCTGGTGCCGGTGCTGCGGGCACTGCTCGGGGGCACTCCCGAAGACGCCTGGCCCTGGCTGCTCGCGTTCGGGGGCGCGATCGCGGTCTACGCGGCGCTGCGCTACATCAGCGACCTGTCGGGCTTCCGGGTCGGGGCCTCGCTGTTGCGCGGCCTGTACCACCGGCTCGGCGCACACCTGGCGCGGCTGCCCATCGGCTGGTACGAGGCGGGCCGCGTCGGGGAGGTGTCCGTCCTCGCCGGCCGGGGCGTCCTCCAGGCGATGGGCACGATCGCGCACCTGCTGGCACCCTTCGTCTCCGCCGTCGTGACTCCCCTCACGATCGTCGCCGTGATGCTCGCCTTCAACTGGCAGATGGGACTGGCCGCGTTGGCCGCCGTACCGGTCGTGGCGGCCATCCAGATCCGGACGGGACGCACGATGGCGGCGGACGACGCCGAGCGCGCCGCACGCGACCAGGAGGCCACCGGGCGGGTCATCGAGTACGTCCAGCTGCAGCCGGTCCTGCGGGCGGGCGGCCGGTCCGCGGAGCGCTTCCGCCTGCTGGACGACTCGCTCGCGGACGTCGAGCGCGCCTCCCGCCGTTCCACGCTGTCGTCGCTGCCCGGCGCGCTGGGCCTGACGCTCACGGTGCAGGCCGTGTTCACCGTCCTGCTGGCCCTGGGCGCCTACCTCGCGCTCGGCGGGGAGACCGGTGTGGCAGAGGTCCTCACGATCCTCGTCCTCGCCGCCCGCAGCGCGGATCCGCTGCTGTCGCTGTCGGACATCGGCGGCCGGCTCCGGGGCGCGCGGAGCGTACTGGCGGGCCTCGACGCGGTCCTGCGCGCCGAGCCGCTGCCCGAAGCCGCCGAACCGGTCCGGCCGGAGCGCCACGACCTGGAGTTCGAGTCCGTCTCGTTCCGGCACGGCGACCGCACCGTGGTCGACGGCGTGACGCTGTCGGTTCCGCAGGGGCAGCGGCTCGCCGTCGTCGGACCGTCGGGTGCGGGCAAGAGCACCCTGCTGCACCTGCTCGCCCGGTTGTACGACGTGGACGCGGGCGCGGTGCGCGTGGGCGGCGTGGACGTGCGCGCGATCGACCCCGAGGTGCTGATGTCGCGGATCGCCATCGTCTTCCAGAACGTCTACCTCTTCGACGGCACGATCGAGGAGAACGTCCGTATCGGCCGTCCCGGCGCGGACGATGCCGAGGTGCGGGCGGCAGCCGCCGCGGCGCGGCTGGACGAGGTGATCGAGCGGCTGCCCGACGGGTGGGCGACGAACGTCGGCGAGGGCGGCGCACGGCTGTCGGGAGGTGAGCGCCAGCGCGTCTCGATCGCGCGGGCGCTGCTGAAGGACGCGCCGATCGTGCTGCTGGACGAGGTGACCTCCGCACTGGACCCCGTGAACGAGACGGCGGTCCACGAGGGCGTCGAACGCCTGATGGCGGGCCGGACGGTGGTGATGGTGGCGCACCGGATGCGGACCGTCCGGCGCGCGGACCGCGTCGTCTTCCTGGACGGCGGCCGGATCGCCGAGGAAGGCGGCCACGACGAGCTGGTGCGCCGCGGTGGCCGCTACGCCGGCTTCTGGAACCTCTCCCTGACGTGAGGGCGCCGGCCTGCGGAGGGCCGCTGATAATCGCTTGCCCGTTCGCGCCGGCCGTGGATGCAATGCTGCGATCCGGCAACCCGCCCGCACCACCTCGTCACACAGGAGACGCCAGCACATGAGCACGACACCATCTCCGGCCGGTGCGCATCGGACTGACGGATCATCCGTCAGGATCGGCGCCCTCGTTCCGCTGTCCCGGCCCGGCTGGGTCGAGGCGGGCCGGCACGTGCTCGCCGGTCTCGAGCTGGCCGTTCACGAGGTCAACGACGCCGGGGGGATCGACGGAAGGCCGCTCGAGCTGGTGGTCCGGGACACGGCGGCCGATCCGCGGCAGGCCGAGGCGGCCGTGGAGGAACTGGACCGCCTGGGCGTGGCTGCCGTGGCGGGCGAGTACCACAGTGTCGTCGCCCGGGCCGCGGCCGCCCGGGCCGACGCCCTCGGCCTGCCGTTCCTCTGCTCGTCGGCTGTTCTCGACGCGCTCACCGAACGGCCGACCGAATGGGTCGCGCGCCTCGCTCCGGCGCAGTCCCACGGCTGGCGGATCTACGCGGACTTCCTCCTCGGCGCAGGCCACAGCCGCATCGCCGTCGCTGCCGAACCGAGCGTGTACTGGGCTTCGGGGGCCGGGATCCTGCGGGACCACCTCACTCCACGCGGCGGCACCGTCATCGAACTCGATGCGCGCGCCCTCTCCCCCGCGGCCTTATGCGACGCGCTCGTCGAGCAGCGCGCGACGGCCCTCCTCCTGCTGGTCGGCACCCCTGAGCCGGCCGTGCCGATCGTCCAGGCCGTCCGGCGCGACCAGCGCCTCGCCGAGGTCCTGATCGGCGCTCCTGCCGGGCAACCGGAGTTCGCCGGATGGGCGAGGTCGCTGGGCGACGAGGGGTCCGCGATCCCGTTCCTGCGCTACCTGCCCGAGCGGCTCGGCCCGCTCGGTGTCCGGGTCGGCGCGGCCCTGCGCGAGCGGCTGGCCGAACCGCCGTCCTTCGTGGCCTTCGAGGGCTACGACACGATCGCCGTACTCGCCGAAGTGCTGCGTTCCCACGGCGACGCGGACCGCGCAGGCATCGCCGCCTCCTGGCCGCGCGTCGCGGTCGAAGGCACCCGGGGGCAGATCCGGTTCTCGCGCACGCCGGGCATCGGCGTGTGGCAGTGGGCGTGGACACCGGTGCAGGTCGTCGACCGGGATCCCGCGGCACCCGGCCGCTTCCGGGTCCTGCACGCCGGCTGAGGGGCCGGGCGGGACTCACGGGGGCCCATGGCGGTGGCGCCGCAGGCGCGGACCGGCGTGGAGGTCAGGCGGCGGGGATGCGCACGCGGACGGACTTCCCGAACTCGCCGGCGGTGACGGTGATCCGACCGCCCAGCTCGGCGGTCAGCAGCTCCACGATCACCAGTCCTCGCCCGTCCTCGGCCTCCGGGTCCATCGGCTCGCGAGGAGACGGCAGCCGCGGCAGCGCGGCACCCTGGTCGGCGACCTCCAGGCGGAGCCAGCCCCCGGCCGAGCTCAGGCCGACCCGCATGCGGCCGACGCCCACGTGCCGGACGACGTTGCCGACGAGCTCGCTCACCGCCAGCAGCAGGGCGTCGGCCGCCCCGAGGGGGACGCACCAGCCCTCGAGGATGGCGCGCACGCGGGCCCTGACCTGCGGAACGTTCTCGGCAACGGGGTCGACGACCCACTGGACGAAGCTGCGGGCCGCCTGGGGTGCGGGGATCGCGGAGCTGCGGGTGATGGTGTGCATGTCGTACTCCCGGGGAGGGCCGGCGCCGCAGCCGCTGAGCTACTCGTGTAACTGGTAGAGGCCTCTGATCGCCTCGGGGCTTGTGGTCAGCGGAAACACGTCGCTAGAGTCCTTGATTACACGTGTAACACGTTACGCCTCCCCCGGTGGCTCGCGCAAGCATTCCGGACAAACGCCGCGAAGCCTGCTCCCGCCCCGCCGGGCTCCACTCCGCCTTGGAAGGGCCGCAATGACGCAATCTCCTCCGGCCGGGTTCGACATCGCCGACATGACCTGGCCGCCCCCGCCGTTCCAGTCCCCCGTGCCGCCCGTCACGGGCGCGGACGGGGTACGGCGCTTCGACGGGATCACGTACGCGACCACGCCCGGCTACCGCCCCCGGCTGCTCGACGTACAGGTGCCCGCCGGTGAGGGGCCGTTCCCCGCCGTCGTCTGGATCCACGGCGGCGGCTGGCTGGAGGGCGACCGCCGCTACCCGCCGCCGACCGTGCCCGCCCCGCTGCTGCACGGGGCGGTGCTGGCGGCCGGGCTCGCGCTGGTCTCCATCGACTACCGGCACAGCCTCGAAGCCCCCTTCCCCGCGCAGCTGCACGACGTGAAGGCCGCGATCCGCTACGTCCGCCGGTTCGCCGGGGACCTCGGCATCGACCCGGACCGCATCGGGGTCTGGGGCGAGTCGGCGGGCGGCCACCTGGCCGCGCTGGCCGGGCTCGTCGGGCCCGGCAGCCCGGACGGCCCGGCGCTGGAGGGCGCGCACGGCGTCGGCTCCGGCGAGACCGGGGTGCTGGCCGTCGTCGACTGGTACGGCGTCTCCGACCTCGTGGCCCTGTCGGCGCACCCCATGCCGGCGATGCCGTCCGGGGCCGAGTTCCCCGACCCGTACGAGGCCCTGCTGGGCGCCGCCGCGTCCGACCCCGGGTTCGCGGCGCTGGCGCGGGCCGCGAGCCCGGTGACGTACGCGGAGGGCTCGAACCCGCCGCCGTTCCTGCTGGTGCACGGGACCCGGGACGGCCTGGTCCCCTACAGCCAGAGCGAATCCCTCGCCGGGGCGCTGACGCGCGCCGGGGGCGAGGTCACGCTGCGGCCCGTGGACGGCGCCGACCACATCTTCCTCGGCTCCCCGGACATCGTCGCGATCGTCGACGAGGGCGTGGCCTTCCTGGCCGGGCACCTCGGCACACGGGCCTGAGGCCGACCCGGCCGCACGTCGGGGGGCGCGGCTCGGCCGCACCCCCCGACGCCCTCGCCCCGTCGCACCGCACGGCTCCGCTCCCCGCACCCACCACTCACCGCACACACGGCCGCGGTCACTCCCCCGGCCGCGAGAGGCAGTTCATGTCCGGCAATACCGCCACCGCCCCCTCCGCCAGACCCGGCAGCCGCGATACGGCACGCGGTCCAGGCGTGCTCCTCCTGGCCCTCGTACTCCTGGGAACCGCTGGACTGGCGGCGCTCGTCGTCCGCCCGGACGTCGCCGAACCGCCGTTCCAGGGCCTGGACGACCGCTGGCTGGCCTGGATGGGCGGCCCGCACGAGGGGCTGTACGCGGCGGTCGCCTCGGCCCTGAACTGGTTCGGCGGCCCTGTCGGCGCCCTCGTACCGCTGGCCCTCCTGATCCTGCTGCTGGTACGCGGGCGGTGGGTGTCGGCCGGCTTCCTGCTCGCCGTGTACCTGGGCGGGAACCTGCTCGTGGTGCAGGCGCTGAAGCACCTGGTGGACCGTCCCCGCCCGGCGAACCCGCTGGTCCGCGTCGACCACGGCTCCTTCCCGTCGGGGCACGCGGCCACGGCGGCGCTGCTGGTCGTGGCCGTCGGAGTCCTGCTGGTCCCGGCGGCCCGACGGCGGGCGTGGTGGCTCGGGGGCGCGGCCTTCACGCTGGCGATGATGTGGAGCCGCACCTGGCTGCACGCCCACTGGCTCACCGACACCGTGGCCGGAGCGGCCGCCGGCGCGGGGGCTGGGCTGCTGGCGTGGTGGATCTTCCAGCCGGCGCTGGCCCGGGAAGGCGTACGTACGCACGGCCGCCGGGGGGCGGCCGAGCGGGCACGGGTGGGCCGGGACGGCTGAACGGGAGCGGGGCCGCTCGGCTGCGCCAATGTGTTGATCTTTCCGGTGGCGGTCTCAAGCCGCGGAATCCGCGGACCGATGGAGGCGGGGAAAGCCCGACCTTTCGTTCGGGGCGCCACCCGGTCGGTTCTTCGAGGAGCAGCGCATGTGTCCTGAATACTGGACGAAGTCCACTCTCGGCCCGCTCCCCCGAAGCCGAAGATGGATCGCGGGCGGGGCCATGGCCTCGCTGGCCCTGGTCCTGGTGGGGATGGCGAGCCCTGCGGTGGCCGTGGCGCAGGGCTTCGAAAGGTCGGCCCGCAGGAGCGCGGTGGTCCCCTCGGGCCGGGACGACGACTGCCGCCCCCACCGCCCCCACCCGCTCGCTGCCCCTGACCTGGCGGAAGCGGCTCTGCGGGGCGACCACGACCCCTGCGCGCACGGCGCCACCGGGCCGGCGGGCCCGCGCGGCGCGACGGGGGCCACGGGCCCGACCGGCGCCACGGGACCCACCGGCCCGACCGGCCCGACAGCGGCGGGCGTAACCGGCGCAACCGGCCCGACCGGTGCAACGGGCGCCACTGGCGCTACCGGCCCCACGGGCCCGACCGGCGGCACGGGCACAGCCGGTGCGGCGGGCCCCGCCGGTGCCACGGGTGCGGCGGGCCCCGCCGGTGCCACGGGTGCGGCGGGCCCCGCTGGTGCCACGGGTGCGGCGGGCCCCGCTGGTGCCACGGGTGCGGCGGGCCCCGCTGGTGCCACGGGTGCGACCGGGACCCCAGGCGCGACGGGTGCAACGGGCACCACGGGCCAGAACGGCGCAACAGGAGCGACCGGCCTGGCCGGCGCGACCGGGGCCACCGGAAACGACGGCGCCGCAGGCCCCACCGGGACCCCCGGAATCAACGGAAACGACGGCGCCGCAGGTGCAACGGGCGCCACCGGCAACGACGGCGCAACCGGACCCACCGGCCCTACGGGCGACACAGGCGCAACCGGCGCGACCGGCGGCACGGGCACCCCCGGCGCAACCGGACCCACAGGCCCGACCGGGGCCACGGGCGAGACCGGAGCAACCGGCAACACCGGCCAGACCGGAGCAACCGGCAACACGGGGGCCACCGGAAACGACGGCGCAACCGGAGCCACGGGCCCGACCGGCCCGACCGGAACCCCCGGGATCAACGGAACCGACGGCGCCACTGGCGACACAGGTGCGACGGGCGCAACCGGTGACACCGGCCAGACCGGCGCGACCGGAGCCACCGGAGCCACCGGAGCCACCGGCAACACTGGCCAGACCGGCGCAACAGGCGCCACCGGCACCCCCGGAAACGACGGTGCAACCGGAGCCACAGGCCCGACCGGGGCAACCGGAGCCACGGGCCCGACCGGCACCACCGGTGCAGCGGGCGCGACAGGTGCCACAGGCGGGACGGGCGGGGCCGGCGCGACCGGCGCAACCGGCGCAACCGGCGCCACCGGCACCGTCACGACCCATGAAGAGCTCGGCCCGCTCGCCGCCGCGACGCCGAACGGCGGTACGGGGACGAGCAGAGCCGTCTGCCCGGCCAACGAGAAGGCGGTCTCCGGCGGTTACGCCCTGCCTCCCGGGGTCTTCCCGCTCATGTCCGATCAGGAGACCACCAACACCCCCGGCGACACCTGGCGCGTCCAGTTCCAGAACACCAACAACGGTGGTGGCAACCAATCGGGGCGCGCCATCGCGAACTGCTCACCCTGATGGCGTGACCGCACCAGCGCGGGTCCTGGGGTAGCCAGGGCCCGCAGCGGCCCGCCCCCCGTCAGGAGGTCTGGCGGTGGACCAGGACAGATTCCACGTCCGGTACCGGCGGGGCCGTGCCGGTCTCGATCAGGGCGTGGACCGTGTCCGCGATCAGCGCCGCCGACGGCAGGTCGAGGCGGATCGTGGTGAGCGGAGGCTCCTGGAGGGTGGAGAGGACCAGGTCGTCGGAGCCGACGACGGCGACCTCGTCCGGTACGGCGATGCCCTCGGCCCGCAGCGCGTGCAGCAGCAGCGCCGCGTACTCGTCGTTGTAGGCGAACACCGCGTCCAGGCCCAGGCTCGGCCAGCGCCGGGCGAGGGCGGTCGCGGACTCCCGCGTGTAGGCCAGGTCGAGCGGCGTGACGGTGGCCATGTGCCGGGCGGCCACGGATTCGGCCCCTGCCAGGCGGGGCTGGGCCAGGGTGCCGAGGCCGCGCTCCTGGGGCATGACCACGCCGATCCCGGTCCGGCCGCGGGCGATGAGGTGCTCGGCCGCCGTGGCCCCGATGCGGGCGTGGTCGAAGCCGACGCTGTGCACCCCCTCGACGGGATGGGACGCGAAGGCCAGCAGGCCGCGGACCCCGGCGCGGGTCAGGAGTTCGGCCGCCTGGGCGCTGAAGCGGTCGCCGTCGAGCGCGACGACGGCCGCCGGGCGCAGCTCCGCCCAGGCGCGCGCGGCGTCGAGCGGGTCGGCGAAGCGGCCCGCGTGGAGTACCGCCGTGTAGCCGTGCCGGTCGAGTTCGCTGTGCAGGTCGTCGACCCAGTCGCTGACCAGGCGGCCGATCGCGGAGATCGACGCGGGCATCAGGACGAGGTTGCTGCGGCCGGCCCGCAGGGACCGGGCGGCGGCGTGCGGTACGTAGCCGAGCTGCTTGGCGGCGTCGAGAACCCGGGCCCGGGTGCTCGCGCTGACCCGGTGGCCCTGGGTGTCGTTGAGGACGAAGGAGACGGTGGCCCGGGACACTCCGGCAAGGCGGGCCACGTCCGCGCTGGTGATGGACGCGGGGACCTGAGTGGCTTTGGTCATGACGTCCCTCGACGCTCCTCGTGCCGTTCGTACCTTCCTCCCTCAGGTTACACGAGTTAGGAAGGCGCGGCCGGGGCTACGCGGACGGGCTCCCGGGCCCGTACAGGAGGCGGGAGGCGCCGGCGAGGTCGCCGAGGGCCGTCACGACCGAGTCGAAGCGCATCGTGGTCCGGTTCTCCGTGTCGTACGGGTCCCACGCCGGCATGCCCGGATGGTTGGGGTCGCCGGTGCGGGCGAAGGCGATCCAGGCCCGGTGCATGGTGTGCGCGAGGCCGTCGCGGACGGCGGGAGCGAGCCCGGCCAGGAAGGGTGCGTGCGACCACTGGTCGAAGTTGTCGAAGACGAAGGGGAGTTCGAGGCAGTGCGCGGCGCCGAGCCGGCCCTCGTGCGCGGGGGTCGGGAGGTCGAACTGGTAGGCGCGGACCGGTCGGCCCGCCTCGGCCCTGGCCTCGGCCAGGCGGACGGAGGGGACGCGGAACAGCTCGTCGGTGATGAGGTCCATGAGGACGTCGGCCGGGCGGGCCCCGGGGCGGGCCCGCTCGTAGGCCGCGTACACCTCGGCCGCCGCCGGCCCCCCGAAGGTCTCCGCGATCCGGTCCGTGACTTGGTCGCGGGTGGCGCCGGCGTACCCCTCGTCGAGGGCGAAGCCGAAGTTGGCCTCCTCTCGCGTCCACCCGATCACGACCTCGATGCCGGCCGCCTCGGCTCGCAGGAGGGCCTCGGCCGGGTGCTGGTGCAGGGTGATCCCGTCGATCACGGGCAGGAAGGGGGTCGGCCAGTACCCCCACCGCATGGTCCGCGCGAAGAGTCCGGCGCCCGCGCCGATGAGGGCCTGCCAGGGCAGGGAGCGCAGTTCGTGCACGTCCTTGGCTCCGGCCGACTCCAGGTAGACGGCGGTGCGTTCGAGGGCGGCGTCGGGGCCGGGGAGGTCCAGCCCGAAGGGCGGGCTCTGCAGGATCACCCGCCGGACCAGCCCCCGCGCCTGCGGGTGTCCGGCGAGGGCGGCGGTGGACACCGCGCCGCCGGACTGGCCGGCGACCGTGATGTGGTCCGGGTCGCCGCCGAAGGAGGCGATGTTCTCCTTCACCCAGCGCAGGGCGGCCAGCTGGTCGGTGAGCCAGTAGTTGCCGCCCTCGTCGGAAGCGTCGCCGTCCTGCCGGCCGAAGTAGAGGTAACCGAGGGGCCCGATGCGGTAGTTGACGCTCACGACGACGAGGTCGCCGTCGCGGGCGAAGGTGGCGCCGGAGTAGCCGGGCAGTGAGCCCGAGCCGGAGACGAAGCCGCCGCCGTGGATCCAGACGAGCACGGGCCGCCGGGCCCCGTCGGGGGCGGGCGTCCAGATGTTGAGGGTCAGGCAGTCCTCGTCGAAGGGCGGCGATCCGTGCCCGCCGAGCACCGGGTCGCCCTCCTCCTGGTACATCTGCGGGGCGCTCGGGCCGTCGGCGGTGGCGTCCCGCACTCCGCTCCAGCCGGGGTGGGGCCGCGCGGGCCGCCAGCGCAGGTCACCGACCGGCGGTTCGGCGTAGGGCACGGCCCGGAAGACGGTGAGGCCGTCCTCGATCACCCCGCGGAGACGGCCTGCGGGCGGGTCCACCACCGTCCGGCCGCGATCCGGGGCAGAGCTGGAGAACGGCTGCGTGGAGCCGTCCGGGGAGTGGGACATGAGCCGGTCCTTCCTGGCCGCGCAACGGATGCGCCGCGACACCTTCGAGATTATTGCGCAATTTTCGCGACCGTCAACACTTCGCCATATCGATCGGGCTCACAGCCAGAGGCTGTCCGCGGCCATGCGCCGCGCCTCTGTCTCCAGCATCGGCGCGAACACCCGCCACAGCACCAGACAGACCCCCGCGCCGAGCAGGGCGCCGGCGAAGGTGTCGCTCAGCCACTGGGCGTGCAGCCAGGTCCGGCTCGCCATCATGGCGAGGACGTACGTACCACCGACCGGCCACCACCAGCGCCGGGCGCGCGGCGGGAACACCACCACGGCGACGACGATCACGAGCGTGATCGCGCTGAACACCTGCCCGGACGGGTACGAGCCGTCGTTGACCAGCACCGCCGGGTACGGCGGGCGCGGGCGGTCGGCGAGCGCTTTGAGGGGCAGGACCACCAGCACGTTGGCGACGACGGCCGCGGCGAAGACGAACAGCCCCGAGCGCCAGCGGCCGTAGACGCAGAGGCAGCCGATCAGCGCGAGCGGCAGGACCAGGCCGAACGGGCCGCCGAGCCGGTCGAGGACCAGGACGAATCCGTCGGCCGGGCCCTTCGCCGAGGCCGCCCAGCCGTCGTCGAGCCCCTGGAAGAAGGGGCGTCCGCCCAGCGTGAGCAGCAGGGCGACCGCGAACGGGACGAGCAGCAGACCCACCCCGAAGGCGAGCGCGTGGCGCGGCGGGGCAGCCGGAAGGTGATGGCGCGCGGACGGCGCGGGCGACGGCACACGGGCCGGTACGGAGGGGGAAGCGGGCGGCATGACGGGCCTTTCACGAGCGCGGCCCCAGGCGGTGGGGCCGGGGCGGCGGGGCCGCGGGGAGCGGGACAGCGGGGAGCGGGACAGCGGGGAGCGGGACACCACGAGGCGGGACAGCGGGGCCGGGGCCACGGGAAGCGGGGGACGGGACAGTGCGGGGCGGGACAGCGGGCCGGGGAGGAGAGCGGGAAGCGGCACAGCGCGTGGCGGGAGCTGGGCGGGACAGCGGGGCAGGGTGCAGCGGCCCGGAGGGCGGACGACGGGGCGGAGCCCGGCGGCACGAGAGCCGGGCAAGGGGGCGGCAGGCAGGGGCCGGACGGCAAAGCCCCCACGAAGCAAGCCGGACACCAAGGGCCCGACGGAGCGATCCCGATGACAAGGCCCCGACGCAGGGAGCCGGACGGCCAGAGCCAGACGGAGCGAGCCGGACGGAGCGAGCCGGACGACAAAAGCCCCACGGGCGGCGGCCGCGCGAAGGGGAACGCGGCGAAAGGCGGTGGCCCCGCCGCGAGGCGAGGGGGCGGTCGGCGTCGGGAGCCGCCGGGGTGGGGCGCGGGCCGACCGCAGCCGGCGACGGGGTCGTCGCGGCGCGGCACGGAGTATGGCCGATCCGTGACGGCCGCCACAAGGGCAAGAGGATTTTCGGCACATCAGCCCTGCTCAGCGACCTCGGCACGGCGGTTACACGTCATTCCTTGCCGATTCGCCGCCCGGTCACGATCTGCACAACGCCCCACCGCGACCTCTGGTGCAGCCCGGAAATGGGTGCTACACAGTCTCCAGCGCACTCGGTGACACGTGTAACAACACCAAGTGAACGCACCAGATCCGCGTCCGTCCGCCGCACTTTCCGGCGACATCGCTTCCCGGCGTCCTCCGCTCCCGGGAACCCCTCTCCCCCTCGCACGCCACCTCCCCGTTCCGTCCCCCCGAGGAGTCGTCATGGCCACGCACGAAGTCGCCGATCCGCCCGTCCCCACCCCTTCGGAACCGCCGCGCCAGCGCGCGCTCCTGCCCCTGCTGCTGGTCGCGAACTCCGCGATGATGGCGGTCTACATGGGCGTCGGCTCCGTCCTGCTCCCCACCCAGGTCGCCGCGATCGACCCCGAGAACAAGGTCGCCGTACTCGGCCTGATCGGCGGTATCAGCGCGATCTTCGCGACCGCCTTCAACCCGATCGCCGGCGCCCTCTCCGACCGCAAGGGCCGCCGCAACCCCTGGATCCTGGGCGGCGCCCTCGGCGCGCTCGCCTGCCTGGCCCTCCTCGGGAACGTGTCCACCGCCCTGCTGGTCGGCATCGGCTGGTGCCTGACCCAGGCGACCATGAACATCTTCCAGGCCGCCGTCACCGCGATCGTGCCCGACCGCGTCCCGGCCGCCCGCCGCGGCACCGCGTCCGCGCTGGTGGGGCTCGGCCTGCCCATCGGCGGAACGGTCGGCGTACTGGTCGCCTCGCAGACCGCGACCCACCTGCGCACCGGCTACCTCGCCCTCGGCGCGATCGTGGCCGTGTCCGCGCTGCTGCTGACCTCCCTCTGCCGGGACGTCCCGCGCACCGAGCCCGCGCCCGTCCGCGCCGCCACCCCCAAGCGCGCCCAAGTCGCGGCCTTCCTCTCCGCGTTGGCGCACCACGACTTCCGGTGGGCGTTCATCGGCCGGGCCCTGATGGTCCTCGGCTACTTCTCCGTCGTCGGCTACCAGCTGTACATCCTGGGCGACCACATCGCGCTGCCCGCCGGGCTGACCCCGCCGGCCGCGATGGCCGTGCTCACCCCGGTGTCGATGGTCGCGATGGCCGTCTCCACCCTGCTCGGCGGGCTGCTGTCCGACCGCTGGAACCGCCGCAAGGTGTTCGTCGGCGTGTCCGCCGCCCTCGCCGGGCTCGTCATGGTGGTCCCCGTGGTCAGCCCGACCTGGACCGGCATGCTCGTGTTCAGCGCGCTCAACGGACTCGCCTTCGGCTGCTTCATGGCCGTGGACACCGCGCTCGTCACCCTGGTCCTTCCCAGTGCCGACGACGCCGCCCGCGACATGGGCGTGCTCAACATCGCGAACGCCGGACCGCAGATCATCGCCCCCTTCGTCGCCTCGGCGATCGTCACCGCCCTCGGCGGCTACACCCCGCTCTTCCTGGTCGGCGGGGCGCTCTCCCTGATCGGCGCGCTCGCCATCCTGCCGATCCGCGGCGTGCGCTGAGCCCCTCGCACCCCCTGCTCCGGCGGGCGCGCGCCGAGGGTCGCCCGCCCGCCGGTCTTCACCCCGTTCACCCTCGTCGTGCGCAACTCCCCTCCGAGGAGCACTCCGTGAGACTCAAGCGTGTTCTGCCCCTGGCCGCCCTGATGCTGTGCACGCCGGCCCTGGCCGGGACGGCGCCCGCGCTCGCCTCACCGCAGGAGGCGGCCGCGTCCGGCGGCCCGCTGCGGATCCTGCTCACCAACGACGACGGCTACAACGCACCCGGAATCCGCAAGGCGTTCGAGCAGCTGACCGCCGCCGGCCACGACGTCACGATCGTCGCCCCGCTCACCAACCAGAGCGGCAGCGGTACGAAGATGATGAGCGCCGCCTCCGTCACGGTGAAGCACCCCGAGCCCAAGGTGTGGGCCGTCGACGGCACTCCGGGTGACTCGGTCTCCTTCGGCCTGGCCGAGGTATTCGCGGACCGGGCCCCCGACCTGGTCGTCTCCGGCACCAACTTCGGCCCGAACGTGGCCGGTCTGGCCACCCACTCCGGTACGGTCGGCGGCGCCGTCGCCGCCCTGGAGCACGGAATACCGGCCATCGCGCTGAGCACCGGCGGCGTCTCCGCCCCCGACCCGGTCACCACCGTCAACGCGATGGGCCCGACCGTCGACTTCGCGGTCAAGCTCATCGACCGGCTGCGCTCGCGGGCCCGCTCCGGGCCGCTGCTGCCCAAGGGCGTCGGCCTGAACGTCAACCACCCCGTGGTCGGCGCCGACGGCAAGGGCACCGCGGCCGGTGTCGCCGCGACCTTCCAGGACCCGCAGACCCTCCTGGAGCCGGACTTCACCGACGCCGGGGACGGCACCTGGAAGGTGACCGTGAAGGTGGCCCTGCGGCCCGCGGCCAAGGGCGGCGACATCGAGGCCGTGAGCGCGGGCCGGATCGCGGTCAGCCCGATGAACGCGGACTGGAACACCGGCCCGGCCGACACGGCCCTGACCTCCGCGCTGATCGCGGGTCTGCGCCCGTGAAGCACCGGATGAGACCGCTGCTGGGCACGGCCCTCGCGCTGGCGGCGGCCCTGCTCGCCTCGACGGTCCCCGCGGCGGCGTTACCGTCCGGCGGCTCGCCGCGCCCCGTGGTCACCCTCACCCAGGGCGCCCTGCGCGGCCAGGAAGCGGGCGGGGCGCACGAGTTCCTCGGCGTCCCGTACGCCGCTCCCCCGGTCGGCGCCGCCCGGCTGCGGGCCCCGCAGCCGGCGCCCCGGTGGCACGGTGTACGGGAGGCCGTCCAACAGGCGCCCGCCTGCCTCCAGTTCTCGCCGTTCGGGCTGCGCGACCCGCTGGCCGTCAGTGAGGACTGCCTCTACCTGGACGTGTACCGGCCGCGGACGGCCCGGCCGGGAGCCCGGCTCCCGGTGGTGTTCTGGATGCACGGGGGTGCGTACAGCCAGGGCACGGGAACGCAGTTCGGCGGGCGCACCATGGGCGAGCTCACGCAGAGCATCGTCGTGAGCGTCAACTACCGTCTGGGGCAGCTCGGTTATCTGGGCCTGCCCGAGCTGGCCGCGGAGAACGGGGCCCGCTCCGGGTCGTTCGGGCTGATGGACCAGCTCGCGGCCCTGCGCTGGACGCGGGAGAACATCGCCGCGTTCGGCGGGAATCCGGGGAACGTGGCCGTCTCCGGGCAGTCCGCGGGCAGCGGCTCCGTGTGCGCGCTGCTGGCCGCGCCGTCGGCCGCCGGCCTGTTCCACCGGGCCGTACTGCAGAGCGGACCGTGCACCTTGCTCCGTACGCCCGACAGCGCGAGGGCCGAGGCCGAGGCGCGGGCCTTCGCCGACCGGGCCGGGTGTACGGACGGGGCCGCGGTCGCCGCGTGCCTGCGCGCCGCCTCGGGGGCGGCGCTGGTCGAGGCCGCCCGGGCGCTGCCCACCTCGGGTCCGGCGTCCGGGGACGGGCTGCTGCCGGTGGAGCCGGCGGCGGCCATCGGGAGCGGGGCGTGGAACAAGGTGCCCGTGCTGATCGGCAGCACCCGCTCCGAGGCGCGCTTCTTCGTCGCGCTGACGCAGCCGCGGCTGACGGCGGAGGAGTACGCGGCGCAGGTGCTGGCGACGTACGGGGCCGCGGGGCCCGAGGTGCTGGCCCGCTATCCGGTGTCGGCCCACGGCTCGCCCTACCTGGCGCTGTCGGCCGTGCTGACCGACTCCTCGTTCGCCTGCCACACCGCGTGGTCGGCGCGCACGTTCGCCTCACAAGTGCCGACCTATGTCTACGAGTTCGACGACCCGGACTCGCCGACGCTGGCGGGGGCGCAGGTGCCGGGGCTGGACGAGTCGAACGCGCACAGTGCGGAGCTGGCCTATCTGCACGACTTCACGATGGGCGAGCGGCCGCTGACCCCGGTCCAGGTCGCGCTGGGGACGAGGATGAAGGGCTACTGGGGTGCCTTCGCACGCTTCGGCGCCCCCGTCGTGCCGGGTCAGACCCCGTGGCCGGCGGCCGGCTCCGAGGCGACGGTGCTCGTCCTCGACCCGGTGGCGACGCGGACGTCCACGTCCTTCGAGGCCGATCACCAGTGCGCGTTCTGGAGGTCCCGGGCCTGAACGTGTCACCGAGAAGGGGCGTCCTCCCCGGAGGACGCCCCTTCTCGCGCGGTCCGGTCAGAAGGCGGGCGCGTCCGGCTTCGGCGTCCGCTTGACCTCGGTCGCGTGCACGCGCTCCTCCTCCGAGGCCCCGAACGCCTCGACCGTGACGCCGCTGCCGGTGCCGGTGACCTCGAGGACCAGGTGGCCGCCCATGAAGCGCAGGTCGACCCTCGCCCGGGGGGCGCCGGCGTGGTCCGGCATCCGGTGGATCCGCTCTGCCGGGTAGTCCAGGCCCTCCAGCTTCTCCCGCATCTCCCGGTAGTCGGTCGTCTTCGCGGTCTTGAACACCTCGCCGATGCGCTTCGCGTGCTCGTTGCCGCCGCACCGCTCTATGTCCATCAGGGGTACCTCGTCGAGCGGCTTGGGGCCGGGGGCGTCAGGGTTCGGCGCCGGCGGCGCGGGATCCTCCAGCGGGACCGGTACGGCGCCGTCGGCGTTCGGCACACCCGGCGGGGTCTCGCCCGGCCCGTACTCCGGTGTGGGCGCACCCGCGCCCTTCCCACCCGGCAGGTCCTCGGGCCTGGCCATGCCACCGCTGCCGTCAGGGGTCTTGAGGGCGTCCGGGTCGCAGCTCTGCAGGATGCGGCCGATCAGCTCGACGAACCGCATCTCGGGATCGTTGTCGCCGGGCTCGGCGCCGAGCGGGGCCGGCGCCGAGACGGCGTTCGCCGCAGGGGTCTGATCGGTGGCGGCGTTCCGAGTGCCGCAGCCGGCCAGGACCACGCAGCCGAGGACGGTCACGAGAACGGACTTCTGGAGTCGTGTCGATCGCATGCCCGCATCGTGCAGGACGTCGATGTCCGGGCACATGAGTACCCGTACTCACCGCACGTCCGACCGTCAGGACCGCCGGGCTCGCCTGCGGCGCCGGATCACGACGACCGCCGCCGCGAGCGCCAGGAGGGCGGCCACGACGCTCAGGAGCCAGACCGGGACTCCGCCGCCCACCGTGAGCAGTTGGTCGCGGTAGACGATCCGGCGGTAGGGGGTGTCCTTGGCGGTGGCCCGCAGTTCGTGGTCGGCGTCGATGCGGGCCGGTTCCGGGAACTCCTGCTCGATGGCGGTGAGGAACACCGGCTTGCCGCCGGCCAGTTCGGCGAGCGGTCCGGAGCCGGGGCTGACGGTGCCCGCGAAGGTCACCTCCGGTGCGGCGCCGCCGATCCGGGACGCGGGTTCCATCCGGTGCTCGGCCAGTACGTAGAGGCCCAGGGACTGCGGGTTCTTGGCCATCCGGGACAGCCGCATCGGGTAGACCAGCTTGTCGCTGTCGAAGCGGATCCTCAGCGGGTCGAGTTCGCCGCGCAGCTTCTTGCCCGGCTCGCGGGGCGCGAGCCGTACGGCCACGTACTCCCACTTCTGGGCGACGTACGGCTCGACCTCGGTGGTGAGGCGGTCGGGGAGGGTGAAGCCGTTGGACTCCAGCCAGTTCTTCAGGGCGGCCGGGTCGGTGGCGGTCAGCCGGGCGACGTCGAAGTCGCCGAGCTGCTCGCGGCCGACGACGCCGACCGCCGCGTCGCCGGCTCCCGGCGGGGCGGCGCCGACGCCGTCGCTCATGCCGGAGGAGAAGGGCCAGTCCTTGGAGCGCGGCCAGAAGTAGTGCCGGGTCTCGTGTTCGGGCAGGGTCCGCTCCTCCAGCTCGTCGAACAGCTTCCCGTCGCCCAGCTGCACCGTGGCCCGCCCCGGGACCGGCATG
The DNA here is from genome assembly GCF_040684275.1 of Streptomyces sp. NPDC091371. Taxonomy (NCBI): domain Bacteria; kingdom Bacillati; phylum Actinomycetota; class Actinomycetes; order Kitasatosporales; family Streptomycetaceae; genus Streptomyces; species Streptomyces sp. NPDC091371. The sequence continues at coordinate 300,117 of NZ_JBFBFP010000004.1, forward strand.
ATCCAGGCGGCCCGGTCGGCGTCCCCGCGAACGATGAAGCGCATGACGATCTGTTCCGTACGGCCGTCCCAGCGCACGACGGAGGTCTCCCGGTCGACGCCGAACCGGGATTGGCCGTACGGGATCATCGCCCCGCAGCCGCACGCGTAGGCGGGGCTGATGAGGGAGCCCAATTGGGTCGCGAGCAGGGCGAACAGCAGCGTCAGGATTCTTCTTTTCATCCACACGGGGTCTCAGACGGCCGACCGCGCGATCCGGTTCCGGGCCCCCTCGCGGGGCTGCCGGGGCCGGCCTCATACTGTGCTCCATGAGGGGGAGCGAGAAGCCGCAGCGTGCTCTGCGCCGCCAGTCCGAGGTGCCGTCCAGTCCACTGGTTCCGGACGCGGTGGAGGCGGAGATCCGGCGTCACGACTGGGATGCGATCGAGTGCGGTTGCGGCCGGTCCGCGGGTCATCTGGTGGGCGCGGTGCGGGATGCCGCCGAGGGGCATCCCTCCGCGTTCCGCGCGCTGGAGGGGCACGTCTTCTTCGGGGAGGACCTGAAGCCGCCCGCGCCTGCGGCGTGCGGCGTCCTGATGGCCGTGTGGTCGGCCCGGCCGCCCCGGCAGGCGACCCGCGAGGCCCTGCTGTGGACGCTGCTGGCCCTGCTGTGCACGGTGGACGACGGCGGCACCCACGAGGCCGGCCTGCACGGCCAGTGCGCGGCCTTCATCCGCACGGGCGTCGACGGCTACCGCCGCGAACTCGCCGTCGCCCCGGGGTCGGGGGCCGCCGCGTACGCCGAGGGCATCCTGAAGATCCTCGGCGCCCGGGCATCGGGCCAGGGGGTGTCCGGCGGATAGGGCCGGGATCCTGAGCCCGGGCGCCGTCGGACAACCCGCCCCTACAGTGGGGGACATGCCAGACGATCAGCACCACGCGGCCGTGGAGGCCGGCGTCGAGATCCCGGTGCCCGCCGACGGCGAGCTGTGGGCGGTCGGCGCGGTCGTCCTCAACCAGGACGGCAGGGCCTTCGCCCAGAAGCGCGGCCCCCGCCGGCGGCTCTTCCCCGACTGCTGGGACATCGTCGGCGGCCACGTCGAGCCCGGAGAGTCCCTGCTGGACGCCCTCGGCCGCGAGGTCGAGGAGGAGACCGGCTGGCGCCTGCGCCGCGTCCGGCGCCTCCTCGGGATCACCACGTGGACCGGCGACGACGGGGCCGGAATGCGGCACGAGGCCGACTACCTCATCGAGGTCGACGGCGACCTGGACCACCCGGTCCTGGAATGGTCCAAGCACACCGCCTACGACTGGTTCGGCCCCGAAGACCTGCCCCGCCTCAAGGAGAACCGGGCCCCCGGCGAATACCTCATCCACGACCTCGTCGCCAAGGCCCTGCGAGACCGCCCGGACACGCTCTAGTGCTGTGGCCGGAAAGGTTTGCCGGGGCGCGGTGTCCGGTGCGGTGCATCGCAAGGCGGAGGGCCGCGCCTCGTACTGGACGTACTTGCGCGGTCCGACAACGCAGCGAGGTGCCGTGCCGGGCGCCGTGACCCGGTGAACCTTGCCGGTCACAGCACTAGCCGGGCGTCACCGCGAGGCACCGGCGCAGCAGGTCCGGGGTGACCTCCTCCAGGGAGCGTACGAAGGTCCGCAGCGGTGAGCCCGGGACCGGCAGCAGGGAGGGGACCACCAGGACCCCGCAGCCGGCCGCCTCCGCCGAGGCCGCGCCGTCCGGCGAGTCCTCCACCGCCACGCACGCCTCCGGGACGAGGCCCAGCCGGCCGGCGGCGGCCCGGTACGGCTCCGGGTGCGGCTTGGTCCGGTCGGTGTCGTCGGCGGAGAGGGTGAAGGCGAAGGGGACGTGGGCCAGCGAGCCCCCGACCACCGAGTCCACGACCACCCGCGGCGAGGCGCTGACCAGGGCGAAGGGCACGCCGTCCGCTTCGAGCGCGGTCAGCAGCCGCTGTGCGCCCGGCCGCATCGGCGCCCCCGCGTCCACCTTGCGGAAGAAGCTGTCGGTGAGGGCCGCCGCCACCTCGTACGGGTCTCCCCCTCCCGAAACCCGTACGAGGTGGGCGGCGGTGTCCTCCACCGCGCGGCCGACGACCTCCGGCGCGTCCGCGTGGTCAAGGCGGTGGCCGAGGCCGTCGGCGATCTCCTCGGTGGTCCGCCACCACAGCACCTCGGTGTCGACAAGGGTGCCGTCCATGTCGAACAGGACCGCGGCGAGGGTGCTCACGCGGACCTCGGCACGACGAGCACGGGCCGCTCGGCGAGTGCGACGGCGGCCCGCGCGCCGGGGACCAGGTCTGCGGCGTCCCGCGAGGGCAGGTCCGCCTTGACCGGTACGCCGCCGGGCAGTTCCAGGTGGAGGCGGGTGACGGCGCCGAAGAAGGAGGCGGAGACGACGGTGGCGGTGCCCTCGGCGTCGGCGCTCGCCGTCACGTTCTCGGGCCGTACGAGGACCTCCACGTCCGGCGTCGCCGGGACCGGGCCGTCCACGGGCAGGCGGGAGCCCGCCACCTCCACCAGGCCGGAACCGGCGAGCAGCCCCGGCAGCCGGTTCATGGTGCCGACGAACTCGGCGACGAACGCCGTCGCCGGGCGTTCGTACAGTTCGGCCGGGGCCGCGCACTGCTCCAGCTTCCCGGCGTTCAGGACGGCGACCCGGTCGGCCATGGACAGGGCCTCCTCCTGGTCGTGGGTGACGAAGACGGTGGTGATGCCGAGGGAGAGCTGGAGGCGGCGGATCTCCTCGCGCAGGTTCGTCCGTACCTTGGCGTCCAGGGCGGACAGCGGCTCGTCGAGGAGGAGCACGCGCGGGCGCAGGGCCAGGGCGCGGGCGAGCGCGACGCGCTGCTGCTGGCCGCCGGACATCTGGTGCGGGTAGCGGTCGCCGTGGTCGGGCAGGCCGACCAGGTCGAGGAGTTCGGCGGCCCGCTCGCGGCGCTGCGCCGCGCCGACCTTGCGTACGCGCAGGCCGAAGGCGACGTTGTCGCGGGCGTTCAGGTTCGGGAAGAGGCTGTACGACTGGAAGACCATCCCGGCGTCCCGGCGGTTGGCCGGGACGCGGGTGATGTCCTGTCCGTCGACGAGGACTTCGCCGGAGTCGGGCTGCTCGAAGCCGGCGACGACCCGCAGCGCGGTGGTCTTTCCGCAGCCGGACGGGCCGAGCAGGGCGATGAGTTCGCCGGGTTCGACCGTCAGGTCGAGGCCGTCGAGGGCGACGGTGGAGCCGAAGGCCCGGCGCAGGCCGCGGAATTCGACGCGCGCTCCGCCCGCCGGCTCGGCGGGGTCCATGGGCTTCCTGGCCGCGGGGAGAGTGGTGGGCATGGGGGGTCAGGACTCCTTGCGGGAGGTGGTGGCTGCTGCGGTGGTGGGGTTGGTCCCGGCCCGCGAGAGGGCGAGCAGCAGCAGCCAGGTGATGAGGAGGCTGAGGATGGAGACGGCCACCGACATCCGGGCCTGGGCTCCGGAGATGGAGACGATCCACACCGCGAAGGGCCGGAAGCCGAGGAGCGAGGCGATGGTGAACTCGCCCAGCACCAGGGCCAGGGTGAGGAAGGCGGCGCCGGCGAGCGAGGCCCGCAGGTTCGGCAGCAGCACGCGCAGGACGACGTGCGGCCAGCTCGCGCCGCAGCTGCGGGCGGCCTCGACCAGGGTGGGCACGTCGACGGCGCGCAGCCCCGCGTCGAGCGAGCGGTAGACGAACGGGAGCGCCAGCACGGTGTAGGCGAGGACCAGGACGACGGGGAAGTCCTCGTTCTGGACGGCGATGAACGTCTGGTAGAGCGGGGTCCGCGACAGGTGTTCCGGTCCCCAGCGCAGCACGGTGGTGATGCCGGAGACCAGGGCGATCGGCGGCACCACCAGCGGCAGCATGCACATCACCTCGACGACCGGGCGCAGCCGCGGGGAGCCGATGCGGACGGCCACCAGTGCGGGCACGGCGAGCAGCAGCGACAGTGCGATGGTCGCGGCGGCGAGGCCGAGGGAGAGCAGCAGGCTCTGGGTGAAGCCTTCGGCGGCGAGGAGCTCGGTGTACGCCTCGAAGGTGATGCCCTGGCCGGGCACGTGCACGGTGAAGACGAAGGAGGCGACGAGGGGCACGAGGAAGTAGGCGCCGGCCAGTACGAGGACGGCTCCGCGCCAGACCCGCGGCCTGGGCCGGGGCCGGGCGGGCCGCGCGGGGGCTTCGACGTCCGGGGTCGTGCGGGTGGCGGTGGGGGTCATCGCAGCCATCGGGCGCTCCGTCGCTGGAGGGGCAGGTAGACCGCCATGACCAGGCCGGCGATCAGGATCATGTCGAGGCCGAGGGCGAGCGCCACGTTCTCCTGGCCCGTGAGCACGTTCCCGGACAGCGCGTCCGCGATCTTGAGGGTGACCAGCGGCACGGAGCCGCCGACGAGGGCGGCGGCCGTGGCGTGCGCGGCGAAGGCGGTGCCGAAGAGCAGGACGAACCCGCCGAGCAGGGAGGGCGCGAGGACGGGCAGGCCGACGTGGCGCCAGAACTGCCATCCGGTGGCCCCGCTGTTCTGGGCGGCTTCGCGCCACTGGGGGCGCAGTCCCTCCAGGGCGGGGGCGATGACCAGCACCATGAGGGGGATGAGGAAGTACAGGTAGACCACGGTGAGGCCGGTGAAGGAGTACAGGTTCCAGCCGAGGCTGGTGAGGTCGCCGAGCTGGGTCAGGACCCCGGAGATGCCGGCGGTGGCGATGAACGCGAACGCGAGGGGCACGCCGCCGAAGTTGGCGAGCACCCCGGAAGCGGTGAGCGCGGCGCTGCGCAGGGCGGTGGAGCGGGAGGTGACCACGGCCTGGGCGATGACGACTCCGAGCACGCCGCCGATCAGGGCGGTGAGGGCGGAGAGCTGGACGCTGCCGACGAGCGAGCCGAGGTAGGGGCCCTGGAGCGAGCGCGCGAGGTGCTCGCCGGTGAGGTGCGTGGCGCCGCCCGCCGGGTCGGTGCGGGTGACCGCGCCGAAGGCCATGGCGCCGAGCGGGATGCCGAAGCAGAGCCCGGTGAAGACGAGGAGCGGGAGGGCGGCGAGCCAGGTGCGCGGGCCGCGCCGCCGGCGGCGGCTGGTGCTGCCGCCGGCGGTCCCCACGGGGCGGGGGGTGGTGGTGGACATCAGGAGAGGGCCTTGTCCCACTTCTCGGCGAGGGTGGCCTTGGCCTTGTCGAGCTCGGCGGAGGCCGGGAAGGACGGGGTGCCCTGGACCTGCGGGAGCTTGGCGACGGCGTCCTTGTCGGCGGTGCCGTCCTGGGTCATGACGGGGAGCAGGACAGGGCGGGCGTAGCCCTTGAGCCAGAGGTTCTGGCCCTCGGCGCTGTAGAGGAACTCCATCCACAGGCGGGCGGCGGCCGGGTTCGGGGCCTCCTTGTTGATGGCCTGCGAGTAGAACTGGGCGTAGACGCCGTCGGTGGGGATGGCGACCTTCCAGTCGACGCCCTTGCCCTTGAACTGCTGGGCGTAGCCGGCGTTGAGGTAGTCCCAGTCGATGGAGATGGGCGTCTCGCCCTTCTCGACGGTGGCCGGGGTGGACTCGACGGGGATGAAGTTCCCGCTCTTCTTCAGCTGCCCGAAGAAGTCGATGCCGGGCTGGATGTCGGCGAAGGAGCCCTTGTTGGCGAGGGCTGCCGCGTAGACGCCGCCGAAGGCCGAACCGGACTTGGTGGGGTTGCCGTTGAGGGCGACCTTGCCCTTGTACTCGGGCTTCAGCAGGTCGGCGAAGGTCTGCGGGCAGGTGGTGATCTTCGCGGCGTCGCAGCCGATGGAGACGTAGCCGCCGTAGTCGTTGTACCAGCGGCCGTCGGCGTCCTTCTGGCCGGCCGGGATCTTGTCCCAGGCGGTGACCTTGTACGGGGCGAAGAGGTTCTCGCCGGCTCCGCTGCGGGCGAAGGCGATGCCGAGGTCGAGGACGTCGGGGGCGCGGTCCTGGCCCTTGCGGGACTTGACGGCGGCGATCTCGTCGGAGCTGGAGGCGTCCGGGTTCTCGCTGTTGACCTTGATCTTGTACTTGGCCTCGAAGGCCTTGATGATCTCGCCGTAGTTCGCCCAGTCCGGCGGCAGGGCGATCACGTTGAGCTTGCCCTCCTTCTGCGCGGCGGCGACGAGGGCTTCCATGGAGCCGAAATCGGCCACCGAGGCCGCGGCGGCCGGCTGCACGCCGTTCTTGGCGCCGCCGGCACCACCCGAGGTCTTGGTGTCGGGGGCGGCACCACACGCGCTGAGCGTGGTGAGGACGGCGGCGCTGAGCAGAACGGCCGCACCACGACGGGCGGAGGAACTGAGCACGGTCTCTCCCGGAGACTAAGTGGGGGTTCACTTGTCTGAACAAGTTGGCTCCAGTTCGCCCGGTCTCACTGTACGGACGGTGAACGGAGTCTGGACCGGGGAGCACGGCTCGACGAAGACACGACAATGACCGGAAGAAGGCGTGACGGGACGTGTTGGAATGATCATGGGTACGGGCACCACGAGGTGTTCCGCACGCACCGGTCAGGGGGCGAAGGGCATGGGCACGGTCAGATATCTGGAGATCGCCGACGCGCTGCGCCGGGCGATCCTCTCCGGCGAGCACCCGGTGGGCTCCCAGCTGCCCTCCGAGAGCGACCTCGCCGCGCGCTGGTCCGCGTCCCGGGGAACCGTCCGCCAGGCGGTGGCCACGCTCGCGGCGGAGGGGCTGATCGGTTCCCGGCAGGGCGCGCGGAGGATCGTCCTGCGCCACGAGCGGCGGCACAGCTTCGGCGAGCTGAACAGCTTCGCCCAGTGGGCCGAGGGGCTCGGGCACCGGGCCGCCAGCCGGTTCCTGTCCCGCACGCGGCGGCCGGCCACGGCGGAGGAGGCCGAGCGGCTCGCGCTGGAGCCGGGTGCGGAGATCCTCGCGGTGGTCCGGCTGCGATGGCTCGACGGGGAGCCCACCATGGTCGAGCGGACCGCCTACCCCGGCTGGATCGCGGCGGCCGTGGAGGCGATGCCGGAGGACTGCCGCTCCATCATGGACCTCCTCGCGCAGGACTCCGGGGTCGTGGCCCTCTACGGCGAGCACCTCATCGACGCGCTCCCGGCCGGCAGCGAGGACGCGCGGCTGCTGGAACTCCGGCGCGGCAGCCCGCTGCTGCGCCAGCGGCACGTCTCCGCGACGGCCTCCGGCCGCCCGATCGAGTGGTCCGACGACCGCTACCGGGCCGGCAGCGTGACCTTCAGTGTGAGCAACTCGTCGGTAGCTACACCGCTGGAACGGCGCACCGGCGACGGCTAGGGGGTGTCCGGCGGATCAGGGTCGGACAGGCCGCGTCGTCTGGTGCCGTGCATTGCAAGGCGGAGGAGGGAGTCGATGCGGAGCATCGACG